>JAJAZD010000244.1 GCA_026785945.1 Pseudonocardia sp. | reverse complement strand
TGCCGGGCGGGAGCTCGGCGAGCCCGGCGAGGACGCGGCGGCGGTCGCGTGGTGCGAGCGGGCGGCGCACGCCGTCGGACAGAGCGGACACGGGGCGGCCCGCATCGTCCTTGCGCCCGACCAGGCCGGGCAGGCGCGGCAGGTCGAGCCAGGCGCGGGCCAGCGACGACCAGCGCACCTCGGGCCCGCCCACGCGCCAGACGTCGGTGTTCGTGGTCGGTACCCACTCCGGCACCGCCCCGACGCTCGGACCCACCAGATCAGCGCCGACCGCGAGCTCGACGAGCAGCGCAGCGGTCGTCTCGTCGGCGTCCATGTCCTTCGCGGCCCGGCGCAGCTCCCGCACCCCGAGCCCGCCGGACCTGAGCATCGGCGGCGGTACACGACCCCATGCCGCGAGGAGCAGCTCGACCTGGCGGAGCAGGCCCAGCGCCGCGCCGCCGGCTGTGCGGTCCACGACGTCGGCGCCGCGATCCCGGGTGCCGAGGTCGGGAGGGCTGACGGCGACGGCGCCGAGGGGCCGGTCCCCACGGAGGGCGAGGCCGACCTGTCGTGGCAGCTCCACGGTCTCCGGGTCGACCCGCAACAGCAACCCGCGGGCGAGCAGCCGGCCCACCGGGCTCTCCGGGTTCGAGCCGCCCCGGCTGCGGCCGATCGGCGGCCCGGCCGCGAGCGCGTCGAGTACGCGGCGCTCCTCGGGGTCCACCGCGGCCACGAGCTCGGGAAGCGCGACGGATGCGGCCGGACCCGTCGCGCGGCGACCGAGCCCGCCGGGGTGCCGGGGCAGGCCCTCGCGCGCGGCCGGCACGCGCGAGATCGCCCCGTCCGGCCCCCATGCCAGTGCACGCTCACGCAGGGCCCCCAACGACGCGCTGAGCTCCGCAGCGGGCATGTCGGGCCCGAGCAGGCGCGCCACCTCGGCGCGCGGCACCGGCACGTTGTCGGCGTCCGCGACCACGAGGGCCTCCAGCACGGCGAGCGTGACGGTGTCCAGCTCGTCGCACGCCCGGTGCACCGAAGCCCGGACACCGGCGCGGGTGGCCAGCACGGTCAGATCGGCGGGGGGCGGCACCGCCAGGTCGGGACGCAGCCGCAGCAGGGCGGCGAGCATCTCGTCGTCCTGGGCGCGCAGCCGATCGACCAGCGGGGTGGGCATCTCCTCCACGGTAGTCGCCCCGTCCGTGTGGGTCGTCCCGTCCCCGACCGCGGACGGCCCGGTACTCTGGGCCTCGATCATCACGGATCGCCCGTCCACGAGGAGGACACAGTGGCCAAGTCGCTCCCGCAGGGCCGCATCGATCCGTCGTGGCCGCAGCTGCCCGACGGTGAACATCCGGTCAGCGAGCTCGCCAGTCCCGTGCAGGGTTCGTTGTCGCCCTTCGGGGACATCGAGTTCCCGGTGGAGCAGGTGCCGTACGTGCACCCCGTCACGGAGATCAACAAGTAGCCGCTCCCGCAGGGCTTCTGCTCGCCGCGGGGGCAGGCCGCCGGATGGGTGGCCCGAAGGCACTGGTCGAGCTGGAGGGCCGGTTGCTCGTCCACCGCGCGTTGAGCGCTTTGCGCGATGGCGGTTGTGCGCCTCTGATCGTGGTGGTGGGCGCCGCGGCCGAGGCGGTACGCGCGGTCCTCCCACCGGAGGTGCACGTCGCACCCGCGCACGGCTGGGCCGAGGGGATGGGCGCCTCCCTGCGCGCGGGTCTCGCCGCGCTCGAGGAGCTCGAGCCGGTACCCGAGGCGGTGCTCGTGCACCTCGTCGACCTGCCCGGCGTCACGGCCGCCGCGATCGCGCGCCTGACCGTCCGCGCCGGGCCGGACGCCCTGATCCGCGCGTCCTACGACGGGCGTCCGGCACATCCGGTCCTCATCGGACGCTCGCACTGGAGCGCCGTCTCGGCGTCGGCCACCGGCGATTCCGGCGCCCGGGCGTACCTGTCGGGCAACACCGCTCTGGAGCTCGTGGAGTGCGCCGACGTCGCCGACCCCGCCGACGTCGACACCCCCGAACAACTCGCCCGCTACCCCAAACCCGCGAGTCGGGGTCTGGGTGCGCGCGAGTCGGGGTAATCGGGTGCCGATCGGGCGAGAGTGAGGCGCTGCCCGGGCGCGATCGCGTCCGGGTTCGCGGCCAGGGACGGGTTCTTCGCGACGATCGCCTTGCAGCCGGAGTACGACCGCCGCGGCAGCACCGGTGCAGGTTGCGTACTGGTGACACAGCTCACCATGAAGGTGCGGCAGTGGTACACCGTAGGGTCTCACCCGTGGAGCTGACCCACGTCGACGCCTCCGGGTCCGCCCGGATGCTGGACGTCACCGGCAAGGAGCCCACCGCGAGGACGGCGGTGGCCACCGGCACGTTGCGCACGACGGCGGAGGTGGTCGATCTGCTGCGCCGTGACGGACTCCCGAAGGGCGACGCACTGGCCACCGCGCGCATCGCCGGGATCATGGGTGCCAAGCGCACACCCGACCTCGTGCCGCTGTGCCATCCGATCGCCCTGACCGGGGTCGTGGTCGATCTGGAGCCGGACGGCGCCGAGGTGCGGATCCGCGCCACCGTCGCGACGACCGACCGCACAGGCGTCGAGATGGAAGCGCTCACGGCCGTCGCCGTCGCCGGCCTGACACTGCACGACATGGTCAAGGCGGTCGATCCCGCCGCAGTGCTCGACGGTGTACGCGTCGAGCGCAAGGACGGCGGCAAGACCGGCACCTGGACGCGTCCGGCGGACCGGTCGTGAGCGGGGCCCCCCGTCGGGCGCGGGTCGTCACGGCGTCCAACCGGGCCGCGGCGGGTGTGTACGCCGACCGGGGCGGGCCGATGATCGTCGACTGGCTGCGGGAGCGCGGTTTCGACGCCCCGGACGCCACCGTGGTGCCCGACGGCGAGCGGGTGGGCGAGGCGGTGCGCTCCGCGGTGACCGACGGCGTCGACGTGGTGATCACCACCGGCGGCACCGGCATCTCACCCACCGACGTGACGCCCGAGGTCACGCGCCGCGAGCTGGACTACGAGGTGCCCGGCCTGGCCGACGCGATCCGCGCGGCCGGGACGCCGACCGTGCCCACGGCGGTGCTCTCCCGAGGCGTGTCCGGTGTGGCCGGGCGGACGCTCGTCGTGAACCTGCCGGGATCGACAGGTGGGGTCCGGGACGGCCTGGCGGTGCTCGCCGGCGTACTGGACCACGCGGTCGACCAGCTCCGCGGAGGCGATCACCGGTGACCGGAGCGTCCGTGTCGAGAGCCACGGTCACCCAGGACGTACTGGACGTCGCGGAACACGCGGCGCTCGTGGACCACGCCGGGGCGGGTGCCGTGGTGACGTTCGCCGGTGTCGTGCGTGACCACGACGGCGGCCGTGCGGTGCACGGCCTGGAGTACACCGCCCACCCGAGTGCAGCGGCGGTCGTGGCCGAGGTGGCCGCGGACGTCGCCGCCGCCGCGACGGGCGTGCGGAGCGTCGCGGTGAGCCACCGGGTGGGGCGGCTGGTGATCGGCGACGTCGCGCTGGCGTGCGCGGTGGCTGCCGATCACCGGAGTGAGGCGTTCGAGACCTGCGCGGCGCTCGTCGACGAGGTGAAGCGGCGGCTTCCGGTCTGGAAGCACCAGGCCTTCGCCGACGGCACCGACGAGTGGGTCAACTCCACCTGAGGAGACGGGCCGGGGCGGCCACGGTGCCCCCCGGTCCCGTCCACGGGCGATCAGCGCAGGTCGAGCTGCTGACCGATACGGATCACGTTCGGGTTGCTCAGCACATCGGCGTTGCGCTCGAACAGCGCCTGCCAGCCGCCGGCGAGGTTCTCGCGCTCGGCGATCTTGCTCAGGGTGTCGCCGGCGACGACCGTGTAGTCCGCGCCGTCCTTGGTGAGCGACGCGGCGGCGACCGGCGCCCGACGGACCGGAGCGGACTGCGCCGACGGGGCGGCCTTCTTCGGGGCGGCCTTCTGCTCGGCCTTCTTCGGGGCGGCGGCCTTCTCGGACGCCTTCTCCTCGACCTTCTTGGGCGCGGCCTTCTCGGCCGGCGCCGAGGCCTTCACCTTGGTGGTGTCGGCGGATTCGCCGCGGGCACCCACCTTGCGCGAGCAGGACGGCCACGCGTTCCAGCCCTGCGACGCGAGGACCCGCTCGGCGACGGCGATCTGCTCGCCCCGGCCGGCCTGGTGTGCCGAGCCGCTGCCGCCGAAGGCCTTCCATGTGGACGGGCTGAACTGAAGGCCACCGGAGTAGCCGTTACCGGTGTTGACGTTCCAACGGCCGCCGCTCTCACACTGGGCGAGGGAGTCCCAGGTGGAGTCGGGGGCGGCGGCGGCCGTGCCGACAAGGGCGAACGGGGTGCCCACTGCGACTGCTCCGACAACCGCCATGCGAAGGAGACTCCGGCCCGTGCTGAGTGCAGGTCGTGAAGTCATTGTGTGCTCTCCTTTTCGCGCCGTCGTGGCCTGTCCATTCGCGACCATGGCCTCGAATCGATCGACCTCGGCCCTGTCCCGTCTCCATCTCGACGGACCGAAACCGCGGGACAGGGCCTGGCGCGACGGTTCCGGATGCATTTCCGGCCGCACCTCTCGGAACGGCCGGTCATCGACGCTACGAGTCGACGGGCAGGAAAAACCAATCATGGCGACCGTGACGATCGTCACCGTCGCTAACGCATTCCCCGGCATGGACAGGTAACCGCTGGTCAGTGGCATGACATCACGACCTGATCACGGCTCGACCAACATCTTCAAAACGCAAGTATTACCGACCTCGTCACATCGAAACATCGACAGAAGGTGACCGGTCGAACACGGCGGGCTCACGCGCGGCGGGCCCAGGGTGGCTCCGACCCCGGAGTTGAGTCATGCTGATGTGGTGAACGATCGCCCTCAGGCCACCGACTCGCCCGCCGCACTGACCGCCGCATTGCGCGCCACCGGGTATCTCGCCGACGACGGTCTGGCCACCGCGACGTTTCTGGCCTTGCGGATGAACCGTCCGCTGTTCTGCGAAGGCGAGCCCGGTACCGGAAAGACCGCCCTCGCGCAGGCGCTGGCCCAGGTGCTCGGCGCCGAGCTGATCCGGCTGCAGTGCCACGACGGCATCGACGCCTCCCAGGCGCTCTACGACTGGGACTTCCCCCGGCAGCTGCTGCACCTGCGCGCCCTCGAGGCCGCCGCGAGCGCGGGTGGCTCACCGCTGGATGCCGACGCCGTCGAGGCCTCTCTCTACGACCGGCGTTTCCTGCTGGCACGCCCGATCCTGCGGGCCCTGCAGACCACGCCGAGTGTGTTGCTCATCGACGAGATCGACCGCGCCGACGACGAGTTCGAGGCGTTCCTGCTGGAGGTGCTCACCGAGCACGCGGTGACGATCCCCGAGATCGGTGAGATCCGCGCGAGCACCCCGCCGGTGGTCGTGCTGACGTCCAACCGCACCCGCGAGGTCCACGATGCACTCAAGCGGCGCTGCCTCTACCTGTGGCTCGACCACCCCGACCTGGCCCGCGAGATCGAGATCCTGCACTCGCGGCTGCCGGGCCTGCCCGAGCGGCTCGCCGCCCAGGTCGCCGGTGCCGTCCGTGCCCTGCGCCAGGCCGACCTGCTCAAGCCGCCCGGCGTGGCGGAGACGATCGACTGGGCCCGGGCGCTGCAGCTCGTCGGGGCGCGGCACCTCGACGTCGACAGCGCGGCGGCCACGCTCGGCGCCGTACTGAAGTACCGCGAGGACGCCGACCGCGTCCGCAAGCAGCTCGACACCCTGCTGGCCTCCTGAGCCGCGGATGACCACCACCGCGCCGCCGGTCGACGACCCGATCCCCGGGCTCGTCGGCTTCACCGTGGTCCTGCGGGGCGCCGGGCTGGCGATCACCACCGACCGTGTCGCGACGTTCCTGGGCGCGCTCGACACCCTCGACGTCACCAGCCGGATGCAGACCTACTGGGCGGGCCGGCTCACCCTCTGCTCCGACCCCGACGACCTGCCCCGCTACGACCGCGCGTTCGAGGACTGGTTCACCCCCCAGCCGGGTGGGAGCACCCGCGTCAGGGACGAGCGCCCGCCCCCGCCACCGAAGCTCGCCGCACTCACCCCGGCCGGAGATCCCGGTGACAGCGACGACGACGGGCAGCAGCCGCAGGTGCACGCCCGCGCCGGCGGCGCCGAGATCCTCCGCAACCGCGACCTCGCCGAGCTCACACCCGCCGAGCGCGAGCACCTGCGCCGGCTTCTCGCCCTGCTCCGTCCGACACCCCCGACCCGCCCGTCGCGGCGGCGCCGCCCGTCGCCCCGCGGAGTGGCCGCTCCCGGGCGCACGCTGCGCGCCGCCCTGCACAACGGGGGTGAGATCCGCGAACTGCGCCGGCGCGACCGCTCCCGTCGGCCACGCAAGGTGGTGCTGCTCGTCGACGTGTCGGGGTCGATGGAGCCCTACGCGGACGCGCTGCTGCGCTTCGCGCACGTCGTCGTCCGCCGCGCCCCCGGTGCCGTCGAGGCCTTCACCCTCGGTACGAGGCTCACCCGGATCACCCGCGAACTCCGCATGCGCGACGCCGAGCGCGCCCTCGCCGCTGCCGCCAGGGCGATCCCCGACTGGTCGGGCGGCACCCGCCTCGGCGAGGTGTTGCGCGCCTTCGTCGACCGTTGGGGTCAGCGCGGGGCGGCCCGGCGTGCGGTGGTCGTGGTGTTCTCCGACGGCTGGGAACGGGGCGAGACCGACCTGCTGGGGGTACAGATGTCACGCCTGCGGCGCCTCGCCCACACGCTCGTGTGGGTCAACCCCCACGCGGGCAAGGATGGTTACGCACCGGTGCAGGGTGGAATAGTCGCCGCACTGCCGTACTTGGACGATCTGCTGGCGGGCCACAGCCTGGCCACTCTGGAAGAACTGCTCGAGGTGGTGCGCGATGCGTGACGTACTGGCCAAGCTCGACGAGTGGTGGTCCAAGGGCGACACCGCGGCGCTGGCCACCGTCGTGGGTACCTACAGCTCCGCGCCGCGCCAACCCGGTGCGTCGATGCTCGTCGGTGCGGCCGGTGAGGCCGTTGGCAGCGTGTCCGGCGGCTGCGTCGAGGGCGCGGTCTACGAGCTCGGGGAACAGGTGCTCGGCGACGGCCGGCCCGTCCTGCAGCGCTACGGCGTGTCCGACGACGACGCGTTCGCCGTGGGCCTGACCTGCGGCGGGATCATCGACATCTTCGTGGAGAAGGTCGGCCCCGACACCTACGCCCAGCTCGGGCTGGTGGCGGAGGCGGTCCGTGACGAGTCACCCGTCGCCGTCGCCACCGTCGTCTCCGGCCCGGCGGAGCGCCTCGGGAAGCGGCTGGTGGTCTGGCCCGACGAGGTCGACGGCGGCACCGGCTCGGCCCGCCTGGACGACGCCGTCCGCGACGACGCCCGTGGCCTCCTCGACGCCGGACGCAACGCCACCCTCACCTACGGCGTCGACGGCCAGCGCCGGGGTGAGGGCCTGTCGGTGTTCGTGGAGTCCTTCGCCCCACCGCCCCGCATGATCGTGTTCGGTGCCATCGACTTCGCCGCCGCCGTGGCGCGCATGGGCAACTTCCTGGGCTTCCGCGTCACGGTGTGCGACGCGCGCCCGGTGTTCGCCACGGCGTCACGGTTCCCCGGGGCCAACGAGGTGATCGTCGAGTGGCCGCACAGATACCTCGCCGCCGAGGCCGAGGCCGGCCACATCGACAAGCGCACCGTGCTCTGCGTACTGACCCACGACCCCAAGTTCGACGTGCCGCTGCTCGAGGTGGCTCTGCGGCTGCCCGAGGTGGCCTACATCGGGGTCATGGGCTCGCGCCGCACCCACGACGACCGGCTCGCGCGCCTACGCGAACGCGGCGTGACCGATGCGGAGATCGCGCGCATGTCGTCCCCCATCGGTCTGGACCTGGGCGCACGCACCCCCGAGGAGACCGCCGTGTCGATCGCGGCGGAGATGATCGCCCAGCACTGGGGCGGTGCCGGCGTCCGGCTCGCCGAGCGCGACGGGCCCATCCACCTCTGACGGCCCGCCCCAGCCGTGCCGGCGGCGCGGGGCCGGCGGGCGCGATCACCGACTCGGCCCGCCGCCGGGAGCCCTGGCCGATGGGGCAGGACCGGGTCGGTGCGACCCGACCGCGCGCCTCCGATACCTGCCCGGCGACGACCTCGACACCATCACCCACACCGCAACACAGCTACCAGCGGGGAGTTGTTCGTCTCCGAGACCACGGTGAAGTCCCACGTCGGCAACCTCATGCGCAAGCTGATGATCGGCCGCCGGGCCGAGGCCGTCTACACGGCGACCAAGCTGGGGCTCCTGCAGCCGCGCGACCCAGACGCGGCGGGTCGCCCGTCCGGGGCCCTACGCTGCCGCCCCATGCGGTTCTACGCGGAGCGCCCGGTTCGCTTCCTCCTGCAGCTGTCGGCCGACGTGCTGGTGATCGCCTGGGTGGTGCTCTGCGTCAACATCGCGATCGCGGCGCACGAGCTCATCCAGCGGCTTCAGGTCGCCGCCCGCACGCTCAGCGGCGCGGGCGACTCGATCAGGACTGTGTTCGACGACGCCTCGCGCACGGCGGGGCAGGTGCCGTTCGTGGGCGAGGCGCTGGCCGGCGCACTCGGCGCCGGGACGGGGGCAGGCACCTCGCTGGCCGACGCGGGGCGCCAGCAGGCGGAGGTCATCAACACCGTCGCCGTCGCGAGCGCGGTCGGGATCGTGGCGGTCGCGGCGTTGCCGATCGTCGTGGTGTGGCTGGTGGTTCGGATCCGCTACGCGCGGGCGGCCCGGTCGGCGGTCCGGGTGCGGACCGTCGACTCCGACCTGCTGGCGCTGCGCGCCATGACCCACCTGCCGGTGCGCCGCCTGCTCACCGTCTCCCCCGACCCGGGGGGGGGGGGGGGGCGCGCCCCCCCGGGGGGGGGGGGCCCGGGGGGCCCCCCGGGGGGGGGGGGGGGGGGGGGGGGCGCCCCCCCCCCCCCCCCCGGCGGGGCGCGCCCGGGGGGGCCGCAGCCCCCCCC
>JAJAZD010000243.1 GCA_026785945.1 Pseudonocardia sp. | reverse complement strand
TTTTTATCTGGCCGGGGCGGGCCCCCGGGTGCGGTGCCCCCCGCCTGACGCGGCCCCCCCCGCGCGCCGCGGCCCCGGCCGGGGGGGGGGCGCCACACCGTCCCCCGCCCGGGCCGCGCGGCCGCGACGCGGCCGGAACGTGGTGTGCAGGCCGACCGCCTCCAGCACCGGCGGCACCGGCGGCACCGGCGGCACCGGCGGGGCGGACGTCACGCCGGGACTCCGGGCACGTGCACGCAGGCGGCGCTGTGCCCCGGGCCGCAGGGCCGCAGCCGGACGTCCTCGGTGCGACACATCTCGACCGCGTCGGGACAGCGCGGGTGGAACGAGCAGCCTGTCGGCAGGTCGCCCGGCCACGGGGGGTCCCCGGGCAGGCCGCGCGGGGCGAAGCGCGCGCTCTGGTCCCCGATCGTGGGGAACGCGGCGGACAGCGCCCGGGCGTAGGGGTGGCGGGCGCGGTCGAGCACCTCGGCCGAAGGCCCCTCCTCGACGACCCGCCCCGCGTACATCACGGCGACGCGGTCGCAGGTGCTGCCGAGCACGGCCAGGTCGTGGGAGATGACGACGAGCCCCAGGCCGAGGTCGCGCACCAGCGAGGTGAGCAGATCGAGCACCTGCGCCTGCACCATCACGTCCAGCGCGGTGGTCGGCTCGTCGGCCACGAGCAGCCGCGGCCGGCAGGCGAGCGCCATCGCGATCATCACCCGCTGCTTCTGACCGCCGGAGAGCTGATGGGGGTACGCCGAGGCGAGCCGCGGGGCCAGTCCCACCTGGTCGAGCAGCTCCGCGACCCGGCCGTCCGCAGCGCGCCGGGTCACGCCCGACCCGTGCAGGTGCACCGGCTCCGCGACCTGGCGACCGACGCGGTGCAAGGGGTTGAGGGAGTGCAGGGCGCCCTGGAAGACGATGGCCGCCTCGGACCACCGCACCGCTCGCAGCCGGCCGAACGACATTCCCAGGACGTCCTCGCCGTCCAGCAGCACCCGGCCGGTGACCGTCGCGCTCGCCGGGGTGAGGCGCAGCACGGTCGCGGCGATCGTCGACTTGCCCGACCCCGACTCGCCCGCGACACCGAGCATCGTCCCCTCGTCGACCGAGAGCGACACTCCCCGCACCGCGGGCACCGGCCCCTCGTCGGTGCGGTAGGTGACGCACAGGTCCTCGATCTCCAGCAGGGCCACCGCTCAGCGCTCCCGTGCCCGTGGATCGAGGACGTTCTCCAGCGCCCGCCCCACGAGGGTGAACGCGAGCACGATGGCCACGACGCACAGTCCGGGCGGGAGGAGGTACCACCAGGCGCCGGAGCTGATCGCCCCGGAGGCGAACGCGTTGTCCAGCATCGACCCCCACGACACCCGGAACGGGTCACCGAGGCCGAGGAAGGACAGGGTCGTCTCGGACAGGATCGCGATGGCAACGGTGAGTGTGGTGTTGGCGAGCACCAGCGGCATCACGTTGGGCAGCACGTGGCGCGTCATCTGATGCCAGTGCCCGCCCCCGAGCACGCGCGCCCGCTCGAGGTAGGGGCGGGCCTCCACCGAGAGCGTCTGTGCCCGCACCAGCCGGGCCGTGCCCGGCCACGAGGTCACCCCGATGACGACGATCACGTTGAGCAGCGACGAGCCGAGAACGGTCGCGAGCGCGATCGCCAGCGGCAGGAAGGGGATGACAAGGAACCAGTCGGTCAGCCGCTCGAGAGCCCCGCCGGCCATGCCGCCGAAGTGTCCCGAGGCGATTCCCACGAGCGTGCCGATCACCATCGAGATCACGGTGGCGGCGACCCCGACGACCAGCGAGACGCGCGTGCCCCAGACGACGAGCGCGAGCACCGACCGCCCGGACTCGTCGGTGCCCAGCGGGAACCTGGCTGACGGCGGGTCGAGCACGCCGCCCAGCGCCTCGGTGACCTTGAGCTCGTCCGGCGAGAACAGCAGCGGCGCGAACACCGCGAGCAGCACGAACACCCCGAGCACGGCGAGCCCGGCCAGGCCGGTGCGTTGACTACGGAATGCCCGCCAGGACCGGCCGGCTGATGCCCGCCGGCGGGCGCGGGTCACCTGGCGGGCCGACAGCACCGGCGCATCCCGCTCCTGGTCGACGCTCATGTGCGGACCCGCGGGTCGAGGGCGGCGACCGCGACGTCGGCGACGATGTTGGCCACCACGACGGCGAGGGAGAACAGCAGAAAGATCGCCTGCAGCAAGGGGATGTCCGGGCCGCGGATCGCCTGATAGGACAGCAGGCCGAGGCCGGGCCAGGAGAAGACCGTCTCCACCGTGATGGCCCCTGAGACGACGAAGCCGATGTTGAGGAAGACCAGCGTGATCGTGGGGAGCAGCGCGTTCGGGACGGCGTGACGCCGCCGCACCAGCTTGTCCATCAGGCCCTTGGCCCGGGCCGTGACGAGGTAGTCCTGGCGGACCTCGTCGAGGAGGGACGATCGCATCACGAGGGCGTACTCCGCGAGGTAGGCCAGCGTCAGCGTCAGCGCGGGCAGTGTGAGGTGCCATGCCTGGTCCAGCACGCCCTCGACCGACCACGGCTCGATTCCCGGGGTGAGCGTCCCACCGCTCGGGAAGACCCCGGGGAAGACCCCGACTCCGGTGCTGAACAGGATCAGCAGCACCATGCCGAGCCAGAACTCCGGCATCGCGTAGAGCGTCAGGGTCACGCCGGTCGACGTCCGGTCGAACGTGCTGCCGCGCCGCCAACCGCCCTTGATGCCGATCGCGATGCCGATGATCGCCGACAGCGCCGTGGCCGTGACGAGCAGCACCAGCGTCGGCCAGACGTAGTCGCCGATCACGTCCCACACGGGCCGGGAGAACTGCGTCGAGTCCACTCCCGAGGAGAACGGGTTGGCCAGGTAACCGAGGAACTGCTCACCCACCGGTCGGTTGAGCTCCCGGCGCAGCTCGCGCAGCTGCTCGCGGTCCATGTTCCGGCCGCGGGTGTAGAGCGAGATCGGGTCCCCCGGGAGCAGCCGGAAGAGGAAGAAGTTGAAGACGAGGACGAATGCCATCGTGCCCAGGCCGGTCAGCACCCGGCGTACGACATAGCCCATGGGGCTACTCGACATCGTGCTCCGGCCGCCGGCGACGCAGCGCCACAAGGACCAGCCCACCGGCAAGCAGCCCGCCACCGACGACGGCAGCGGTGGTCAGCAGCCCGCTGCTCGTCGCGTCGTCGTCCGCTGCCTTGGTGCCCTCCTTCCCGTCGGCGCGGTCCTCCGCCGTGACCGGTCGGATGGAGCGGTAGCTGTGGGTGCCGTACTGGAAAAGCAGGGAGCCGTCCGGCTCGGGCTGCGGCGTGAACCCGGTGAACCGGTCCGACCGGTAGGCCTCGAGGTTGTCGTAGTAGAACGTCACGACGTAGGGCGCCTGCTCGTAGAGGATGCGCTGCATCTCCTTGACCGTCCCGGCCCGCTCGGCGGGGTCGATCTGCTCTTTCTGCTGCGCGTACAGGGCGTCGTACTCCTCGTCGCAGAAGAACGAGTCGGACAGGTTGGCAAAGACGCTGCCGCCGTCCTTGTACGACCGGTTGGCGCAGGTGAAGGTCGAGAGCTGGTAGTCGGGGTCCGGCTCGACCACCCAGCCCCACTCGAACATGTCGAAGGTGCCTTCGCCGATGATCTCGGTCAGGGCGTCCTCGGACACGATCTTGGGCTTGACCTCGATGCCGATGTCCTCCAGCCATCCCGCGACGAACTGCACGCTCTGCTGGCTGGTCTGGGAGCTGGCCCGGCCCAGCAGCCGGAACGACAGCTTCCGGCCGGCGTCCTCGCCCCCGGCCGGCATCGTGCGGATGCCGTCCGGACCCTCGGTGTAGCCGGCCTCGTCTAGCAGCCGCGCAGCCTCCGCCGGGTCGAAGGCGTAGGCCGACGCGCCCGGGTCGTAGTGCAGGTCCTGGTACAGCGGCGGGATGACGCTGGTGCCCGGTGTGCCGTGACCGCCGAGGACGCGCTCGACGAGCGCCTCTGTGTCGATGGCGTGGGAGATGGCGACCCGCACCCGCTGGTCCTTGAGTGCCGGGTGCCCGTCGCCGATGGGCGTGCCGTCGTCGAGGGCGGCGCCGACGTTGAAGGCGATCTCGTCGAACCCGGAGTACGTCGCGGGGAACTGGGTGACGCCCTCGGCACCCTCGAGGCTCTCGAAGACGTTGGACCCCAGGTCGTCGGCGAAGTCGATCTCGCCCCGCCGAAGGGCCTGGGCGAGGGAGTCCTCGTTGGTGAAGATGCGGAAAACGAGGTTCTGGATCGCGGGCTTCTCGCCCCAGTAGTTCTCGTTGCGCTCGAGGCGGATGAACTGTCCCTTCTTGTGCTCCTTCACCACGAACGGGCCGGACCCCACGATGCCGTCCGGCCCCGGTTCGTTGGTGAAGTCGGTGACGTCCTTGGCGTCGATGTCTCTCCAGATGTGCTCGGGGAGGATGTAGACGAACAGGTGCAGCATCGTCGGGCTGGGTGCCTTGACCCTCATCACGACGGTCTGGTCGTCGGTGGCCTCGACGGAAGCGATCTGGCCGACGTAGCTGCCGAAGTTCGTCTGCTCGTACTTCCCCTTCATCACCCGGTTGAAGGTGTACGCCACGTCGCGCGCGGTGAGCGGCTCGCCGTCGGACCACAGGACGCCCGAACGGATCGTGTAGGTCCAGGTGAGCCCGTCGTCGGACACCTCCCAGCTCTCGGCCAGCGACGGCTCGGCGGCGAAGTCGGCCTGGCCGTAGTCGGTCAGCGTGTCGTAGTTGAGCTGGTACATCTCGTACGCCGAGGACACGATCCCGGTGAACGGGTTGAGCGAGTCCACGTCCTGGCTCATGCCGACGGTGAAGGTGGTGCGCTCGTCCTCGGCCCCGGTCGCCGACCCGCCCGTGCCCAGAGGGAGAAGGGCGAGCAGCACGACGGCCGCGGCGGCGGAAAGGGCGGGTCGGGGCATCGAGACCTCCGGTGCAAGGCTGCGGTTTTCGGCAGCGAGAGCGGGTTGGAGGCCCGCTGTTTGTCGTACCGGATCATGGTGGGTGCCGCATGCGTTTGTCACGCAGTTGCTGAATCACGACTCAGTAAGGATGTGCGACGGGCTACCGTGACCGCCGTGACGGCCGACGCGACGCCTTGGCGGCCCCCTGTTGCCCCCCGGCGCCACAGCAGCCGGGTCCTGCACGGCGACACGGTGGCCGACGACTACGCGTGGATGCGCCGGGTGGAGGACCCCGAGCTCACCGAGTACCTCGCTGCCGAGAATGCCTACACCGACGCGGCCGTCGCCCACCTCGGCGCGCTGCGCGAGACCCTCACGCGGGAGCTCGCCGCGGTGCTGCCGGACGAGGACGTCTCCGCTCCCTGGCGTCGCGGGGCGTGGGAGTACCGGACCCGACGTAGGGCGGGCCAGCAGTACGCCGTGCACGTGCGCTCGGCCGTCACCTCCGAGGGGACCGACCCAGAGGTGGTCATCCTCGATGAGAACGCGTTGGCCGAGGGGCACGACTTCCTCGAGCTCGGCGGGTGCGAGGTCAGCCCGGACGGCCGCCTGCTGGCGTACTCCGTGGACCTCGACGGCAGCGAGGTCTACCAGCTTCGGGTACGGGACCTCGGGACCGGGACCGACCTGC
>JAJAZD010000242.1 GCA_026785945.1 Pseudonocardia sp. | reverse complement strand
TCGGCCCAGCGGGAGTCGGCCCAGCGGGAGTCGGCCCAGCGGGAGTCGGCCCAGCGGGAGTCGGCCCAGCGGGAGTCGGCCCAGCGGGAGTCGGCCCAGCGGGAGTCGGCCCAGCGGGACGACCTTGCTGCGGCGGACGAGGTCACCCGGCGACCCGCCGACAAGCAGGAGTCGGCGGCGGAGAAGCGGGAGTCGGCCCAGCAGGAGGCGAACGAGAAGCGGGAGTCGGCCCAGCAGGAGGCGAACGAGAAGCGGTCGGCGAAGCAGGAGTCGGCCGAGGCGAAGCGCGGCTCCGCCTCGGAGCAGGCCGGACCCGTTCCCGAGGGGTCTACTGGTCGAAGCCCAGATTCTTCGGATGGCGGAATGTCCGGTGACGACCCCACACCAGGTTCCGAGGACTCGCAGCCGGTGGAGGACAGCGACGCCGCCGGCTCTGCCACGTCCGTCGAATCGGCCGCATCGCCGGACCCGGCCTCCTCGACGACGTCGGACGGCGGCGGGTCCGAGAGTTCGCGGCACACCGAGTCGGAGGGCTCCCTGGGCGACTCGGAATGACACGCCGGTGAGACTGAGCGTGGATCTCACCCGCCCGTGACTGCAACCGGTCACCCCGGAGTGTCGGGACGGCGCCGCGAAACAGAACCGGGCACCCGCGTGGCAGCGTCGATCCTCGATCGTGCGCAGGTAGCGTTCGATGTCGTGACCGCCGTCCCCGTCCGTCCGCCCGCCGGCCCGGCGGGAGCCCCGCTGCCGCCGCATGTCCGCAGCGCGTTCGGCGTCACCGACGGCGAACCGTTGCCGGTCGTCTGGGCCGGACGACAGGCCTGGCATTGCGGTGAGGTGCTGGTCAGACCGGTCCTCGACAATGCTGTGGCCGCGTGGTCCGCAGGTCTCCTCGACGGTCTCGAGGTCGACGGGGTGCGGCTGGCCCGCCCCGTCCGTTCCTCCGACGGCCGTTGGGTCGTCGCCGGCTGGGCTGCGAGCCGGTACGTGGCGGGCACTCTCGAACCGCGCTACGACGCCGTCGTCGACACCGCGATGCGGTTGCACGCGGCCACCGCGCGCATCGGACGTCCCCGCCTGCTCGACGACCGTGACGATCTGCTGAGCCGCTCGGCGGCCGGGGCCTTCGGCGAACGGCGACTGTCACTGGACCCGGCCAGCGGTGGCACGCTGTATGCGCAGCTGGCGGGTTACCGCACGCCGGTGCGGCTCGCCCCGCAGGTGGTGCACGCCGAGCTGTTCGGCGCCGTCCTGTTCGACGATGACGGTGCCCCCGCGCTCGTCGACATCGCGCCGTGCTGGCGGCCCGCGGAGTGGGCGGCCGCCGTGGTCGTCGTGGACGCGATCGCCTGGGGCGGAGCCGAGGAGGGCCTGCTACGGCGGTGGTCCGGCCTGGCCGAATGGCCGCAGATGTTGCTGCGCGCGGTGCTGTACCGGCTGGCGCTGCACGCCCAGCACCCGGAAGCCTCGCCGCGCACGCTCGGTGGCCTGGAGCGCACTGCCGGCATGGTCAGCGCCCTGCTCTGACACCCTGACAACTCTCGTCGCAGCTCATCCGGCGGCGAGGTGCGGCAGCGATCTTCGCCGGGGCCGCTGACTCTGGTCGATCCAGGTCGGCGGTACTGATCTCGGGCAGGCCACCGGAGATCAGTACCGCCCAGCCGGAGTTGCTGTGCACGAGGCGATGGGCGCGACAGAGCATCGTGCAGTTGCCCAATGCGGTCTGGCCGCCGTCCTCCCACGCCACGATGTGGTGCACCTCGCACCAGGCAAGCGAATCTTTAGCAACAGCTGACGGCGACCATGCGACTGCTGACGAGCGGTGCTATCCCGCCACGCAGGTCGTCGCGACGGCAAGGCGGCGGGCTTCGCCGGCGATGCGAGCGGCTGCGGTGCCGTCGCCGTACGGGCAGGGGATGAGGTGCAGGTTCTGGTGCCGATTCTGGACCGCCGGTGAGCCAGATGTTGGCGGCCGTCAAAGTGTCGGGGTGCGGTGCGAGTCGGGCGCAGTCGAGGGTGTACCGGAAGTACGACCGGCAGCGGTGAGCGGGTCAGCGCGAGAAGGATGGCGTCGAGTGCGGTGTCGTGTTCGACGTTCTCGGGGCGGTGCACGGTGGCGAGGACGTAGCCGTCGTCGTGGACGCCGACCTCTCGGAGGATCGCGAGTTTGCGCGGTTGGCGCGGGCAGAGCGCGGGTCGCTGCCTCGACGACCGGTTGTCGGTGAGTACGACGCGCTGCTCGGGTATTCCCTCGCGGTGCAGGTGGGTGAGCGCGAGGCTGCTGGGGGCGCAGCAGAGGTCGGCGATGTGGATGGTGACGGCGTCTTCGCCGAGTTGCTCGGCGATCGGCGCCATCTCGATCGACTCCGGTCGGGTGCCGACGATCAGTGCGACGGTCACCGGGCTCACCAGTAGAGGTGGTCACGTTCCCCCGCGCAGTCGACGCGGCGGGTGGTGGGGTTGAACCCGAGGGCGGAGAAGGTGCGGTGCCAGAGCCCGTCGCGCCTGCTTCTTGTCGGCGGTGCCGGTGCTCGTAGCGGTCGTGAAGATGTCGATCGTCGTCACATCTACTGGCCGAAGCTCGCGTACAGCAGCCCACGCACCTCGTCGCTGACCGGTCGCTCCGTCGCCGCACCCGCCCAATGGTGCAGGTCGTGCTCGGTGACAACGACGTCGCCGTCCGAGATCGTGACGGCGAAGGTGTGCTGTCGTGTCGCCCGGCCCGAGCCGGACCGGTAGTCGAACGATCCGAGGTACGCGAGGCACTCCGTCACATCGAGGCCGGTCTCCTCCCGCACCTCGCGGTGCAGGGCGGTGAGCAGGTCCTCCCCCGGCATCGTCGTCGGTGAGCTGGGCGTGCTGTTGGTGCAGCGCCGTACCTACTTTCGGGGCCTGAGCTGGCAGTTCCCGGTCGGAGTCGTGAAACCAGGCGCGGACGCGGTTGACGTCGTGACCTCCGAGGTGGCATCCGAGACCGGCGTCTACGCGGTGGTCCGCACCGATCTCGGACAACGCGTTCATCCGATCACCGGTGCGCTGTGTCGCTACTTCCTCTGTGATCACCTCTCGGGTGAGGTGCGAAACCTCGACCCCATCGAGAACGGTGCAAACCTGTGGGCGCGACTCGCCGACCTCACGCGCTACATTCCCGCGACCCAGATTCACGACGCCGTCCGCACTGTCCTGGAGATCCCGGTGACCGACAGTTCCCGCCCGCCGATCGTCGCCGCGATCATCGTCGACGGTGCGCGAGTGGCCCTGGTCCGCAGGCGCATTGCCGAGGGCGAACTGTCCTGGCAGTTCCCCGCGGGCGAGCTGCATCCCGGGGAGCATCCGACCGCCGGTGCTGCCCGCGAGACACGCGAGGAGATCGGACTCGACGTGCAAGGTGAAGCCGTCCTCGGCGAGCGGGTGCACCCTGCCACGGGCCGAACCATGATCTATGTCGCCTGTAGCCCGCTGCACGGTGCGGCACGCGTGGTCGACACCGACGAGCTGGACGCGTTCGAATGGTGCACCGTCGACGAACTTGACGATCGCGTCCCGGTAGGTGTGTTCCCGCCGGTCCGCGAACACCTGGTGACCGCGACCGCGACGCTCGGCGCGTCAGATCCATCAGCCCCCGAACGAGGGGCAGAAGACCTCTGACCGCGCAGGCGGGGTGGTCGGTGCCGCAGCCGTCCGGGCTCCCCTCGTACCCCCGGACCCCGACTCGCGGTCACGGAGACCCCGACTCGCGGGCACGGTGCAACCGGTGCGCCCGGGGCGGCCGCGTGCAGATCGGGATACCGTGGTCCTCGTCGTGAACACCGCTCCCGCTCCCGCTCCCGCTCCCGCTGTGCTCCCCCCCGTCCAGGTCGGCGGACACTGCCTGCACGGAGACGTGGGATGACCGGCACGGCACCGTCGCTGCTGCTCGTGGCGCACGGCACGCGGGACCCGGTCGGCGCGGTGGTCACCGAGCAGGTGGCCGACCTGGTGGGTGCGTCGCTGCGGGTGCGGGTGGCGGCCTGCTTCGTCGACGTCCGGCGGCCGACGCCCGCGGATGCACTCGCGGAGCTGCCCGGGCCGTGCGTGGCCGTCCCGATGTTCCTGGCCGCCGGCTACCACGTGCGCGCCGACGTACCCACGCAGCTGCGCGCCACCGGGCGCGCCGACGTGACGCTGGCCCACACCTTCGGACCCGACCCCGCACTGGTCCAGGCGGCGGCGCAGCGCCTGGCGGAGGCCGGAGCCCGTGCGGGTGACGCCGTGGTGCTCGCCGTCGCCGGGTCCAGCGACCCGCATGCGCGGGCGGACGGTGCCACCGCGGCACGTAGGCTGGCCCGCCTGCTCGGCCGCCACGTCACGCTCGCGACTATCGCCACCGGCGGCCCCCGTGTCACCGACACGGTCGCCGCGCTGCGAGCCGACGGAGCGCGGCGGGTGGCGGTCGCGAGCTGGCTGCTCGCCCCCGGACTGTTCCAGCGCCAGCTCGACGACTGCGGAGCCGACGTCGTCGGCGCGCCGCTGTCCACCCACCCCGCCGTGCCCGCCCTTGTCGCGGCGCGCTATCGCACCGCGCTCGGTGGCGCGGCCGCTCGCACCGCCCGACCCGGATCCGACCGTGCCCGCGGCGCCGGTCGGGCTGCGCCGGCGCGGCTCACCTCCCCGGGCGGGGGAGGCGACCCTCCACCATGATCACTCCCTCGGCTCGGAGACGGGCGCACTGCTCGGTGGCGATGTGGGGGGCGCAGGTGCCGTCGGCACGCAGCACCCGGTGCCAGGGCAGGTCGTGCCCGTCCTCGGCGAGGATCCGGCCCACCAGACGGGCCGAGCGCAGGCCCGCGCGCGCCGCGATCTCACCGTAGCTCGCCGTCTCTCCGGACGGGATCGCGCGCACGGCGGCACGGACCCGTTCGACCGCCTGCTCGTCCATCGGCGTCCCCGTCAGACCAGGCCGAGGAACGGACCGAGCAGCGCGGCGACGGCCGCCGTCCGTTCCAGGTGGAGCATGTGCCCGGCGTCGATCTCCCCGACCGTCAGGGCGTCGCCCAGCTCGGCACGGCAGGCGTCCAGCCAGCCCGGGTCGACGAGGCCGGCCCTTCCCGCGGGCAGCACGAGCGTCGGGGTGCCCGGCGGCGGGGTGAGGGCGGGCCGGGCGAGGTCGCTCCATGCGACCACGGCCGCCGGGTTGCAGTACCGCAACCGGAAGCGGTCGCCGTCGGGTGCGAGGTGCTCGGCGATCTCGGTGTCGATCAGGGCTCCGTCGACGCCCGCCCAGGCCGTGGCGTGGTCCGCGCGGGCGCTCGCGACGTCCGGATAGGAGCCGTCCGTGTAGGTCGACACGGCCCTGGCCAGCATGTCGCGCGGGTCGAGCCCGATCGCCGGGTCCAGGAGGGCGAGGCGGTCGACGCGGTCGGGCGCCGCGTGGGCGAGGTGCACCGCGAGCGCGGCGCCGAACGAGTGCCCGGCCACCGCGACGCGGGCGAGGCCCAGGTCGTCGAGCACGGCGAGCGTGTCGGCGAGGTGCTGTTCGAGGTGCCACGGCGGGGTCCACGGCGAGTGGCCGTGGCCGCGCAGGTCCACAGCGATCATGCGTGCCCCGGGCAGGGCGTGCGACAGTTCCCGCCACTGGCCGCCCTGGCCCGTGACGCCGTGCAGGGCGAGCACCGGTACCCCTTCCCCGGCGCCGAGGACCCGGACGTGCAGCGGAGCGGTCACGTCACGATCGTGCCAGGTGAACCGCCGACGTTCCTGCCGGCACCGTGTTGTGAGGTGACCTCCGGGGTCCGACCGGTGTCACCCGGGCAGGCTCGGCTGCCGGGTTGTCGGTGCCGCGTGGTTGCATCGCGTCGTGTCCGGATCCGACCTCGCCCGCGCCCGGCTCGCGCCCGGGTTGGTCCGCCGCCCGCGACCCGTGGCGGCCGGCCAGGAGTGGGACGACCCCGCCCGGCGGGTCCTCGCCCACGCCGCGGGCCCGATGCGCGTGATCGGCGGGCCGGGCACCGGCAAGACCACGTTGCTGCTGGCGGCCATCGCGGCGAGGGTGCGGGCGGGAGAGGATCCGGAGCACGTCCTGCTGCTCGTGGGCAGCCGGCGCGCGGCGACAGAGCTGCGTGAGCGACTGGGCGACCTGCTGCACGGGGACGGGCGCACCTCCCGGGAGCCGTTGGTCCGCACAGTGCACTCCTACGCGTTCGGGGTGTTGCGGCTGCACGCCGCTCGTCACGGTGACCCGCCACCGCGGCTGCTCGCGAGCGCCGAGCAGGACGCCGTGGTGCGCGACCTGCTGGAGGGCGAGCTGTCGGGTGACGTGACGGGGTCGGGGTGGCCCGAGCGGTTGCGACCGGCGCTGGGCCTGCCGGGGTTCGCCGGCGAGCTCCGCGAACTGTTGCTGCGTGCCGCGGAACGGGGCCTCGGGCCCGAGGAGCTCGTCGAGCTCGGCGGCCGGCACGACCTGCCGGAATGGACGGCCGCGGGTCACTTCTTCCGCAGTTACGAGCAGGTCAACCTGCTGCGCGGAGCTGCCGGCCGCAGTGCCCCGCAGGCCACCGCACCCGCCCTCGACGCCGCGGAGCTGGTGGCCGCGGCGCTCGACGCGCTGGCGTCGGACCCCGAGCTGCTCGCCGCCGAACGCGCGAGGGTGCGCCACCTCGTCGTCGACGACGCGCAGGATCTCGATCCGCAGCAGATGGAGCTGGTACGGGCCCTCGGGTCCACCGCGAGCACCGTGCTCTTCGCGGGCGACCCCGACCAGGCCGTCCTCAACTTCCGGGGTGCCGACCCCGGCGGCCTGCGGGCGATGGAGGCGGCCACGACCGTCCTCGCCACCGACCATCGCAGCGCGCCGGCGGTGCGCGCCGCCGGTGCCCGCCTCGTCGCGCGGTTACCCGGGGCGGGGGAGGGCCGGGTACGGACGGCGCCGGTGCCGGAGCCCGCGGCGCAGGGCGAGGTGGCGGTGCGGGTGTTCACCTCGGCCGCCCAGGAGGCGGGCTGGGTGGCGGACCAGCTGCGCCGGGCCCATCTGACCCGGGGTGTGCCCTGGTCGCGGATGGCGGTGCTGGCCCGGTCCACGCGCCGCTCGCTGCCCACGCTGCGGCGGGCGCTCCTGGCCGCCGGGGTTCCCGTCGCCGTGCCCACCGACGAGCTGCCGCTGGCCCGGCGACCCGCGGTGGTGCCGCTGCTGATGGTCCTGCGGTACGCCACCGCGCCCGAGGATCTCGACGCCGACGCGGCCACCGCTCTGCTCACCTCACCGCTGGGATCGGCCGACCCGATGCGGCTGCGCCGGCTGCGCCGGGGCCTGCTGCGGCTGCACGCGGCGGGCAGCGACGAGGAGCGGGCCGGCAGCGACCCGCTGCTGGTCGAGGCGCTGCGCGCCGCGGCGCTCGGCCGAGCTGATCCGCTCGTCACGCTGCCCCCGAACGAGACGGCACCGCTGCGTCGGGTGGGTGCACTGCTCGCCGTCGCCGGGGCCGCCGCACGTGACGGGGAGAG
This sequence comes from Pseudonocardia sp., assembly GCA_026785945.1. GTDB lineage: Bacteria > Actinomycetota > Actinomycetes > Mycobacteriales > Pseudonocardiaceae > Pseudonocardia. The sequence goes on along the minus strand of JAJAZD010000242.1, from coordinate 731 downwards.
CGCCGAGGAGGTGCTGTGGCGGGTGTGGCAGGCGTGCGGGTCCGGGTCGCGATGGAGCGAGGCGAGCGCGCGAGGTGGCCCGGTGGGTGCGGCCGCCGACCGGGATCTTGACGCGGTGCTCGCGCTGTTCGACGCGGCCGCACGCCACACCGACCGGTTGCCCGGTGCCACCGTCGGAGGTTTCCTGTCCTACCTCGCCGACCAGCAGCTCCCCGGCGACTCGCTGGCCGCCACGGCGCCGCAGGGTGAGGCGGTCACCCTGCTCACCGCCCACGCCGCACGCGGGCGGGAATGGGACGTCGTCGCCGTGCCCGGGGTGCAGGAGGGCGGCTGGCCCGACCTGCGGCTGCGCGGCAGCCTCCTCGGGAGCGAGCGGCTCGTGGACCTCGTGGCCGGGGTGGCGGAGCCCGGCGCGACGGTGTCGCGCGTGGCGCCGCTGCTGGCCGAGGAACGCAGGCTGTTCTACGTCGCCTGCACCCGGGCCCGGCACGCGCTGCTGGTCAGTGCCGTCCAGGGCGAGGACGAGCAACCCTCGCGCTTCCTCGACGAACTCGATCCCGTCCCGGCAGGTCAGGCCGACCGCCCGGTGCACCGCCCCGGCCGCTCGCTGGTGCTGGCCGAGCTGGTCGGTGAGCTCAGGCGCGCGGTCACCGAGCCCCGTTCCGACACCTCGCCCGGCGGCGCCCCGCCGGGGCGGCGCGCGGGGGGGCCGCGGGGCCGGGGGGGGGGGG
>JAJAZD010000241.1 GCA_026785945.1 Pseudonocardia sp. | reverse complement strand
GGCCAGCAGCACCTGTGAATAGACGAAGCCCGCCACGAGGTCGAACAGCGAACGGGCACGGCGGCGCGCAATCGGACGCATCCACCAGCCGTCCGACCCACCGTGGAGCAGCCGGTCGCGAGGGACACCGCGGACTTCTTCGTGCCCACGGAGTCCCCGGCACCGGCAGCACCGGAGCCCATCCGGGCCCCCACCCCACCCCGAGCCGAGCCGAGCCCGACTCCCGCACCCGCCGGCCGCACGCCGATCTTCGAGGAGGTCGCGTCGGGCTGGTTCCGCTCCTACCGGCAGGTTCCGATCAACTGGCAGGCCTCGCCGTCGGATGAGGCGACCCGGTCCGCCACCCCCACGCCGCCCTCGTGGAACCCGCCGTCACTGACCCCGTCGCCGTCCGCCCTGCCGCTCCCGGTGTCGCCGGCGGTCCCGGCCCCACGTCCCCCCGGCACGGGCGGCACCCCGTCGACCGATCGACGCGACTCGGCGTTCGTCGACTCGGCATTCGTCGACTCGGCGGCGTTCGCGACCCCGGCAGACGAGGGTTGGCGCGCGGCCACCGAGGTGGTCGAGAGACGTGACGAGGCCGACACCTGGACGGGCCTGCCGAAACGAACCCCGGGCGCGCGCCTGCTCCCGGGCAGCGTCGGGTCGGGCGCGGGCCCCACCAGCACCGGCCCGGGCGGGCCCACACCGCAGCCGGCGGCGCCCCGCGACGCCGACGCGGTGCGCGGGCGGCTGGGCGACTACCAGCGCGGCGTCCGCCGGGGTCGTGGCCGCCTCGAGCGTCCCGACCCCCTCGACGGCACGTGACGGTCGGGGCCGGGCGGGATCAGGACGGTGGCAGGTTCTGCACGTGCTGGAATCCGAAACGGCCCTTGATGCACAGATGGCCATGGGTGACGGAGTGGTCGGCAGGCGAGGTGACGTTGACGATGGAGCCCTGCTGCACGCGCAGTTCCAGGTTGCAGCCCACACCGCAGAACGAGCAGACCGTCGTGGTGACGGTCTCGGCGTCGGGCTCCCAGTCGCCGGCCGCACGCAGCTCATGCTCACGCACCGACTTGAGCGCACCCGTCGGACAGACCCCGATGCAGTTCCCGCAGTAGACGCACGCGGAGTCGGGGAGGGCGGCGTCGAACTCGGTGGCGATGCGGGCGTCGAAACCGCGGCCGGCGGCGGAGATCGCGAAGGTGAACTGGGCGTCGCTCCCGCAGGCCTTGACGCACTTGTAACACATGATGCACCGGGCGTGGTCGCGGACGTAGAGGTCGTTGTCGACCTTCACGGGCTGGGCGACGGTCTCGGCGGTGCTCCCGTCCGGAACCCGTGGTGTCCGGCACGGCGGGTGTCGCGCTCCCCGGCCGCGGCCGGTGCGGCCGGCGGTCCGTAGCGGGCGGGGTCGACGCCGTAGGACACCATCCAGCGCTGGACGTCCGCGCTCGCCTGCGACATGTCCACCGAGGACTCGAGCAGCTCCAGCACCATACGCCTGCTGTGGCGCACCTTCTCCGAGTCGGTGCGCACGACCATCCCGTCCTCGACGTCGCGCGCACACGACGGGACGAGGACCCGCGAGTTCTCGACCTCCACCACACATGCGCGGCAGGCGTTGACCGGATTCAGGTTGGGTGCCCAGCACAGGGTCGGGGTATCGGCCCGTTGCGGGGTGCCCTCGACATGCAGCGCGTCCAGGATGGTGGCGCCCTCGGGCACGCGGACCTCGATGCCGTCCACGGTCAGGGTGACCATGCGGCCGATCCGCCCGAGCATGGTGATGGTCACCGCTGCACCTTCCCGTTCTCCCGACCTCCGCCGGACCGCCCCGACGGTGACGGCCCGTCGAGCAGCCCCAGCTCCACCGCGGACGCGATGGCGGCAGGCGCGGTGTGTCCCAGCCCGCAGATCGACGCGTCCTGCATGACCCGCGCGAGGTCGGCGAGCAGCGCGAGCTCGGTCTCGCGGGAGCCGAGCGGCGTCCCCCGGGCCAGTCTCGCCAGGGCCTCCTCCTGCCGGACGGTCCCGACCCGGCACGGCACGCACTGACCGCACGACTCGTCGCGGAAGAACGCCGCGATCCGGCGGAGGGTGCCGGTGAGGTCGGCGGTCGTGTCGAACGCCAGCACGACGCCCGACCCGAGGGTGGCACCGATCTCGCGCGCCCCCTCCAGGGTGAGCGCGACGTCGAGCTGGTCGGGCAGGACGAAACCGCCCGCCGCGCCGCCGAGCAGGATCGTGCGAAGCTCCCCCACGACGCCGCCCGCGAGGGTGAGCAGCTCGCGCAGGGTGGTGCCGAAGGCCACCTCGTAGACGCCGGGGGTGGCGACGGCGCCGGAGACGCAGAACAGCTTGGTGCCGGTGGACCGCCCGCCACCGACCGAGGCGAACCGCGCCCCGCCCACGGTGAGGATCTCCGGCACGTTGTAGAGCGTCTCCAGGTTGTTGATCACCGTGGGCTTGCCGAACAGGCCCTTCACCGACGGGAACGGCGGCTGTTCCGCGGCTCGCCCCGGAACCCCTCGATCGAGTTGAGCAGCGCCGTCTCCTCGCCGCAGATGTAGGCGCCGGCGCCGCGGCGGAGCTCGATGTCGAACGCAGAACCCTCCCCCATGACGTCCGGACCGAGGTGACCGCGCATGCGGGCCGCCCCGATCGCGTGCTCGAGACGGCGGATGGCCAGCGGGTACTCGCCACGTACGTAGAGGTAGCCCTGCTCGCATCCGGTGACGTACGCGGCGATCGTCATGGCCTCGATCAGGCCGAACGGGTCGCTCTCCATCAACACGCGGTCCTTGAACGTGCCGGGCTCGGACTCGTCGGCGTTGCACACCAGGTAGTGCGGGCGCTCCGGGGCCCTGGCGACGCCGTCCCACTTGACGCCGGTCGGGAACGCGGCGCCGCCACGGCCGGTCAGTGACGCGTCGCTGACCTCGGCCATCACCCGGGTCGGGCCGAGGTCGACGGCACGGCGCAGGGCCGCGTAGCCGCCGTGGGCCCGGTAGTCGTCGAGGCTCTCGGGATCCACGACACCGACGCGGCGGAGCAGCCGCAGGCCCGGATCGCCGCGGCCGGTCTGCGGGGCGCTGACCGAGGTGTCGTCGAACGCACGGTCGGCACGCGCGGCGGCGGGCTCGGGGATCGCGGCAGTGGGGCCGGGTGCGGGGCCGGGTGCGGTGACCGTCGCCAGTACCTCGGCGGGGCTCGCCGGGCCTGGCTGAAGTCGGGCTCACCGACCAGCTGGAACAGCACGGCCGGAGCGCGCTCGCACAGCCCCAGGCACGGACTGCGGACGACGGCGGCCTCCGCGGGGTCCAGTGCGCCGCCCAGCCGCGAGACGATCTCCTCGCCGCCGAACGGGCCGCAGGCGATGTCGTCACAGACGTGCACGACCCGCCGCGGCCGCGGCACGGTTGAGAACATGGCATAGAACGTGGCCACCCCGGTAGGCGTCCGCGGGCGGGACGCAGAGCCGTCGAGCCACATGGTTGAGCGCACCCTCGCTGATCCAGCCGACCGCGTCGGACACCGCGTGCAGGGCCGGGAGCAGCAGGTGGCGCCGGCCCCGCGCGAGATGCCCCGCGTCGACGAAGTGGTCGTCGTACTGCGCGCCGAGCAGGCCGTCGAGCGCCGCGTCGACGGCTGCCCGCTCGTGAGCGCTCGGCGTGGCCGACGACAGGCGAAGATCCACGTGTTCCCCCTACCGACCGGCGACCGGCTGCGCCGAGGCCAGGTCGCCGTGCGTCGTCGCGGCGGGATCGATGCGCACCGCGGTCGCCTTGAACTCCGAGGTGCCCGACTTGGGGTCCCAGGCGTCGTTGGTGAGGACGTTGACGTCCACCTGTTCGCAGAAGTGCGGGGTGAACGACGCGAGCCCGGGACGCAACGCCGGGTCGAACGCCACGGGCGCCTCGACCGACCCGCGACGCGAGGTCACCCGCACCCGGTCACCGTCGGCGATGCCGAGCGCGGCGGCGTCGGCGGCGTCCATCCGCGGGGCCTCGCGGCGGCGCATCGGCGAGGCGTACCCGCCGGTCTGGACACCGGAGTTGTAGGCGTCGAGCACCCGGACGGTGGTGAGCCGGATCGGGTACTCGCTCGTGAGCGCGTCGGCGGGCGGCACGTGCTCCACCGGCGTGAACGGCGCCGCGGGCCCGCGGGCCGCTCCCGTCTCCCACAGGCGCGCGTGCAGGAGCGGCGTGCCGGGGTGGTCGAGCGACGGGCACGGCCACTGCAGCCCGCCGTGCTCGACCAGCCGGGCGTAGCTCATGCCGTGGTGCCGGTCGAGCGAGAGCGAGCGCAGCTCGTCCCAGACCTGCTCGGCGGTGGGCTCGCCCCAGCTCTGCCCCAACCGGTCGGCGATCGCGCAGATGATGTGGGTGTCCGGGCGCGCCTGCCCGGGTGGGTCGATGGCCTTGCGGACGCGCTGCACCCGCCGTTCGGAGTTGGTGACGGTGCCCTCGTACTCGCACCAGTCGGCCGCGGCGGGCAACACGACGTCGGCCGTGTCGGCCGTCGCGGTCCGGAAGATGTCCTGGACGACAAGGTGGTCCAGCCCCTCCAGGAGGTGCCGTGCGTGCGTGGCGTTGGCCTCGGACTCGGCCGGGTTCTCCCCGATGCAGTAGAGCGCGCGGAGCCTGCGTGTCGCCGTCGGTGTCCCTGTCGGTGTCTCCTTCGGTGTGGGCGCCATCGCCTCGAACATCTGCGACAGGTGCATGCCGGGCGTCGGTGAGATCGGGGCTCCCCACCCCGTCTCGAAGCGGGCGCGCGCCACGTCGTCACCCAGGTCGTAGCCTCCCGGCAGCTTCGCCGGGATCGCGCCCATGTCCCCGCCGCCCTGCACGTTGTTCTGCCCGCGCAGCGGCACCAGCCCGGAACCGTAACGACCCACGTGCCCGGTGAGCAGCGCGAGGTTGATCAAGGCGAAGACGTGGTCGGCGGCGTTGTGGTGCTCGGTGATGCCGAGGGTCCAGCAGATCTGCGCGCGATCGGCGCGGGCGTAGGCGTGAGCGAGCTCGCTGATCAGCTCGGCCGGGACGCGGGTGATCCCCGACGCACGTTCGAGGGTGTAGGGCTCGACGGTGGCGCGGTGGTCCTCGAAACCGGACGTGACGCCGCGGACGAACGCCTCGTTCACCAGGCCGGCGTGGATGATCTCGCGACCGATCGCGTTGGCCAGCGCGATGTCGGTGCCGACGTCGAGGCCGAGCCAGCCGTCCGCCCACTGCGCGGTGGACGTGCGCCGCGGGTCGACCGAGTACATGCGGGCACCGGTCCCGAGTCCCCGCAGCACGTGGTGGAAGAAGATCGGATGGGTCTCTCGGGCGTTGGAGCCCCACAGGATCAGCAGGTCGGCGTGCTCCGCCTCCACGTAGGCGCTGGTGCCGCCGCCCGCACCGAACACTGTCGTCAGACCGACGACCGAGGGAGCGTGTCAAGTGCGGTTGCAGGAGTCGACGTTGTTGCTGCCCATCACCGCGCGGGCGAACTTCTGCGCGGTGTAGTTCATCTCGTTGGTGGCCTTCGAGCAGCTGAACATCCCGAACGCATCGGCGGGCACACCGCGGAATCCCGCCGCGGCGCGGTCGAGAGCCTCGTCCCAGCTCGCGGGGCGCAGCACGCCGTCGTCGCGGACGAGCGGCTCGGTGAGCCTGACGTGACGGGGACGGCGCATCGTCGGTCCTTCCACCTGCGAACGGGACTAGCCTGGGCCAGGGTAGATCGCCGAAGGTGGTCCGCGTCACTATCCGGAGGTCGAGATGGGTCGCCTCACCGTCCGAGCGCCCGTCCTGAGCGTCGGGCCCGACGGACAGCACCGCCGGCTCGACACCCTGGCCGCCGAGGAGCCCCTCGAGCTCCGGGTGGACGGGAAGCCGCTCTCGGTCACGATGCGCACGCCGGGCCACGACGTCGAGCTCGCGCACGGGTTCCTGCTCACCGAAGGGGTGCTCGGCTCGTCGGCCGACGTGTTCAGCGCCCGGTACTGCGACTCCGTCGACGACTCCGGGCGCAACACCTACAACGTCCTGGACGTGGCGCTCGCGCCCGGCGTCGAACCGCCCGACGCGAGCCTCGAACGCAACTTCTACACCACGTCGTCGTGCGGGGTGTGCGGCAAGGCGTCACTGGACGCGGTCCGGCGCAAGACCCGCTTCTCCCCCGCGTCCGACCCGGTGTCCGTCTCGCCCGCCACGCTGAGCACGTTGCCCGGCACGCTGCGCGTGGCCCAGAAGCTCTTCGACTCGACCGGCGGGCTGCACGCCGCCGGGCTGTTCACCGCCGCGGGCGATCTCCTCGTCGCGCGTGAGGACGTCGGCCGGCACAACGCGGTGGACAAGGTTCTCGGGTGGGCGCTGCTCGACGAGCGGATCCCGGCCGCGGGCACGGTGCTGATGGTGTCGGGGCGGGCGTCGTTCGAGCTGGTCCAGAAGGCCGTGATGGCCGGGGTGCCGGTGCTGTCGGCGGTCTCCGCTCCCTCCTCGCTGGCCGTGGAACTGGCCCTGGACGCCGGGCTGACACTCGTCGGCTTCCTGCGCGGCGAGACGATGAACGTCTACAGCGGACCGCAACGGGTCACCGCCCCGGCCGTGCGGCCAGGGTCCACCTGAGCGGATCGCTGATCAGGAGTCAGGCGGTGCGGCGGGGCGGGCGGTGCTGGTCAGGGCCACCCCGACCAGGATCAGCGCCCCGCCCGCGGCCTGCGCCGGGGCGAGCACCTGCCCCAGCAGCGCCCACGACGCCAGCGCGGACGCGACCACCTCGAGCAGCGCGACGAGCGAGCCGCGGGCCGCGCCGATCCGGGCGATCGCGGCCACCCCGGTCAGGTAGGCGATCACCGACGAGACGACCACGAGCAGCGTCGCCGCCACCGGCCAGCCGACGTCGGCGCCCGCGAGCAGCACGCCCGCGGCCGCGGTGTCGACCACGATGGGGAGCACCCCCACCAGGCCCAGCAGCGCGACGACCGCGGCGCCGACGGTCATCCCGACCCCGGCCAGCACCAGCGGCGGGGTCACGCTGCCGGCGCGGTCGGCGATGAGGAAGTACGACGCCTGGCACACCGCGGCCACCAGTCCCCAGACCAGCCCCTCCCAGCGCAGCCCGACACCGGACCAGACCTGCACCACGAGCGTCAGGCCGAGGAGCGCGACCCCCGCACCCATCAGTGTCCGGACCGACGGCGGCTGCCGCCGTACCAGCCAGACCCAGCCGATCACCAGGATCGGGCCGGTGTACTCCAACAGCAGCGCGACGGCCACCGGCAGGTACGCCAGCGCGTTGAAGAAAGCCACCTGCACGCCGGCCATCGCGAGCACGCCGTAGAGCACCAGCGCGGGCGCGTCGACCCGCAGCGCCGCCAGCACCCCGGGCCGGACGATCGCCACCACCGCCAGCAGGATCGCCGCCGACCCGCCCAACCGGACGAGGACGGCCCCGTTCGCCGACCATCCCGCGCCGATCAGGGCGCTGGCGAACGGACCGGACAACCCGAAAGTGACGGCGGAGACCAGCGCGAGAGCGAGCCCCGCGCGGGCCCGATCCCGGCCGACCGCGACAACGCGCCCGCTCACCTCCACGGACCGGTTGATCGATGCGAGGGACACATCAGGGTCGGCGCGAGAACCCCGAGGCATCCCCCGGACCGATCACGTCGGCACTGCTCAGTCCTGCGCACCGGTCTGCGCCACCAACCCGGCCGCCGCGATGCCCGCGACCGCGGCGGCCTCGTCGTTCAGCGACGCGTCACCGGTGACGCCGCCGGCCCCGCGCAGGCGGCCCTGCGCGTCGCGGACGAAGACCCCGCCCGGTACGGACAGGATCCTGCCGCCGGCCAGCGCCGCCACCGAGGTGAAGAACTCGGGTGAGTCGGCCGCACGAGCCGCGATCGCACGGTTGGTCATACCCATGCCGAGCACCCCCCAGGCCTTGGCGACCGCGATGTCCGGACGGAGGTTTCCCGAGCCGTCCTGGCGTTCGAGAGCCACGAGCGCGCCGCCGGGATCGAGCACCGCCACGGTCAGCGGGTTGAAGCCCGCGGCGGTGCCGTGGTCGAGCGCGGCGCGTGTGATGGTCCGGGCCTGGTCGAGGGTGATCGTCATGGGCGTGATCGTGCCTCAGGCCGCCCGCGTAAGCACGAGGACGGGGATCGTGCGGGTCGTCTTCTGCTGGTACCCGCCGAAACCGGGGCTGGCGGCCACCAGGCGCGTCCAGATCTCCGCGCGGTCGGGCCCCTCGACCTCGGCGACCTCCACCGGGAACTCCTCCATGCCCACCTCGACGTCGATCTTCGGGTTGGCCTTGAGGTTGTGGTACCAGTCCGGGTTGGTCGATGCGCCCGCCTTCGACGCGACGATCACCATGCTTCCGTCGGGCTGCGGGAAGTACACCAGCGGTGTCACACGCCGGGTGCCGGACTTCGCGCCGACGTGGTGGACCAGGATCATCGGCGCGCCCTCGAACGGGCCGCCGACCCGCCCCTCGTTCGCCCGGAACTCCGCGATGACCTTCGCGTTCCAGTCGTTCATGGTGCCGGGTGTCGTCATAGGTCTCTCCCTGTCGTCCGCAACAGCAACCAAGCCGCTGTGATTACGGCCACACCGCCCACCAACCAGAACAACCCCGCCCACATTCCACCGGGCAGGTGCGTGAGCCGGGCGAGCATGTCGACGTCGGACGTACCGTCCCGCCTCCGGCGACGCCCGCGCTGCAGCTCGCGCACCGCGCGCAGGCCGCCGAAGAGCAGGAACCAGCACAGCGCCGCGGCGAACCCGGCCTGCAGCCGCACATCACCCCACACCGCGACCGCCCCGACCAGGGCCCCGGTCGCGAGGACCGACACCACGCCGAACACGTTGCGGACGTGGATCAGGGTGGCCGCGAGCAGGGCGAGGGCGATCCACAGCATCAGGGCGGCGAGGTCCGCGGCCACCAACAGCGCCCCGCCCAGGCCCAGCAGCGACGGCGCCGGATAGCCGCCGAGGAAGGTCAGCACCAGGCCGGGACCGCGCCGGGCCCCGGTGGACACGGTCAGGCCGGACGTGTCGGGATGCAGCCGGATCCCGGTGAGGCCGCGCCCGGCGAGGACCGCAACCAGCGCGTGCCCGCCCTCATGGGCGATGGTGACGACGGTGCGCGTCCACCGCCACGACACCGACCAGGTGACGGCGACGAGCGCGAGCGCCGCGGCGAGCAGGACCCCGGGCCGCTCGGCGAGCACCTGCGCCGCGGTGTCGTAGCCGGTCTGCAACAGCGTTCCGGCGTCACCCACGGGGCCAGTCTGGCATCGTCTTGACCTTCCACCGGGTGGAGGGCCGAGGATCACCGCCATGACCCTGTTGACGATCGGTGAGCTCGCCCGCCGGTCGGGCGTCCCGGTGCGCACCATCCGGTTCTGGTCCGACGAGGGCGTGCTCCCGGAGACGGACCGCTCCCGCAGCAACTACCGCCGCTATGACGCTCGTGCCGTCGCACGCCTCGACCTCGTGCGGACGCTGCGCGAGCTCGGCCTCGGACTCGACGACGTGCGGCTGGTGCTCGACCACCGCCGCACGGTCGAGGACGTCGCCGCGTCACACGTCCAGGCCATCGACCACCAGATCCGCACTCTGCGGAACCAGCGCGCGATCTGCACGTTGCTGGCCCGCGGGGGCCCCTCCGCCCGGAAGGCGACCCTGATGAACGACCTCGCCCGGCTCTCCGCCGCGCAACGCCAGCAGATGATCGACGAGTTCGTCGACGCGACCTTCGCCGGTACCGCCCCCGACACCCCCGGCGCAGGCGTGGCCGGCGCGATGCGCACGATGCCCGCCGAGCTGCCCGACGACCCGACCATCGAACAGGTGCAGGCGTGGGTGGAGCTCGCCGAGCTCGTGGCCGACCCGGCGTTCCGGACCCGCGTCCGGGAGATGGCGACGGCCGGCACGACCGGCGGTTCTGTGCAGCTCGACCCGGCACGGGTTCGCGAGCACGCGGGCGCCGCACTGGCGGCGGGAACCGACCCGGGCTCCCCGCGAGCGCGGGAGATCCTGCGCCGGATCCTCCCCGAGGATCTCGACGCGACCACCCGGGCGGAACTCGCCGCTGCCCTGGCCACGTTCACCGACCGCCGCGTCGAGCGCTACTGGGAACTCCTCGGCACCCTCAACCGCTGGGACCCCTTCCCCACATCCGTTCCAGCCTTCGAATGGGTCATCGCCTCCCTCCGCGCCCACCCCTGACCCGCGAGTCGGGGCCTCCGTGCGCGCGAGTCGGGGTCCCCGAGGGCAGTGGCCGTGCCGTGCGCCTCGACGTAGCCGACGGTGGCGGGCTCGACGTCGGCGTTCGCCAGCGCCGTGGTGATCACGGCGGCCTGCGAGTCGACCCCCGGCGCGGTGAACCCGATACGGTGGGTGCCGTCGTTGTTGATCGCGGAGCCCTTGATGACGGCGTGGACGTGGTCGCCGTCGGCGATCGCGTCGGCGAGGCACTTCAGCACCACCAGCCCAACACCGTTGCCACCCACCGTGCCGGCGGCGTCGGCGTCGAAGGTGCGGCAGTGCCCGTCCGGGGACAGGATCCCGTCCTCTGTGTAGAGGTAGCCGCGGTGCTTCTGCTCGTCCACCGCGACACCGCCCGCCAGCGCGATGTCGCACTGGCATCACCACCGACACCAGCGATGTGGAGCAGGTCGACTGAACGGTGACGGCCGACCCTCCAGGCCGAGCTTGTAGGCCACCCTGGTGACCAGGAAGTCGTTGCTGTTGCCGATCATGACCTGGCTGCCGCCGAGCGTCTCGACGGCGTCGCGGTGCGCCGCGACGTTGTACATCACGGTAGGTGTTGCTGCCCGCGCCTGCGTACACGCCGATCAGGCCGCCGTAGCGGGCCGGGTCGTGACCGGCGCGCTCCAGCGCCCCCCGTGCGCACTCGAGCAGCAACCGGTGCTGGGGATCCAGTCCGGGCACCGGTAGATCAACGCCGCCGCGAACTCCCCGGAGCACACCAGGCAGACGAGGACGAAGCGGGAGGACACGGGATCGTCGGGCACGGAGGGCCCTCCCCTTGTCGGCGGGGTAACGAGAGGGAACGGGGTCATTCGGTCCCGTGCACGAGCGCCACAGGCCCGCGTAGACGCCGTTCGCGGCCACCAGTGCGTCGTGCGTCCCGACCTCCACCACCCGGCCCGCGTCGACCACGGCGACCCGGTCGGCGTCGTGCGCCGTCTGCAGCCGGTGGGCGATGGCGATCACGGTGCGGTCCACGTGGATCGCGCCCATGGCGCGTTCGGCCTGCCGGGCCGTCGCCGGGTCGAGCAGTGCCGTGGCCTCGTCGAGGATGAGGGTGTGCGGGTCGGCGAGTTCCACCCGTGCGAGCGCGAGCTGCTGGGCCTGTGCCGGGTCGAGGGCGACACCGCCCGATCCCAGCTCGGTGTCCAGGCCCGCGGGCAGGTCGTGCATCCAGCCGGCGTCCACGGTGGCCAGCGCCGCCATCAGGTCGTCGTCCCCGGCGTCGGGGGACGCCATCGTGAGGTTCTCCCGCAGCGTGCCGATGAAGACGTGGTGCTCCTGGGTGACCAGCACGATGCGGCCCGCGAGCGCGCCGGCCGCGGCCAGGTCCGCGATCAGGACGCCCCCGAGCAGGACCGATCCGGAGTGCGGCGCCTCCACCCCGCACATCAGCCTGCCGAGGGTGGTCTTGCCGGCGCCGGAGGTGCCGACGAGCGCCAGCCGCTCGCCGGGGGCCACAGTCAGGTCTACGTCGTGCAGCACGTCGTGACCGTCCACGTAGGCGTAGCGGACGCCGCGCAGCTCGATCCGGTCGTCGCGCGGGGCGGGCGGAGTGGGCGCGTCATCCTCGGAGACCAGCCCGACGCCCTTGATCCGCGCGAAGGACGCGCCGCTGCGCTGCAGCTGCTCGACCCACATCAGCACCGTGTCGAGCGGGTCGACGAGCTGCCACATGTACAGGCTGCCGGTGACGACCACGCCGAGTTCGATGGAGCCGTCGAAGTAGGCGAGGCCGCCCACGAGCAGCGTCACCGCCAGCGGCAGGAAATGCCCGAACCCGGTGACCGGGGACAGGACCGACCGCAGGAACAGGGTGCGCCGGCCGGCGCGGTAGACCTGGTCGACAGCGCGGTCGACCGCCGTGATGTCCTCCGCACCGAACCCGTACGCCTCGGCGGTGCGTGCGCCCTCCGCGGTCGCGGTCAGGTTCTCGGCGGCCTCGGACGCCGCCTCGCCCTCGGCGAGGTAGGCCCGCCCGAGCCCGGCTGAGGTACCAGCTGGTGACCCACCACACGAGCGGGACGCCGACCAGCGCCGCCGCCCCCAGCAGGGGGTGCAGCAGGAACACCGCCCCGAAGATGAACAGCACCTGGACGCCGGCCATGAAGACGTCGCCACCACGCTGCGCAGCGTGGTGGCGACGTCTTCATGGCCGGCGTCCAGGTGCTGTTCATCTTCGGGGCGGTGTTCCTGCTGC
>JAJAZD010000240.1 GCA_026785945.1 Pseudonocardia sp. | reverse complement strand
GGCCGGGCGGGGCTGGTCGGCGGACCGGGCGTCGTTGGGAGCGCGGGTCGCGCTGGTACTCGTCGCGCTGGTACTCGTCGCCGTCGCCGGCCGCGCGGCGGTGTGTACCCGTCGCGTCGGTGGCCGGGGCGTGCGACGCCGGGAGGTCTGCGTCTGTGCCGTCCGGGCGGTCGGCTCGGACTCCACGCCCGGCGGCCTGCTCACGTCATCACCCACGGTGGCGATTGTTCCCCACCGGCCGCCCCGGATGCCCCAGGTGGCCCCATGACATCCGGGTGAACTACGACGCAGTGGACGCCACCGGAGACGTGCCCGGGGTCGACGTCCGGCGCGGTTCAGCGCCCGGTCGCGGGGGCCAGGACGGCGCTCGTGTGCGTGCCGAGGCCGAGTGCCGCGGCGTCGCGCAGGTCCGTCGAGGTGTCCACGTCCCGGCGCAGGCCGGGCCACCCGCCGTCCAGGGGACGGGCGCCGGACTCCTCGTGGCGCCGCGCCGATCCGACACCGAAGCGGGGATCCAGTGCCGCGGGTGGGGCGGCGAGCAGGAGCGTCGTACCCGTGCCGTCGGCGTCGGCGCAGAAGGCGCGGGCGGCTCCGCCTGCCAGGAACTCTGTGATGGCGCCGTCCAGCTCGGCGGGAAGCAGGGCGGGGAGGTCGGCCTGCAGGGCGCCGATCACGGCCGTGCGGTCACGGGCGGCCAGGAGGGCCGCGCCGCGCTCGTAGGCCGGGTTGAGGCCCGGGACCGGGCCCTCCACCGCCACCTCGACGCCCACCGCGGCGAGCTCGGCGGCCACCACCGGATCGGAGCTGACGACGATCAGCGCCCGCACCCGGGCGGACGCGCGGACCGCGGCGATCGTGTCGTGCGCCAGCGCCAGCGCCAGCGCCGCGTGTGCCTCCTGCTCGCCGACACCGCGGTCGGCCGCCCCGCGCAGGCGCGACTTGGCCACCCCCAACATCTTGACCGGGACGACCAGGTCCACGGTCCGCTCACTCGACCCCACGCCACCCATGCTGCCACCGCGCAGGGAGTCGGCGGAGCGCGCGTCGGGACCGTGGGACGCGGGCGCGGCGCGTCGAGACCGCCCCGGCGGTGGACCAGTGGCGCCCGGGGGGCGAGACTCACGCTGTGAACGGACGGATCGCGGGACCCCGGGCGCGGCGTGAGCCGCGCGGTTTCTGGATCACCTTCTGCGCGGGCTTCTTCTACCCGATCGCGTGGCTGGCGGGCCGCAGCCGTTTCGAGGGCCGCCGGCACATCCCCGCGGAGGGTGGCGCGCTGATCGTCGCCAACCACATCTCGCACCTGGACCCGATCTTCACGGGGCTCCAGGTGGAGCGCTCGCGGCGGGTGCCGCGCTTCATGGCCAAGCACAGCCTGTGGAGCACCCCGGTGCTCGGGCAGGCACTGGCCGGCAGCGGCCAGATCCCGGTCTACCGCAAGTCGGCCGATGCCCAGCAGAGCCTGCGCGACGCGACTGTCGCGCTGAACGACGGCAAGGTCGTGATCATCTATCCCGAGGGGACGATCACGCGTGACCCGCACGGCTGGCCCATGCAGTCCCGCACCGGCGTGGCGCGGCTCGCGCTGTCGGCCGACGTGCCCGTGATCCCGACCGTGCACTGGGGCACCCGGGCCGTTCTCGACGCCTACAGCAAGAAGTTCCGGCCGCTGCCCCGCAAACCGATCACGGTGCGCTGCGGCGAGCCCGTCGATCTCTCGGGTTACCGCGACCGGCCGGTGGACGCCGCGCTGCTGCGCGAGGTGACCGACCTGCTGATGGGGCGGGTGCGGGCGCTCCTGGCCGAGGTCCGCGGCGAGCCCGCACCGGCGGAGTTCTTCCGTCGGGGTGCGGCGTGATCTCCCGCGGAGGGGGCGTCGTGACGACCGAGGTCCGTCGCGTCGCGGTGCTCGGGGCCGGCTCGTGGGGCACGACATTCGCGAAGGTGATGGCCGACGCCGGACGTGAGGTGGTGCTGTGGGCGCGGCGCCCCGACGTGGCCGCCGCGGTCAACGACCGGCACGCCAACCCCGACTATCTGCCCGGCGTCACGCTGCCGGGCCTGGTGTCGGCCACCGTCGACGCCGCCGCCGCCCTGTCCGGCGCCGACGCTGTGGTGTTGGCCGTGCCGTCACAGACGTTGCGGGCCAACCTCGGCGCGTGGCGCGAGTTCCTGCCCCCCGGCCGGACGCTGGTGAGCCTGGCCAAGGGCGTCGAGCTGGGCACGCTCAAGCGGATGAGCGAGGTGATCGCCGACGTCGCGGGCGTCGCGCCCGACCAGGTCGCGGTGGTGTCCGGACCCAACCTGGCGCGCGAGATCGCGGCCGAGGAACCGACGGCCACCGTGATCGCGTGCGCCGACCACGACCGGGCCATCGCGCTCCAGAACGCCTGCACCACGGGCTACTTCCGCTCCTACACCAACACCGACGTCGTCGGCTGCGAGCTCGGCGGGGCCGGCAAGAACGTCATCGCGCTGGCCTGCGGGATCGCCGCCGGGATGGGGTTCGGCGACAACACCCGCGCGTCGCTGATCACCCGCGGGCTCGCCGAGACCGCGCGGCTGGGCCGGGCACTGGGTGCCGACCCCATGACGTTCGCCGGGCTCGCCGGGCTCGGTGACCTCGTCGCCACCTGCTCGTCGCCGCTGTCGCGCAACCGGACGTTCGGAGAACGCCTCGGCCGGGGCGAGTCCCTCGCGCAGGCCGAGGCGGCAGGACACGGCCAGGTCGCCGAAGGCGTCAAGTCGTCGGTGTCGATCTGTGAGCTGGGCGCCCGGAACGGGGTGGAGCTCCCGATCGCCGACGCCGTTCGCCGTGTCTGCCACGACGGCCTGTCCGCCGCGGAGATGGGCAAGGAGCTGATCAGCCGCACCCCGCGCCCCGAGTAGGGGCGCCGTAAGGTCCTCCCGGTGACGGGGGACGGGACGCGGTGCGTACACGGGGGGCACCCCGAGGCGACGCTCGGGGCGCCGCTGCATCCGGGGCCGGTGCTGTCCTCGGCGTTCCACCTGGGGGCACCGGAGGACCCCACACCGCCCGACTTCTACGGCCGTGCCGGCAACCCCACCTGGCGGGCCCTGGAAGCCGCGCTCGGCGAGCTGGACGGCGGCGAGTGCGTGGTGTTCGCCTCGGGCATGGCCGCGATCGCGGCCGTGCTCAGGCTGGCCGCCCCGCTCGGGGCGATCGTGCTGCCGTCGGACGGCTACTACCTGGCCCGCTCACTGGCCCGAGGGGAGCTCGCCGCGCTCGGGGTCCAGGTGCGGGAGGTCCCGACCGCCGGACCGTGGCCGCCCGGGGTGTTGGACGGGGCCGGGCTCGTTCTGGTGGAGTCGCCGTCCAACCCCGGGTTGGACGTCGCCGACATCGCGGCCGCCGCGGTCGCCGCCCATGCCGCCGGGGCGCTGCTGGCCGTGGACAACACCACCGCCACCCCGCTGGGCCAGCGCCCGCTCGAGCTCGGCGCCGACCTCACGGTCGCGAGCGACACCAAGGCGCTCGCCGGGCACGGTGACGTGGTGCTCGGACACGTCACGGCCCGGGACGCCGTGCTGGTCGGACGGCTCCGAGAGGCCCGCCTGCTCGGCGGGGCGGTGCCGGGGCCGATGGAGACCTGGCTGGCGCACCGCGGGCTGGGCACGCTGGACCTGCGGTTGGCGCGGCAGGCGGCGAACGCGGCCGCTCTCGTCGAGATGCTGCTGGGCCATCCTCGGGTGGCCGACGTGCGGTGGCCGGGGCACCCCGGCGACCCCGCGCACGCCGTCGCGTCCCGGCAGATGCGCCGGTGGAACGGGGTGCTGCGGTTCACGCTCGGGTCCGAGAGGGAGGTGGGCCGGTTGCTGGCGGCGTCGGCGTTGATCGGCTCGGCCACCAGCTTCGGCGGCCTGCGCACGACCGCCGACCGGCGCCGGCGCTGGGGCGACGACGTGGCGCACGGGTTGGTGCGGCTCTCCGCCGGGTGCGAGGACACCGACGACCTGGTGGGGGGGCCGCCGGGGGGGGCGGCCCCCGGCGGGTGTGTGGGCGCCCCCCCCCCCCCGGGGGGGGGGGGGGCGCCCGCGGGGGGGGCCCCCCCCCCCCCGCGG
>JAJAZD010000239.1 GCA_026785945.1 Pseudonocardia sp. | reverse complement strand
TCCCCGCTCGGACATCTCGTCGTCGGCTACGCGGGCGGGACGGCGGTGGCCTGCGGGGGCTGGCGGGCCCGCGACGGGGGCGAGGACCCGGCGCTGCGCGACGACGACGCGGAGATCAAGCGCATGTACGTCGTCGACGGCGGTGGGCGTCCGGGTCGTGCCCACCGGCGTCGTGCCGCAGCAACTCGGTGCCGGCCCGGTCGAGCAGGTCCAGGAACAGGTCTGTCTGGCCGAGGCGGGCGTGCCCGCGCGTCGATCGCCGTCGCAAACGCGGTGAGGCGGTGGTTGCCGCTGCGTCGGGCCCAGCCGATCGCGCCGTAGGCCCGTTCGACGCCGCGCGCGGGGTCACCGCCGCAGGTGGCGACGAAGGACAGGTTGGGGCCCAGCATGAACGCGGCGAGCACCAGGTCCGTAGCGCGTTCGACCCATCCGCGGGCGGTGCCCAGGAGCCGCTCGGCCTGGCGGGGGCGGCCGTGGTCGAAGTAGGTGTCGATGGTGGCCTTGCCTTGATCGGTCGTACGCTGGTCACGATCCGGCAGGTCACTGACAGGAGTCGAGTGGGATGGTGCGCGCGCTGAAGGACCTGCAACCCGATCGATCCCACGGTGACCGGCTCGGCGCCGAACTCCGCCGTTGGCGCGTTCAGCGGAGCCTGTCGCAGGATCGGCTCGGTGTGGCGATCTGCCACAGCGGAGCGCTTGTCAGCAAGGTCGAGCGTGCGGAGCGTTCCGCCACGCTCGAGTTCTGCGAGCGCGCGGACACCGTTCTGGAGTCGGGTGGCGCACTTGCCCGCCTGTGGATCTCCGCTGCCGCCGAGTTGTCGACGGCGGTGCAGTCGCCGACGTTGAAGCCGATCGACGATGTCCGTCGGGCGCTGGGTTGTCTGGGGATCGGCGGGGAGGACGAGACGGTCCCGGACCTCGACCGACTCAACGGGGCGGTCGCTGAGGTCAACCGCCTCCGCTTGGACGCACGTTACGACGAGGTTGCGGCGATGGTGCCGCGGATCATCGTCGATCTCGCGAGCGCCGAGCTGCACGTCACCAACGGTTGGTCGCGGCGCCGGGTTGCCGCGCTGATGGTGCTGGCGCTGCGGGCCGCGGACGGCCTGGCGTTCAAGCTGGGGCATCACGACCTGTCGGCCAGGCTCGTCGATCTCATGACGGTCCGTGCCCAACTCAGCGAGGACCCTGCCCTGGCGGCGGCCGCTGCGTACGTGGGCACGGAGACGTACTTCGCGACCGGCGACCTGGACACGGCGCACCGTGCCCTGATCGTCGCGCTCGATCGGGTTCCTGGCCGTGACCGAACCGCCCTGCACGCCGCGCGGGGCGCGCTGCACATGCGGGCAGCCGTGGTCAGCGGACGTGGAGGACGAACGGACGACGCGGCTGCGCACCTGGGGGAGGCGCGAAGGGCCACATGGCGAGTGCCGGAGGGCGTCTACTGCGGTACCGCCTTCGGAACGGCGTCACTGCGGATCCACGAGCTCGCTGTCGCGGCTGAGCTGCACGATGCGGCCGGGGTGGAGCGGGCGACGGGCTGGCATCCGCCGAGCCGGCTCGCCGCGGAGCGGCGCTCGCACTACTACATCGAGCTCGGTCGGGCCCAGCTCGATCTCGGGCGTTTCGGTGATGCGCACGCCAGCCTGGCGACGGCGCGGGGGATCGCTCCACAGCACACGAGTGAGCACCCTCAAGTTCGACGGGTCGTGGCCGCTTTGCGGCAGACCGGACCACGTCCTGCCAGCGCGGCACCCCGGTCACGGATCCGCACGTCGCCGTGAGGTCGTTTCACCGCCGGGCGCCGTGACCAGGACGTTGGCCAGTTCCGTCAGCGAGTCGATCACCGCCAGTGCGTGGTCGCGGGTCACGGGGTCGTCGGCCCAGAGGTGTCCCCACGGCCCTCGTCGGATCAGGACCGTGGCGAGCCCGGCAGCCGCACCGGCGACGACGTCGTTGTCGCGGTGGTCGCCCACGTAGGCGATCTCCGCCGGCGCGAAGTCGGTCATCGCCACGACGTGTTCGAAGAACGCGGGCGACGGTTTGGCGGCTCGCCACTCGGCCGAGGTTGCCACCGCGTCGACGGGCAGGTGCAGAGCGCGCAGCAGCTGTCCGGCCCGCTCGGTCTGGTTCCCGGCGACGCCGATCCACAGACCCTTCGCGCGGAGCCCGGTGAGCGCGGCCCGGACATCAGGATATAGGTCCTGGTCGGTGATGCGTTCGCCGTGGCCGCTCTGCTCGCGCCGCTGCCGTTCCGCGGCGAGGTCGAAGCCCGGGCGGAAGTACTGGAAGACCTCTGCGTTGTCGCGTCCGGTCGCGGTCACGGCGCCGAGCACCGTGGAGAACGTGTGCCGGGACACCCCGATCCAGTCCGCCCACGCCCCCCATTCGGCGGTGTCGTCGAGAAGGGTCTCGCCGACGTCGAACACGACTGCTCGGATCACGTGACCAGACTGCCCGAATCGCGTCATCGTGCCGTTCGCGATAGGGCGGGGCCTGGTACCTGCGGGTGTTCGGGAAGAGGCCGGTCCGCGAAGGGCCGCCGGTGAGGCGGTCCCTGATCGGACCTTGGACGGGGTAGTCGTCGGAGCTGTCGGCAGGCAGGTAGCCGAGTGTGTCCCAGCCGGTTCGTGGCCACCAGACCGGACCGTTCCGGGACGTACCGTGGACGACGAGGTACCGGCCGGGGAACGGCCGGACTGCTGCGGCGTGCAGCAGGGTGGTGGCGTCGCGGAAGCTGAGCCAGGTTGTTCCGGGACGCGAGGTCGGCGGCCAGTCGTGCGCCGATGGTGCCGGCCGCGCCGGTGATCAGCAGGGTCACGGCCGGTGGTGGAGCATTGCGGCCACGCCGTGGCCGTCGCCGGTGTAGGCCACGCCGCGCAGGATGACGACGGGCGCGCCGCGTCCGCGTTGGCCGAGGATGATCCCGGCGGCGGCGGCGATGAGGTCGGTGAGGGTCTCCTCCTGCCGTTTGCCGTCGTGCTGGGTGACGCGGAGCGCCGCAATCCCGGCGGCCCCGATCGAGATGGCGGTCGCGCCGCGCCGGTCGGCGCGGCCGTCGGAGTCGGCGATGACCACGGCGATGGTGACGCCGGTGGCGGCCATCAGATGGTCGCGGAGGGCGCTGGCCGAGGCGTCGGGATCGGTGGGGAGCAGCCAGGCGCCCTCGCGGCCGGCCCGGTCGATACCGGCGGAGGTGAGCTGGTGGCCGAGGGTGTGGCGGGCGATGATCGGACCGCGTTCGGTGGCAAGGAAGTGTTCGGTGGAGTTGTCGAGGATCAGTTGGACGATCTCGGCGGGTTTCCCGATCCGCGCGGACAACGCAACGGCGTCCGCGCCGGGAGTGACATCGGCGAGCGCGACGTAGCGTTTCTCCGCGATCGACACCACCTTCGAGGCGACGACGACGATGTCGCCATCGTGCAGTGCGGTGCCGGCGTGGGTCAGCGCGTCGGTGATGGTGCTGGCGAGGTCGTCGCCCGTCCGGACCTCGGGGAACGGCTCGATGGCGAAGGCGGAGAAGCCGGAGGTGGGGGCCTCGGTCACGGCAGGGGCTCCTTGAGTGCGAGGACGGCGGTGTGCAGGTGGGTGTGATTGTCGGAGAGCATGCGGGCGCGCGAGGTGGCGGTGGCGAGCTGGCCGCGGGTGAGCCAGTCACGGACGCGGTGGACGTAGTGCGGCCACAGCAGGCGAGCCGCGCGGACCGGCGGGCAGCCCTGGTGGACGGCCTGCCAGGCCTCGGCCACGACGAATGACCAGGGTCGCGAATCGTAGCGGTCCGGCCGGGAGGCGAGACCGTCGAGCGTGGTCAGCATGGATCTGAGCTGGGCCGGTTCCAGGCGGCGGTCGGCGATCCGGTACCCGCTCTCGTTGCCAGCGTGCGGCGGGCTGCGGCGTCCGGTCAGGTGCAGCAGGGCGGGGACGGCTTCGTGGTAGATGGTGGGGAGGTGGAGGAAGGATCCGGCGTGCTGTTTGGCGTACTCGACGCGAACGCTGGCGATGGGACCGACGGATGCTGCGGTGAGCAGCAGGAACGCGTCGATGCCGTAGCCGTTCACGCACATGGCCACGTCGGCGGGGAGGGTCTCGGCGGCGCGGAGCGCGGCGTCGAGGCATTGCCGGGAGATGGCGATGTCGCCGGCGAGTGGTTGGGGAATGTCGTGTCCGGTGGTGGCGGCGATCAGCGGCCGGGCCAGGTGGTTGGTGAGGTTGGCCTCGTCCCAGTGTCGTGGGTAGTCGGCGACGGCCAGGGACGCGCCGGTTTCGATCCGGGCCAGGAGGGTGCGGTAGGTGTCGGGGTCGGGGTTGCGGGTGTCGGTGTCGGCCACGAGGACGGCGTCGGCGCCGGTGATGGCGTCGTGCCGGGCGGCGGCCAGGATCTGGCCGCCCTTGCCACGGGCGAGTCCGGTCAGGGGGACCTTGGCGGCCCGGGTGGGCGTGGCCATAAACCTCGCGGCGGTGTCTGGGGTGTCGGAGGAGTCGGCGTGGAGGATGGCCGCGTCGGCCGCCCCGATGGCCGTGTCGACGGCCGTGGTGACGTCGGCGATGGTGGCCCGCTCGTTGCGGCTCGGCAGGATCGCTGCGAAGTTCACGTGTATCACCACCGGGCGGCGAGGAGGTCGGCGGCGCTGTCCGGGTCCGGGGCGTAGAGGTAGTCGAACCGGCTTGACGCGAGCCGGGCGAGGAGTTGGCTGCGCCAGCGGGCCAGTGCGGGGGTGTCCATCGGCCACACCGGCCCGAACGGGGTGTTGTGTGCGCCGGCGAGGGGGGTGGGGAGCCCGGAGATGTAGCGGGCCAGCGCCTCGTGCAGTCGCAGGCACTCGTTGATTGAGAACGGTGTTGCCGTTGTGAGTGACGACGAGTCCAGCGCGGGATGGACGGCGAGGCGCACGACCCAGCGCAGCGCGGCGGGTGCCGGGCCGGTGAAGGGGCGCAGGACGTGCGACCGCTTCCCGGCGAGCGGTCTGGCCGGGTCCCGGACCGCTGCGACAGGTTTACCCGACCACACCACCATCGTGTCGTCCCGGTTGTCCTCGCCGAGCACGACCAGATCGTCGCCGGCATGGGTCCAGCCACGGTCGGCCAGCGCGAGCGCGGTGGAGGTCTTCCCGGCGCCCTTCGCGCCCAGCAGCAGCACAGCACCTCCGTCCGGGCCGATCAGCGCCCCGCCGTGCAGGGTCGCCCGGCGTCGCCGCTGGCGGAGCCGTTCCAACGCGGTGTAGGTGACGTAGGCCAGGGTGTCGCCCGAGGCGGCGTCATCGTCGAGCTGGACGTGAACGGTGTCCCTCTCGACCCTGACTCCGGTCGGCCCGCGCCGCACCTCGACGGCCGGCGGTCCCGGCGAGGTGGCAGTGGGTAGGGGTGTGGCGATCCATCCGCCGGGCAGGCAGGCGCCGGCCGCGTGGGCCGTCGCGGTGTCGATGTCGGCGGGCAGGACCACGACGGCGGACACGTGACCGGTGGTGACGGTGACGGTCATCCGCCGGCCCATTGGAGGTCGTCGAGGAGCTGTTCGACCGGCTCCACCCGGGGCAGATAGCGGCCGGACAGCAGATCGCCCAACCAGTCGGTCCGGGTCAGAGCGTGGCGTGCGGCATCCTCGGCCGGCCCCGCCGGGCTCTCCGCCGCTGTGGTGATCTCGATCGACGCGGGCTGGTCGTACGGCGCGCCGTTGCGCCACAGCAGCCCGACCCGGCATGGACCGACGTGTTCGGCGACGGCGCGGGCGGCCTCGTCGGCGAGCCAGCCGCCCACCTTGCCGACGTGGTAGGCGGGGTTCTTGCCGAACGTGGCCTCGTTGCCCGCCCGGTGACCGCCGCCGATCGTCCCGGTGCGCGCGTTGCCCCGGCCGACCAGGCCGTCCTCGCCGAAGTCGACGGCGGACCCCGACAGCGTGAAGTACTGACCGGACAGCGGCTCGCGGCGGCTGCCCCGGGTGTTGCAGACGACCTCCACGCGTCCCGGCAGCCGTTGAGCGAGCGCCCGGGTCAGGTCGGTCGTCGCGGTCGTCAGGGCGTCGTCGAAGGCGGCGGCGCTGGTGAGGCGACCGGCGAGGGCGGGCACGCACGCCGTGACCGTGATCCCGTCGCCGTCACGCACGGCGAGCGCCTTGATGTCGCTGCCGGCCCACGGGCAGCGGCGGAACCAGGCCTCGGTCAGCAGAGCCACCGTCTCGGTCGCGGTGCGCGGTGCGGAGCCGACGAGGTAGGCGGTGTCGTTGGAGAACGCGCGTGGCCGCTCCGGCAGGTCCGCCAGCGAGCGCGGCGCGAACCATGCGGGGAACTTGCTGGAGTCCGTGGTCTCGTGGTGGAAGGCCAGCGTCACGTGCTCGAAACCGGGCAGCGAAGCTCGTAGGTGGTCGACAGCCGCCTGCTCAAGAAGCTCGCGGACCGGAAGGGCCCGGCCGGCGAACGAGGTCGAGATTCGGCCGCCGAACACGACGCGCAGCGGGCGGTCGTAGACCCCGCCGGTGTCAGTGAACAGGGCACGGCCCCCGAGTACGGCGACCTTGTCCAGGTTGTGGTGCAACACGGCCCCGGCCGTGTCCAGGCAGTGGCGGCTGTAGCGGATGGACGCCAGCTCGGCGATACCGTCGGCCAGGGTGTCGGGGTGGCCGACCCCCTTGCGTTCGACGACCTCGACGGCCAGTTCATGCGGTAGCGGCGGGCGTGTCGCGTACTGCGTCGCGGTAGACACGATCGATCACCTCCAATGGACGCCGGAGCGCCGAGAGCGGGAATAGGCATGGATGAGCCGGGTGTCCGGCGAGGGCGGCGCGGTACATCCGACGACGCAACTCCTCGTGCGATGGCGCGTCGGCGGTCGCGCCCAGCCCGGCTTCGAGGTTCCGTCCGTGCACGGCCAGACGTTGCCCGCCGGCCAGGTGCAGGACGACGTCGTGCCGTGGACGGCCGGGGTGGTCGACGCCCGCGTCGACGTGCAGCGTGCGGCCACCGGTCAACGTGATCGTGGCGGTGACGCGGTCCTCGATCTCAGCGAGTAGCCGCCGATGTACCACCCGTGCGTCCGCCGACTCGACGTCGCCGGGCAGCAGGCGTAGCGCGAGGGCCAGCCCGTGGACGGCCTGCTGGTGCAGTACTCCGCCCGCCGACGCGTAGGTGCGTCGCCAGCCCCGGTAGTAGCCCGCGTCGCGGTTGACCGTCAACAACACCTCCGCTCGGTCGACGGCCGGGGGCCGGGCGAGCAGCACGTCCAGACCCGGCGCGAAGTGCGGTTGGAAGGCGACTGAGATCCGCTCGTCCCCCGGCTGCGGATGCAGCCGCGCAGGGTCGAGCGTGACAGGCTTCTCGACCAGCACCACCGCCCCTGACGCTGCGGCGTCCCGTGCCGCCGCGAGCGCGATCCCGGGCGGGGTCGCGACCACGACGAGGTCCGGTGCGAGAGCAGCCAGCGCCGTCATCCAGGACACGAAGGTCGGCACATCGCGCGGGAGATCCGCGGACGGGTCCGGGTCGGCGACGCCCAGCACGGTGATCCCCGGTAGGTCGGACAGGGCGGCGAGATGCTTCCTGCCCACTTCGCCGGCCCCGACCAGCAGCACACCCGTCACAACACACCACCGGGCAATGTCGAGCGAAGGAACGCCGCGCCCGCCGCCAGCGCGGCCGCCGGCCCATCCCGCACATGAGTCTCCAACGCGTACGGCACTACAGGACAGGCATCGGCCAACAGCGGCAGCACCGTGTCGTAGGGCACGCAACCCTCGCCCGCGGGGCAGAAGGAGCGTCGGCCGTCCGGCGCCGACCGGTAGTCCTTGACGTGCACGTAGCCCACGTACGGGGCCAGGGACCGCACCGTCTCCGGATCGGCCTGACCCACCTCGTGCAGGTTCGCCACGTCCAACCACAGCCCGAGCCCGCGTCCGTGATGACGTTGCAGTGCCTCCAGCAACAGGTCGGCCTGCGCGACCGTGCACACCGGCTCGTTCTCCAGCAGCAGGCGCACCCCGGCCCGCTCGGCCGCATCGAGTGCCGTGCCGAGCAGCGGGTCGTCGACGAACCGCTCGGTCGACTCCAGCGCGACACGAAGGTGGGAGAACACCCGTACGAGCGGCGCGCCCAGGATCACGGCTGCCCCGATGGCTCGCTCGATCCACATCGATCTGTCGTCCGGTGGAATCTCGGTCGGAAAGCCGAAGCTGTCCACCCGGCCCGGCGTCGCCCCCGGACGGCACCACTTCCACAGCGGTGAGGCCAGAGCCACCACCGCCAGGCCACGGTTCTCGGCCATGTCGCGGAGACCACGCAGCCCTTCGGTCGGGAGCAGCAGGGCGTTGGTGCCGTGGGCCGTCCGGATCTCCAACCCGCTGATGCCCAGGCTCACCGCCAGGTCCATGCCCGGCCTCGGGTCGGAGCCGAGCTCGTCCGGATTCATCACCAGCGCCTTCGAACGGAACGGCAGTCCCACGGTCTCTCCTCCGACTGGTTCTCTTCGATCGCGATCACGACGGTGGTAGGTGACCGTGATGGCCCGCCCAGTACGGCAGAGCCGCGTCACGTCGACCAGGTCCGCGAATTGGACCGTCGGACTGTCCGAATGCCTGATGCCCGGTGAGCATGTATCTGGAGGGAACGCCGTTCGACAAGGTGCCGCTGCGGGGGCTGCTGGCGCACCGGGGCGGGAGGGGGTGTTGGGCGCTGGTGGTCGGAGGCCGCGGAGACGGTGTTCACCTGGCGGGCCGACGGGCTGCACGCGCTGATGGTCGGCGCCCCGGCCAGCAGCGAGACCCGGTTCGAGCGGCTCGACCACGACCGCTGGCGGGCGGTGGCGGGCCGCTTCACCGGGGAGCGGCTCGCCGTGCACCGGGATCCGGCGGGGGAGGTGGCGGCGTTGGAGTGGGCGACCTACCCGTTCACCCGCACTCCACGCTGAGCAGCCGGAGCCGTTCGAGGGCGTCGGTGGTCGTCGTCGATCGTGGAAGGGCGTCCCGGCGGAGTCCGATCGCGGCGAACCGGCGCAGCACCCCGGGGGTCACCCCGGTCGCGGTGTCGGTCGCGGCTTCCAGGTCGGTGCACTTCCCGCCGCGGCTGGTGCGCCCGGTGGTGTCGCTCGCGGCGGTGCCCGGCGGGACGAGCCTGATGTTGTGGCTGTTCGCCGCTTCCTGCGCAACGTGCGCCCCGGACCGCTGCTCGACGCCGTCGACGGGCTCCGGGCCTTCGCCGGACGCGCGGCCGTGGTCTGGGGCCGCCGGGACCGGATCTTCCCGCCCCGGGACGCCGAGCGCCTCGCGGCCCTGCTCGACACGACCGTCACCTGGCTCGACGACGCGATGACCTTCGTGCCCCACGACCGGCCCGACGCGGTGGCGGACGCCGTCCTGTCCCTGCTCCCGACGCCACGGATCGGCCCGTGAGCGCCCGATCCGGCGTCTCCGTACGGTAGGTCGGTGCTCCATGCCCTGCTCGATCTGCGTCCCACGCCCTTCGACCATCCCGACGTGGTCCGCCTGATCGCCGGCGCGCAGCAGGTCTACCGGGAGCGCTACGGCGACGAGGACGCGACGCCGGTCGATCCCCGCCAGTTCGCCTCCCCGCTCGGACATCTCGTCGTCGGCTACGCGGGCGGGACGGCGGTGGCCTGCGGGGGCTGGCGGGCCCGCGACGGGGGCGAGGACCCGGCGCTGCGCGACGACGACGCGGAGATCAAGCGCATGTACGTCGTCGACGGC
>JAJAZD010000238.1 GCA_026785945.1 Pseudonocardia sp. | reverse complement strand
GTGGTGCGCCCGAAGGGATTCGAACCCCTAACCTTCTGATCCGTAGTCAGATGCTCTATCCGTTGAGCTACGGGCGCGTGATCTTCAATTGTCCCACTCAAGCGTGCCGATTGTACCCGACCCGCCAGCGCGGAGGCTCCGGGATTTGAACCCGGGATGGAGCGTAACCCCAAACCGCATTAGCAGTGCGGCGCCATAGACCAGACTAGGCGAAGCCTCCCGGGACCTCTCGGCCTCCAGCGCTGACCAGGGTACACACGCCCGGCCACGGGCTTCACGACACCCCGCGCGCCAGGGCCAGGAAGGGTGTGAGGGCGTCGGGGTTCTGCAGGGCGCCGCGGCTCACGGCCCGGTCAGGTGCCACACCCGCGAGGATCTTCTTGACCGGTACCTCGCACTTCTTGCCGTTCAGCGTCCGCGGCACGGCGTCGACGACGACGAACCGGTCCGGGACGTGGCGCGGCGACAGCTCCGAGCGCAACGCTCGACGCAGCGCGGGCTCGACCTCGGCGAGCGACGCACCGGGTGCCAGCACCAGGAAGCAGAGCAGCATCCCCTCGTCGCGGGCTCCCAGCTCGGTCGTGTCGATCACCAGCGAGTCGGCCACGGAGTCGAAGCCCTCCACGACGGCGTAGAAGTCCGCGGTGCCCATGCGGACGCCGCCGCGGTTGAGCGTCGAGTCGCTGCGGCCGTAGATGACGTAGGAGCCGCGCGGGGTGAGCCGCACCCAGTCGCCGTGGCGCCACACACCGGGGAACTCGTCGAAGTAGGCCTCGCGGAGCCGCGTGCCGTCCGGGTCGTCCCAGAACGCCACCGGCATCGACGGCATCGGCTTCGTGATCACCAGCTCGCCCACCTCGTCGACGAGCTCATTGCCCGCCTCGTCGTAGGCGACCACCGCGGCTCCGAGCGCGGCGCAGGAGATCTCACCGAGCCACACCGGAACGTTCGGGGCGGAGCCGACGAACGCCGCGCACACGTCCGTGCCGCCGGAGACCGAGCAGATCTGGACGTGCTCGCCGACGGCGTCACCGACCCAGCGGAATCCCTCCACCGACAGCGGCGCGCCCGTCGAGCCGATGGCCCGCAGGGCCGTCAGGTCGTAGGAGTCGCGCGGGCGCAGCCCCGCCTTCAGGCCGGCCTGCAGGAACGGCGCCGACGCCCCGAACCAGGTGACGCGGTGGCGCTCGGCCAGCTTCCACAGGGCACCGAGGTCGGGGTGGCCGGGGTTGCCGTCGAACAGCACGATCGTGGCGCCCGCCAGCAACCCGCCGATGAGCAGGTTCCACATCATCCAACCGGTGGTGGTGAACCAGAAGAACCGGTCACCCGGCTCGAGCTCCATCTGCAGCCGCAGCGCCTTGAGGTGCTCGACCACGATGCCGCCGTGCCCGTGCACGATGCCCTTGGGCAGGCCGGTGGTGCCCGAGGAGTAGAGCACCCACAGCGGGTGGCCGAACGGCACCGGCTCGAACTCCAGCGGGGCGGGCGTGGCCGTGAACTCGTCCCACGGCACTGCGCCGTCGAGCGTCGCGGAGGAGTCCAGGTACGGGACGAGGACGGTCGCGCGCAGCGTCGGGAGCTGCCCGCGCAGCGCCGCGACCTTCGGACGGACGTCGAAACGCTTGCCGCCGTAGACGTAGCCGTCGACGGCGAGCAGCACCGTCGGCTCGATCTGGGCGAAACGGTCGTGTACGGCTCGGGCGCCGAAATCCGGCGAGCACGACGACCAGATCGCGCCCAGGCTCGCGGCCGCGAGGAACATCGCCAGTGTCTCGACGCAGTTCGGGGCGAGCGCCACGACCCTGTCGCCCCGGCCCACCCCGATCCCGACGAGCCCGGCCCGCGCCCGCGCGACGAGGTCGCGCAGCGCGCCGTGGGTCACCTCCCGCTCGAGGCCGTCCTCGCGGGCGAACACGATGGCGATGTCGCCGTCCGGGCTGCCGGTGAGGGCGTGTTCGGCGTAGTTCAGCGTCGAGCCGGGGAACCACTCGGTGCCCGGCATCGCCACCGCACCCAACGCGGACGTGGGTGGGGTGTGGAACCGGACGCCCAGGAACTCGGCGGCGGCCGACCAGAACCCCTCCAGGTCCTCGACCGACCAGGTATGCAGCGCGGCGTAGTCCGGCGCGTCGACGTCGCGGTGTTCACGCACCCACCCGATGAACTCGGCCATCGGGCCGGCGCGGTCGGGATCGGGAGCCCACAGGACATCGGGGGTCTCAGCCATGGGCGTCAGCATGCAATCCCGGGAGCCGGACGCGCCAGTGGGCACCGCGTACGTCGCACCGATCGCCCGACTCGCGCGCACGGAAACCCCGACTCGCGGGTCAGCGTAGGTGGGAGCCGAACCAGTTCAGGGTGCGCTGCCAGGCGTCCGCCGCGGCGGCGGGGTCGTCGTCGAAGCGGTGGCGGCGGTACACCACGACGTCCGTGGCCACCTCGGAGGATGCGGCCGCTTTGCGCAGGCGGTCGATCTCGGGGTCCGGTGTGCCGTCGGACGACTCGCCGTAGATGCCCAGCCACGGACAGGTGAGTCCCTGTGCGGCGCCGACCATCGAGGTCAGGTGGGCGGACGGCGCCGCCCCGGGGCGGTCCCCCGCCACGGTGACCGCCGCGCCGAGCGTGCGGGTGGCCGCCACCATCATCGCCACCGACCCGCCGAGGTCGAAGCCGACGACGCCCATCCGGTCGGCGCTGATGTCGTGGCCGGCCAGCCAGCCGAAAGCCGTGTCGGTATCGGCGGCGACCTGCTCGCTGTCGAGCCGGTCGATCTGCTCCTGCACCTTCTGCTCGTCGTCGGCGAGCTCGTCGGCGCCGTCGCGGTGGTAGAGGTGCGGGGCGACGGCCAGCCACCCGTCCCCCGCGAGACCTTGCACCAGGCCCCGGACGGCGTCGGTGACGCCACGCGCCTCGTGCAGCACCACGATCCCCCCGCGGATCGCGCTGACCGGTGCCGCGACGGTGAGCCGCAGAGCGCTGCCGTCGACCAGGGGGACGTTCTCGGTGCGGATGTCGGTCATCAGAACAGCGTGACACGCGAACCGGGCCGGACGGGACCGGGCGGCGATACCGTGAGCCTCATGACGCTCACCCGCGCCGATCTCGACAGCCTTCCCGCCTACGTGCCCGGTCGCGCGATCCCCGGGGCCGTGAAGCTCGCCAGCAACGAGGTGCCGCTACCTCCGACCGCGCCCGTGCTTGCGGCGATCGCCGAGGCCGCGGCAACCGGGAACCGGTACCCGGACATGGCCGTCGCCGGCCTGACAGCGCGCATCGCGGGCTCCCTCGGCGTCGACCCGGCCCGGATCGCGACGGGCTGCGGCTCGGTGAGCATCTGCCAGCAACTCGTGCAGGCGACGTGTCACGAGCCGTCCGACGAGGTGCTGTTCGCGTGGCGCTCGTTCGAGGCCTACCCGATCCTCACGCGGATCGGCGGGGCGATCGCCCGCACCGTCCCGCTGGACGGCGAACTGCGCCACGACCTCGAGGCGATGGCCGCGGCGGTCACCCCGCACACGCGGCTGGTGATGGTGTGCAGCCCCAACAACCCGACGGGCACGGTCGTCACGCGTACCGGGATGGAGCGGTTTCTCGCCGCGGTCGGCCCCGACGTGCTGGTGGCACTGGACGAGGCCTACCACGAGTACGTGACCGACCCCGACGCCGCGGACGGGCTGCCCCTGCTCGACGCCCATCCCAACCTGGTCGTGCTGCGCACGTTCTCCAAGGCCTACCGGCTGGCGGCCCTACGCGTGGGATACGGCGTCGCCGCGCCCGAGGTGGCCTCGGCGCTGCGCAAGGTCTGCGCGCCGTTCAGCGTGAGCGCGGTGGCCCAGGCCGGCGCGATCGCCGCACTCGACGACGCGGACGCCATGCTGTCCGCGTGCGCCGAGGTGGTGACCGAACGGGTCCGGGTGCGGGCCGCACTGCTCGACGCCGGCTTCCGCGTGCCGCCCACCCAGGCGAACTTCGTGTGGCTGGCCCTCGGGGAGCGGACGGCCGCCTTCGCCGCGCACTGCCTGGAGCACAGGGTGATCGTCAGGCCGTTCCATCCCGAAGGAGCGCGGGTCACCATCTCGAACCCGGAGGAGAACGACGCCTTCCTCGCCGCGGCCCGGACCTTTGCCGGCTGATCCGCCACACCGCTGTATCAGGAGGTCCGGGTTGCGGTTCACTACTTCCATGACCTCCTACCCCCCGCCCGACCCATCTTGGGCCCCCTCGCACGGTGGCGGGGAACTTGCCCCCGTTGCCGACGAACGCAACTGGGCGGTCGCCGCCCACATCGGCAGCATCGTCACCGCCTGGTTCGCGCTCGGCCTGATCGCGCCGCTCGTCGTGCTGCTCGCGAAGGGCGGAAGCTCGCCGTTCATCCGGCGCAACGCAGTCGAATCGTTGAACTTCCAGATCAACGCGCTGGTCTACACAGCGGTGTTCGCGCTGCTGCTGTTCGTGCTCATCGGTTTCGTGCTGTTGCCGCTCTACGGAATCTTCTACCTCGTGTGTCTGGTCACGGCGACGGTCCGGGCGTCCTCGGGGCGTGAGTACCGGTACCCGCTCACGGTGCGCATCGTCCGCTGACCGGTACCCGGGTTCGGCCGGCGAGACCGGGAGGTGGGGGGGGGGGGGGGGGGGGGGGGGGGGGGGGGGGGGCGGGGGGGCGGCCAGGCCGCGGGGGGGGATTTGGGGGGGGGCGGGGGGGGGGGGCGGCGCGGGGGGCGGGCCCGCCCCCGCCCGGGCGGCCCCCCCCCCCCCCCGGCCGGACAGCAGGTCAGCGTGTGACGCCTCGGCGACCGTAGACACCGGCAACCACGGTGACGCCGATCGCGGCGACGACGACCTGGAGGATGATCTCGATCCAGTCGATCCCGCCCGTGTCCGCGATGCCGAGGAGGCCGGCGATGAACGTGCCGATGAAGGCGGCGACGATCCCGACGAGGATCGTGAGCCACCACGGGATGTTCTGCCGGCCGGGGGCGACGAGCTTGCCCACGAATCCGAGAATGGCACCGATGATGATGGCTGTGATGATCCCGGTTGCGGTCATTGCGTTCTCCTGGATGTTGTGCGGCCCGCTCCCCTCGCGGCCCGAGTGAGCATTTGTTAGCACAACACGTCCAGGTGTGCACGGCGAGGCCGACGTTGACACCCGAAGCGTTATCGGACCGGACGCCGCCGGAGACCCGCCGCTCAGGCCTCCAGCACGTAGCCCTCACCGCGCACGGTGCGGATCCGTTCGGGGCCGATCTTGCGTCGCAGGTAGGAGATGTAGACCTGCACGAGGTTGGCCGACGCGGGCTCCGACCACACCTCCCGGGCGAGCCGGTGGGGCGGGACGACCTCGCCGGGCTCAGCGATCAGTGACATGAGCAGCGAGTACTCGGTGGGCGACAGGGAGACCGGCTGGCCGTCCACGCTGACGTCGCCGAACTCGGTGTCGATGATCAGCTCACCCTGGCGCAGCACCATGTCCACCACGGGCGGGCCCAGCCGCAGGCGCAGCCGGATGCGGGCCGCGAGCTCGTCGACGGCGAACGGGCGCAGCAGGTAGTCGTCGCGATCACCACGCAGTTGGTTCATCAGGCCGGCTCGTCGCTCACGGGGCGTGACGGCGATGACAGGTACGTCGGGCGCCTCGGCGTGGACGGCCGCCAGCAGGGCAGCGTGGTCGGGCCCGGGCAGCTCGACGTCGAACACGAGGAGCGCCGGAGCGCGGAGACGCACGGCATCGAGGACACCGATGCCGTCACCGATCGGGCTGACGCTGACACCCTCGGATCGGAGGCTGCGCAGCACGGAGGCGGAC
>JAJAZD010000237.1 GCA_026785945.1 Pseudonocardia sp. | reverse complement strand
GCCGACCACCGGCGCGCCCGTGACCGGCGGGCCCGCCACCGGTGCGCCCGCGACCTGCGGCCGGTTCGCCGTGGAGGTCTGTGCGGCCTACACCGAGGCCGCCACCACCGGCCGCCTGTCCCCTGCCACGGCGGAGCTGCTGCGCCGCTCGTCGCCCGCGACCGTCACCGACCGGATCACCGCGCCGACGCTGCTCGTGCAGGGCGAGCAGGACACGCTGTTCGGGCTCGACCAGGCCGACGCCAACGCGCGGGAGATCGCCGCCGCGGGTGGCACGGTCAAGGTCACCTGGTTCGGCGGCGGCCATGACGGCACCCCGCCCGACCAGACCGTCCGCGACGAGATCGGTGACTGGCTCACGTTCCATCTCACCGGCACCGGCGACGACCCCGGCGCGAGCTTCGGCTACGGCGTCGCGAGCGGCGTGCGCACCGGCGGCAACACGCCGACGAGCCGCACGGTCGTCGCGGCCGACTACCCCGGCCTCGCCGGTGCCTCGGCTCTGCGCACTGAGACGCTCCGGCTCGACGGCGCCGGTCAGGTCGTGCTCACACCGGCCGGCGGGAACCCCGCGGCGATCACCTCGCTGCCCGGTCTGGGCGGGGCACTGGGCGCGTTGGGCGGCCGGCTCGCGGCGTTCACCGCCGAACTGCCCGGCCAGGCCGCGCAGTTCGCCACCCCCGTGCTCGACGCACCGCTGCTGCTGACCGGCGCACCGCGGGTCGACCTCGCCGTCGCGCGGGTACCCGGCCAGCCCGCGCCCGCCGAGGCGGTGCTCTTCGCCCGGACCTTCGAGGTGACCCCCGACGGCCTGCGCACCCTGCTCGGCAGCGCGGTCGCCCCGATCCGTGTCGCCGTGCCCGCTGACGGCACCCCGGCCACGGCCTCCGTCACGCTCCCGGGGGTGGTGGCACCGATCGAGGCAGGCAACCGGCTCGTCGTCTCGGTCGCCACCACCGACCAGGGCTACACGGGTGGCACGGAGCCGGCGGTGTGGCAGATCGCTGCGCCCGCAGCCGCGCTCGAGATACCCCTGGTACCCGGTGACGCCGTCACGGCGAACACCGTGCCGGCGGGGCCGGTGATCGGCATCGCCGTCGTGCTCGGCCTGGCCCTGCTGGCGTGGGCGGTGGCCCGGCTGCTCCGGCGACGGTCGGTGGCCGGTGTGCTCGCCGGCACCGATCCGGAGGCGCCGCCGCTGCAGATCACCGATCTCGCGAAGACCTACAAAGGTGGCTTCAGTGCCGTGAAGGACGTGACGTTCGCCGTCCGCAAGGGCATGGTGCTGGGGCTGCTCGGGCCCAACGGTGCGGGCAAGACCACGGTGCTGCGGATGCTCATGGGCCTGATCGGCCCCACGTCCGGCACGATCACCGCCTTCGGGCAGCCGGTCGGGCCGGGCGCGCCGGTGCTGGCGCGGATCGGCGCGTTCGTCGAGGGCCCCGGCTTCCTGCCGCACCTGTCGGGAGCGGACAACCTGCGCCTGTACTGGGCCGCGACCGGCCGTCCCACCGCCGAGGCCCGGCTGGACGAGGCCCTCGAGATCGCCGGGCTCGGCGCGTCGGTCCAGCGCCGGGTCGGCACCTACAGCCAGGGGATGCGTCAGCGCCTCGCGATCGCCCAGGCGATGCTCGGCCTGCCCGAACTGCTCGTGCTCGACGAACCGACCAACGGCCTGGACCCGCCCCAGATCCACGCCATGCGCGAGGTGCTGCGCCGCTACGCCGCCGCCGGGCGGACCGTGCTGGTGTCGAGCCATCTGCTCGCCGAGGTGGAGCAGACCTGCACGCACGTGGTCGTCATGCACCACGGCAAGGTCGTCGCCGACGGCACCGTCGACGACATCATCGCCGGCGGTGGGGCGGCCACCTTCGCGGTCGACGCCCCTGACCGCGCCGCCACGGTCCTCGGGGAACTCGCCGGTGTCCACGCGGTGGAGGTGGAGGGTGGCTCGGTGCACGCCGAGCTGAACGGCACCCCGCGCGCGTCGGCGGTGCGGGCGCTGGTCACGGCCGGGGTCGACGTCGCCTCCGCCGGGCCCCGGCGCCGGCTCGAGGACGCGTTCCTGCAGCTCGTCGGAGAGGACACGGAGCCGTGAACGAGCCCGCGAGCGAACCACCAGCGCCGCGCAAGCCCGCGAGCGAACCACCAGCGCCATCGCGCACCGACGACGTCTACCCCTCCACCCGCACGGGCACGGTCGGCGGCCTGGCGACCGGACGGCCCGCGACGGCCTACCGTCCGGACCGGACGTTGCCGCTGCGTGTCGAGATCGTCCGCCAGCTCCGCCGCCGTCGCACCCAGGTGACGTTCGCGCTGGTCGCGTTGTTGCCGGTGATCCTCTGGGCGGCATTCGAACTGGCCGACGACGGCCCACCGACCGGATCGCTCAACCTCGTCGACCTGGCGAAGGGCAGCGCGGGCAACTTCGCGGTGTTCGCGCTGTTCGCGTCGGCGTCGTTCCTGCTCGTCGTGGTGGTGGCGCTGTTCTTCGGCGATACGGTGGCCGCGGAGGCGTCGTGGTCGAGCCTGCGCTACCTGCTCGCCGCGCCCATCCCGCGCGCCCGGCTGGTGCGGCAGAAGGCGATCGTGGCGGGCCTGCTGTCACTGGCCGCACTCCTCCTGCTGCCGGTGGTGGCCCTCGGTGTCGGCAGCCTCGCCTACGGCACGGGCAACCTGGTGAGCCCTACCGGCGAGTCGCTCGGCTACCTCGACGGCGTGGGCCGCGTGCTGCTCGGGGCGGTCTACATCGCGGTGCACCTGACCTGGGTGGCGGGGCTCGCGCTCCTTCTCTCGGTGAGCACGGACGCCCCGCTCGGCGCGGTGGGCGGGGCGGTGATGGCGTCGATCGTCTCGCAGATCCTCGACCAGATCACGGCACTGGAGGGCCTGCGCGACTACCTGCCGACCCATTACGGCACGGCCTGGGCGGGCCTGCTCGCCCAGGACGTCGACTGGGGCGCCATCACGCGCGGCGCCTTCTCCGCGATCACCTACGCCACCGTGTTCGGCGCACTGGCGATCGTCCGCTTCAACCGCAAGGACATCACCAGCTGACCCCACTCTCCCCCCGCCCCGGTACCCCAGAGTTGTCCACAGACCTCCGGAACGGGGCCCCTGCCGTGGAGTTCTCCGGGAGCATCACCGTGTGCCAAGACGAACCTGCCCGCTCCGGCCCGACGAGTTCGCCGCCTTGCGCGGCAGCACGACGGCGCGGATCACCCATCTCGAGCGCTTCGGTTCGAGCCGTGGCACAACGCGGGAGGGGTGCCGGCCGGGCGGGCCGTGGCGGCTCCTGCTGCCGGGCGTCGTACTCCTGAGCAACGGGGCCGCCCACCCGGGCGGACCGGCGGCGCGCAGCGCTGCTCCACGCCGGTGATGGCGCCGTCCTCACCGATCTCGACGCGCTCGCGCTGCACGGCATGGAGCGGATTCCCGCCTCGTCCGGACCGGTGCACCTGCTGGTGCCCGCCGATCGGCGGCGGATCGGCGCGGGTCGGGTGCTGGCCGAGCGCACCGACGACCTCCCGACACCACTCCCCGGGCGCTGGCCGCTCGCCCCGGTCCCGCGGGCCGCGGTGGACTTCGCCCGGCGCAGCTCCGACCGCAGCGAGGCCCGGGCCGTACTCGCCGAGGTGGTCCAACGCGGAGGGTGCACTCCCGCCGAGCTCGACGTGGAACTCGCCGACGGTAGCGGCCGGGGCAGCGCGCTGCCCCGCGAGGTGCTGCGCGAGGTCAGCGACGGCGTGCGCTCGGCGGCCGAGGCACACGCCCGCCAACTCGTGCTGCGGACGGCGCTTCCCCCGCCGATCCGGAACGCGAAACTCTACGACCGGGCCGGCCGCTTCATCGCGATGCCGGACGCGTGGTTCGACGACGTCGGGCTGGCCTGGGAGATCGACTCCAAGGAACGGCATCTGAGCCCCGCCGGCTACGAACGTGCCCTCGACCGCCGCTCGGCGATGACAGCGGAGAGCGTCATGGTGATACACACCCAACCGGGCAAGCCGGAGCGCCGGCGCGCCGAGGTGGAGGAGGAACTG
>JAJAZD010000236.1 GCA_026785945.1 Pseudonocardia sp. | reverse complement strand
TCACCGGAACCTGGCGCGGCCGACCCCTGGAAACCTACCAAACCATAGTCAGCCTCATCGCCAACACCACCACCGTAACCGGCCTCACCGTACGCGCCGATCTCGACCTCAACCTCTACCCCACCGGAATCAAACCGACCACCGAGCAGAGAGAATCCATACCCATCACCCGGCACCAGTTCCACGGTGACTGGAACTACACGATCCGACCCCGAAGAGAATAGACAATTTCATTCCAGCTCCCAACGCGGTCGAAAAGTTCGCCAAGGAATCGCCACACGGGGTGGTCGTGAAGCCGCTCAGCGCGAACCTGATCTATGAGGACGGAACCTACAAGACCGGGTGGACCCGCAGGTTGTCGGGTGACGATCTCGCCGATCTACGCGGTATCGACGTGACGGCCCATCTCGTGCAGGACTGGGTCGACAAGATCTGGGAATGCCGGGCAGTGGTCGTCGGATACAAGATCTTCGCGGTCGCCATTCACGCCGGATCGGACAGCGCACGCGTGGATTGGCGCTCCGACTACCAGGCGCTCACCTACGAGATCATCGAACTCCCGGTAGACGTCACCGATTCGCTGCGATCCATCATGCGTGAACTGGACCTCGTGTACGGCGCTTTCGATCTGTCCATCGCGCAAGTCGGAACCGAAGAAGTATACTCTTTCCTGGAGATCAATCCGGGCGGGCAGTACGGATTCCTGGAAGCCGCCACAGGAATCCCGATCACGGAAAGCCTGGTCCGATTCCTCGCTCAAGGAGCGACCGCATGACCGTCAGCGTTCCCGAATCCACCTGGCAACCAATGGCCCATCGGCTCGCCGAGCGCCTCGACACCGACGGCGACCTCCACACCCCGGCATGGCGTGCTGCCGTCCTCGCTGTGCCCCGCCACGAGTTCATCCCCCGCTACTACACGCAGGACACCACCTCCCGGCCGCTGCGCTGGACCGCTCACGAGCCCCACGACCCGGCCACCGTCGGCTCTTGGCTCGATCTCGTGTACTCGCCGACAACCCTGATCACCGAGGTCGCCGAGTTCGCCGATCGGGGTGTGCAGGCCGCCGTGTCCAGCTCCACCAAGCCCGACCTCATGATCCGCATGCTCGAAGCCCTCGACGTCGCCGACGGCATGAACGTGCTGGAGATCGGCACCGGCACCGGCTACAACGCCGCCCTCCTCGCGCACCGGCTCGGCAGCGAGCACGTGTTCTCCGTCGACATCGACCCCCACCTCGTCGACACCGCCCGCGACCGGCTCACCCGGCTCGGCTACAGCCCCGCACTCGCCGCCGTCGACGGCGCCGACGGCCTCCCCGACCACGCACCCTACGACCGGATCATCGCCACCTGCGCCCTGTTCGCCGTCCCCCCGACATGGATCACCCAACTCCGCCCCGACGGCCTCGCGCTGGTCCACATCGAGGGGCCACTCGGTGCCGGGAACCTCACCGCGCTGCGCCACGTCGCCCCCGACACGGTGCAGGGCCCGTTCCTGCCCTGGTGGGGCTGCTTCATGCGGCGCCGCGCCGAAGCGGGCCCCACCGTCGGGACCCCCCGCCCCACCCGGAGTGGTGACACACCGACGACCCGCCACACCACAGTGGACCCGGCCCAGCTTGACGGCGGCCAGCGGTTCCCCTTCCTCGCTCAGCTCCACCTGCCCCACGGCATCCTCCGCAGCATCTGGCGCTCCGACGACGGCCGAATTGTCACCGAGCTACGTGCCCAGGACGGGTCCTGGGCCGAGATCGACCGGGACCCTGACACAGGCGGCCGCCACTCCGTGCAGGAGGCTGGACCGACCCCGCTGTGGGCGCAGGTCGAGACCGCCTGGCAGCAATGGGCCGACCTCGATGCACCCCCCTGGCACGAGTTCGGCCTCACCGCCACAACAGAGCGGCACACGGTCTGGCATCGGTCCCCCGACGGCCCACAGTGGCCCCTGCCGCTGCCCGACTGACAGCCGTCACCGCCCGGCCACGCGGCTATCCACAGGGGCGATCCTGATCTGGGCCCGTCGACCAGCACATCGCGGTTCGCATGCCGGGTCGTCAGGCCCGGCGCGGGCACGAAGTCCCCGCTCAAGAGGCCGTGGAGGTAGAGCAGCGGCAGCACCTCGGTGATCTTCCGGGTCTTGCGGCACCACGGTGGCAGATCGCCGAGGAGAACCTCGCCCGCTCGCCCGCGTCGGGGTCGGTGCGGCGCTCGCTGACCCGCGGCGCGGTCACCTCGACCTCACCGGACATCGCGGCGCGGGCTGATCTTCGGGCTGTTCGTCTTCGCCGCCGTCGCCACCCCCGGACAGGACCCCATCTCCATGACCGCCCTCGCCGCGGCCCTGGTCGTCCTGTTCGAACTCGCGATCCAGATCGCCCGGGTCCACGACCGTCGCGCCGCCCGCCGGCGCGCCGACGAAGGCTAGGACCACTGGGACCCCGACGAGCCCTCCCCCCTCGACACCACACCCAGCGACCTGCCCGAACCCACCCGGGACTGAGCCCTTACTTGTTGCAATCGAATTGCAGTAGACCCGAGTGAGAGCCCTTCATGGGCGTCCTCCGAGATCAGGTCCCCTGCGCGAGCACGACCGGCTCCACCCCGCACTCACCCACGACCAGCAGCCGCACCGAGCGTCCATTCCGAATCCGAGACCCCCCGATCATCCGTGCCGGTACGGGGGTCCGAAGATCGTGGCGTGGCCTCGGGTTGGCCTCGGGTGGGTCGCGGACTGGTCGACCACACTTTCCTTGATGCAATCCCTGGGCCGAAGCCCAACAGAGATGCATCAACCGCATGAGATGCGCACCGGCGAACTCGACGAGGCCGAGCTGGAACGCCAGCTCGACAACCGCGGGTTCCTGGCCCGGCTGCTCGGACGGGTCATGCGCCGGGACAGCAAGCCCTACGCGATCCTCGTCCTCCCGATCCTGTTCGCGGCCGGGATGGGATGAGCCTGTTCGACACCGCGGACGGGCTGGTCATGTCCCAGGCCTACGGATGGGCCTTCCTCAGACCGATCCGCAAGGTCTCCTACAACCTCACCGTCACCGTCCTGTCGGTCGCCGTCGCACTGATCATTCTGGCGGTTCGGACGCATCGAGGAGAAGTGGACCGCCCGGCAACCCAGCAGCGCGATCACCCCGGCCGGCGGATGAAGACGGGCAGGCCACACCGCCACCATCCCCCGGATCGACGCGTACTCGTCGATCGATCTCGACGGGTCACCAGCCACGTCGACATCCACCGGGCACCAGGGACGGACCTGGAGCACAGAAGATCACCACACGTGGGAAACAGCCGACCGCTGCACATGCACTGCGCTGGCAGGAGCGGAGGCACGAGGTGACTGCCCGATGTGGACCCCCTCACGGACCATCCCAGCAGCAGCCCCCTCGCTCGTGCAAGGTGATGGCACCAAAGACCGGTCGTGCCCCGAAGAGTCCGATGACCGAGTACCTCGCCGGTCTGAGAAGAACTTCGGATCGTTCGACACCTTCCGCGCCCGGCTCACCGCCACGCCATCCAGGGCCCCGGCTGGGCGATCCTCGCCTGGGATCCCACGGCAGCCAGACCGCTGACCGTGCAGCTCTACGACCAGCAGGCCAACGTGCCGATCGGCCTCATCCCGGTGGTGGTACTCGACATGTGGGAGCACGCCTTCTACCTGCAGTACCGCAACGTCAAACCCGGCTACGTCACCGCCTGGTGGAACATCGTCAACTGGACCGACGCCACCGCCCGCTTCGAACGCGCCCGCACCGCCACCTGGCTGATCGTCACCACGTGAACCGACCGCGCCCGCGCCCGGCAGCCAGTTCACCCGCCGCCGGGCCACGGACGGACTTGACCGGGGCGGAGCCACGCGATGCCTCGACCAGGTGCCGTCAGAGCGCCCGTCTCCGGACGGTCAGGACGTAGTCGGTACGCGTCCCGAGAACGCCGTCCGGGCCCTGCTGCTCGCGCTCGATGAACCGGGCAGGCTCGACCGTCCACTCCCCCAAGTCCAGGTCGAGGGACTCCACGACCTCCTCCGGAGAGGGGAGGTGCAGGTCGGGTGGTGGGTCGGTCATCCACGAGGGCATGCCGAAGTGCGCGCCGACCAGCAGCACACCGCCCGGCGCCACCGCCAACACAGCCGCACGCAAGACCTTCTCCCGGGGCAGCAGCCCGGGCGGGGAGTGCAGGTACCCGGCCGAGACGAGGTCGAAGGAGCCGGCGGGGAAGGACTCCGCAAGATCGTGTCGCTGCCAGTCGATCCGCCCGGCCACTCCGGCCTCGCGCGCGTCACCCGCGGCGCGGTCGAGGGCCGTGCCGGACACGTCGACGGCGGTGACCCACCAGCCGCGCACGGCGAGCCAGATCGCGTCGGCCCCCTCACCGCAGCCCAGGTCCAGCGCGGTCCCGGGGGCCAGGTCGCTCGCCTGCCGAACGAGGAACAGGTTCGAACTCCCGCTGAACATCCGGTCCAGCTGCCCGTAGACGTCGTCCCAGAACTGCTCGGGAGTGCGACCGGCCACAGCCGCGGCCGAGAACGGGTTGCGGCGCGCCTCGACCGCTCGCGCGACGTCCTCGGCAACCAGATCGGCGTTGATCGCCCCGGCCGCGCTGGCCCCCGCCGCGGCGGCACCCATGACCTGGGCGATCGGGTCGGCCACGTTGCCCGCCGCCCAGACCCCCGGCACGCTGGTGGTGCCCCGCGCGTCGACGGCCACGTGCGACCCGATCCCCATCGGGTGCTCGGTCACCGGCACCCCGAGCCCCGCCAACACCGGTGATGCGACGGTGAACCGTGGACCGACCACCACAGCACGGCGCGGGTGCACGTCGCCTGAACGCAGCCGGACCCCGGTGACGGCGTCGTCGACGATCTCGAGCGACGCCACCTCGCCATCGACGATGCCGATGCCGCGCGCATCGAACTGCTCGCGCTCCTCGTCGGTCGGTCGCGGCCCGGTGTGCACGAAGAGCACCACGTCCTCGGTCCACTGCCGGAACAGCTGCGCCTGGTGCACGCCCAGCGGCCCGGTGGACAGCACTCCGACGGGCTGGTCGCGCACCTCCCAGCCGTGACAGTAGGGACAGTGCAGCACATCGCGGCCCCACCGGTCCCGCACCCCCGCGACGTCGGGGAGCTCGTCGACCAGCCCGGTCGCCACCAGCAGCCGGCGCGCCCGGACCTGGGTGCCGCCGTCGATCCCGACGGTGAACCCGTCCCCGTCGCGGACGGCGGTGTCCACCCGTGCGTCCCGCACCTGGCCGCCGTAGGACAGCACCTCGGCGCGGCCCAGCGCCGCCAGCTCGGCGGGCGCGACCCCGTCCCGGGACAGGAACCCGTGCACCCCGGCCGACGGGGTGTTGCGGGGCTCCCCCGCATCGATCACCAGGACCGAACGGCGCGCACGGGCCAGCGTCAGCGCCCCGCTCAGACCAGCAGCGCCGCCACCGATGACCACAACGTCGTACTTCTCGTCGTCCATGTGTCCACCCTGAAGCCCGCTGCACCCAACAAGCAATATTCATTGCTACTTCGGCGAACTTTCAGCCGTAGTAGCAACAGACGGGCCACGACGTACCCGCAGAAGCAACGGCCGCTGCCCCCGATGTGCGGGCCGACATCGCTGACCCCCTTGTTCAGACGATCTGCAGCAGGGATATCGCTGGGTCGACCCGCAGGGCCGTCAGGCAGGCGTGCGGGTCGAGCACGTCGGCGGCATGTCGAACGCCCGGCGAAACCCGTCCAGCGAGCACGGCCCGCACGGAGAGGGCCACGACGGCACCGCTGAGGGCCGATGGATCAGGTGTGGTCAGCAGCACGCGCACGGGCCCCGTGCTCCGGGGCGGGCGGCGGGCGGCGGCGAGCAAGGTGAACCACTGCCCGTGCTCGGTGACCTCCTCGTCGGCTGCGGCGGCCAGCGCAGCGGCGTAGTCCTCCACCGGCCGACCGGTGGCCCAGGCCGACGCGAGCAGGTCCGGGATCCGTCCACCGGCGAACACCGTGTAGGCGCGGATCCGGTCGACGTCGGCGGACCGGGCAAGCCGCTCGGCCTCCGCGGACAGGAACGGGCGCGCCATCACGGGTTCCGGAAAGCCGGGCAGCGTCACCGCGTCCAGACCCATGAGGGCGCCTTCGTGGATCTGCCCGGCGCGCCACTCGGCACCGGGCAGGCCGAACTCGGGACCACGGGTGAGCAGGGTGTCGACGGCGGCGACCGAGGTGCTGCGGGCAGGGCCGCCGGCGAAGACGTCGAGGCTGCGTAGCGGGCCGTCGGCGGTGAGCAGGCGGGGTAGCAGCCCGGTGAGGCCCGGCGAAACGCCGGCGGAGAGGACCGCGCGCCACCCGTGCATCCCGGGCGGCGGGTCGGCGGCCAGCAGCTGCCCCACGGGCACGTCTCCTGCGGCGTCGACGTA
The DNA here is from genome assembly GCA_026785945.1 of Pseudonocardia sp. GTDB lineage: Bacteria > Actinomycetota > Actinomycetes > Mycobacteriales > Pseudonocardiaceae > Pseudonocardia. The sequence goes on along the minus strand of JAJAZD010000236.1, from coordinate 213 downwards.
GTCGGCCCCGGCGGCCGCTGCGGCCCGCGCGACCCGGTCCAGCACCCGGTAGGAGGGTCCGGCGCAGTTCACGACCACCCGGCAGCCGTGGCAGAACGCGGCCAGGTCGGCGTCGTCGGTCAGGTCGACCCGCACGGCCGACGCCGGTCCGGGCAGGGCGGCCGCGATTGCAGCGGCGCGGCCGAGGTCCCTGCCGCCGACCCGGACCGCCGC
>JAJAZD010000235.1 GCA_026785945.1 Pseudonocardia sp. | reverse complement strand
TGGTGGGCCTGGGCGTGGGCCTGGCGCTGGGGGGGGGCGCCACCTGGGCGCGCGGCAGGGCGCGGGCGCGCCCAAGGGTCGCCTTGGCGGCCCGTGCCGCCGGGGACGCCTCCGCCATGCTGCGCGCCGACGCCGCCGGGGTCCGGGCCGAGCGGGCCGGGCTGCTGGAGCGGCTCTCCGCGCTCGATGAGGCCCACGACCGCACGGTCGAGCAGCTCAGGGGCGCCGAGTCCGCAGCGGCGGGCACGGCGGCGACACTGCGCACCGAGCGGGAGGCTGCGGCGCAGCGCGAGCAGCTGCTCACCCGTCGGGACGTCGAGCTCAAGCAGGCGTTCCAGGCACTGTCGGCAGACGCGCTGGCCCGCAACAACGAGCAGTTCGTCGCGCTCGCCGAGGGCCGGATCAAGGAGGCCACCGCCGCCCTGCACGCCAAGGCCGACGGCGACGCGGCCGCCCGTGCCACCGCGATCGGCCGGCTGCTCGACCCGATGGCGTCCACGCTGCAGCGCGTGGAGGGCCAGCTGCGCACCGTCGAGATGGACCGGGAGTCGGCGTACGCGGGGCTGCGTGAGCAGGTCACCGCGATGGCACTCGGTTCCGAGCAGCTCAGGGGTGAGACGAAACAGCTGGTCAACGCCCTGCGCGCACCGCAGGTCCGGGGCCGGTGGGGCGAGCTGCAGCTCGAGCGCATCGTGGAGCTCGCCGGCATGGTCGAGCACTGCGACTTCTCCACCCAGGTCACCGCCCGCGGCGAGGACGGCGGGGTGCGGCCCGACATGGTCGTGCACCTCGCGGGGGGCAAGCAGGTCGTCGTCGACGCCAAGGTCCCGTTCGCGGCGTACCTGGAGGCGGTCGAGAGCAACGATCCGGACGTCCACAAGGAGCGCCTCAGGGCCCACGCGCGCCAGCTCCGCCAGCACGTCGACGCACTCTCGGCCAAGGCCTACTGGGCGGCGTTCGAGCCCTCACCGGAGTTCGTGGTGCTGTTCGTGCCCGGAGACCCGTTCCTGGAAGCGGCGCTGCAGGCGGACCCGTCGCTGATGGAGCACGCGTTCGCCCACGACGTGGTGATCGCCACGCCCACCACCCTCATCGCCCTGCTGCGCACCGTCTCCTACAGCTGGCGACAGGAGGCGTTGGCCCGCAATGCCGCGGAGGTCCACCAGCTCGGCAAGGAGCTGCACGGCCGGCTGGCCACCATGGGCACGCACGTAGCCAAGCTCGGCCGCAGCCTCGACACGGCCGTCGACAGCTACAACCGCACCGTCTCGTCGCTGGAGTCGCGGGTGCTGGTCACCGCACGCAAGCTCACCGAGCTCCGGGTCGCCGACGAGGAGCTGGTCGCGCCGGCCCAGGTCGAACGCGCTCCGCGCACGATCTCCGCACCCGAGCTGGTGGCCTCGGCCGCCGACTCGCTGGTCGCGCTGCACGAGATCGGGCGCGACGGCGGGCGGGGCGACACCGGCCGGGCAGACACCGGGGACCACGCGAGAGCGAGCGTGACCGGATGAGCGGCGGCTCGGGAGGCGGTTGGCCGGTACCCGAACGGTCGATGATCGCCACCGTGCTGGGGGTGCCGCCGTTCGCCGCGGTCGGGCTGACCACGGCGTTGACCGCGCTCGGCGTACTCGTCGACCTCACCCGCATCGGCACCCTGGGGCTGATCTTCACGATCTGCTACGTCGGCGGCTGCGTGCTGGGTGTGACGTGGGTGCGTCGCAACGGGCTGTTCGGCCCGATGGTCGCACCCCCGCTCCTGCTCGCCGCCGCGATACCCGCGGTGGTGCTGCTCACCGGCACGTCGAAGCCGGGCGCGGGCATCGCGGACCGGCTGCTCGTGGTCGTCGCTCCGCTGATCAACGCGTTCCCGACGATGGCGGGGACCACGGCCCTCGTGCTGGCCCTGGGGGCCTTCCGTCTCGTGGTCCAGCGCCCGTCGCCGGTCAATCGGCCACCCGCGACTTCGCGCGGGAGCGCAGCTCGCGAGGCAGCGAGAACGTCAGGGTCTCCTCGGCGGTCATGACCTCCTCGACCGACTCCCAGCCACGCTGGGCCAGGTGGTCGAGCACGCCCCGCACCAGCACCTCCGGCACCGAGGCGCCGCTGGTGAGACCGACCGTCCGCACGCCGTCGAGCCAGGCGTCGTCGATCTCGCGGGCGTAGTCGATGAGGTGCGACGCCCCGGCCCCGGCCTGCAGGGCCACCTCGACGAGCCGCACCGAGTTCGACGAGTTCCTGGAGCCCACCACCAGCACGAGGTCGCACTGCGCCGCCATCGCCTTGACGGCCACCTGGCGGTTCTGTGTCGCGTAGCAGATGTCGTCACTCGGCGGGTCCTGCAACGCCGGGAAGCGCCCGCGCAGTGCGCGGACCGTCTGCATCGTCTCGTCGACGCTCAGGGTGGTCTGCGACAGCCAGATGACCTTGTCGGGGTCGCGCACGGTGACGCCCGCGACGTCCTCGGCGGTCTCGACCAGCTGGATGTGCGCCGGTGCCTCGCCCGCGGTGCCCTCGACCTCCTCGTGGCCGTGGTGGCCGATCAGGAGGATGTCGTAGTCCTCGCGGGCGAACCGCTTGGCCTCGTGGTGCACCTTGGTCACCAGCGGGCAGGTGGCGTCGATGGTGCGGAGCTCGCGCGCCTTCGCCTGCTCGTGCACGGCCGGCGACACCCCGTGGGCGGAGAACACCACGAGCGCTCCGGGCGGCACCTCGTCGGTCTCGTCGACGAAGATCGCGCCGCGCTCGGTGAGCGTCTCCACCACGTGGACATTGTGGACGATCTGCTTGCGCACGTAGACCGGTGCGCCGTGCTGCTCGAGCGCCTTCTCGACGGCCTCGACCGCCCGGTCGACGCCGGCGCAGTAACCACGCGGCTTGGCCAGCAGGACACGCTTACTGCTCGGGTCGGACATGCCTCCAGCCTACGGACGTCGCCGAGCCGACGCCCCGGCCTCGGCCTCGGTGGGTGGCGCGAGGTCCGCGACGTGGTCGGCCACCCATTCGCGGTAGGTCCGGGCCGGGTGGCCGCGGTCGGCACCTCCCGGCGGCCAGCAGGCCCGCGACGATGTTGCGACCCACCTTGCCGGTGGCGCCGGTGACCAGGATCGTCGGACGGGTGGCACGTTCGATCATCGAGTACTCCTCTGTCGGGGCGGACCCGGCCCTGCTGGCCCGGGCCCGGTTGGGGGCGTGCCCCGACGCTCGTCCCTCGACCCAGGTTCACGTCAAGAATCCCGGGCGCCCCGACCTGCCATCGACCGCGGGACAGTGGAGACTGTGCCCATGAAGACCCCGCTGCCGGTGCGCATCGCCGCCGGGCTCGTCGCCACCGCCGTCGAAAAGGCCCGGGAACTCCCCCGGCTCGTCGTGGAGTTCCCGGTCACGGCCGTGAGCCAGGCGCTGCAGGCCTCGATGCGCGTGCAGCAGCGGGTCACCGAGCTGGCCATCAAGGGGGATCGGATCCTCGGTGCGTTGCGCCCGGCGCACGAGAAGCCGAGCTGGGCCACGTTCGACGACGACGACGAGCCCCGCCGCAACGGCTCCAGCACGGTCACCGCGCTGCGCACCCAGACGGCGCGGCCCACACCGGCGCGGGTCGCCGAGCCCCACGTACCGATCGAGCCCGAGCTGCCGATCGAGCCCCAGGTACCTGCAGAGCCCAGACTGCGGATCGAGCCCGAGACGCCCGTGCGGACCGCCGTGGACGTCGCGGCCCGCACCACCGCGGCCGCCGTCGAGTCGCAGGACACCGGTCCGGCCGTCGACGGCGCGGCCGGCCCGAACGTCCTGCCCGGTTACCAGGACCTGACGATCCCGCAGCTGCGTGGCAAGCTCCGCCACCTCGACGTCACGGATCTGCGCGCGCTGCTGGAGTGGGAGACCGCCCGCGGCAACCGCCCGCCGTACGTCACGATGCTGGCCAACCGGATCACGACGGTCACCGAGAGTTGACCCGACCTGCCCCGACGGGTGTCACCACTCCCGAGCAGCCGTGGCCGGTGCGCACGGTCGCGCGCAAGATCGCCGAATGGGTGGACCGGCTCGGCGCCGTGTGGGTGGAGGGTCAGCTCGCGCAGGTCACCGCGCGTCCCGGTACCGGAACCGCGTTCCTCGTGCTGCGCGACCCCGCAGCCGACGTGTCGCTGCAGCTGACAGCCCCGGTCGGGCTCGTGCGCAACGGTGGTCCCGCGGTGGTCGAGGGCAACCGCGTGGTGGTGCACGGCAAGCCTTCGTTCTTCCTCGGGCGCGGCACGCTGAGCCTGCGCGTGGACGAGATCCGTGCCGTCGGCATCGGCGAGCTGCTCGCGCGCATCGAGCGGCTCCGCAAGCTGCTCGCGGCCGAGGGTCTGTTCGACGCCGCACGCAAGCGCCGTCCGCCGTTCCTGCCCGGCCGCATCGGGTTGATCACCGGGCGGGCGTCGGCGGCCGAGCACGACGTCGTGTCGAGCGCCACGGCTCGCTGGCCGTCCGTCCGGTTCCGGATCAACCACACCGCCACGCAGGGCGCGCTGGCCGTACCCCAGATCGTGGAGGCGCTGGCCGCGCTCGACCGTGACCCCGAGGTGGACGTGATCGTGCTCGCCCGCGGCGGCGGCAGCGTCGAGGACCTGTTGCCGTTCTCCGACGAGACCCTGTGCCGGGCGGTCGCCGACTGCCGGACCCCCGTGGTGTCGGCGATCGGGCACGAGCCCGACACCCCGCTCGTCGACCACGTCGCCGACCTCCGCTGCTCCACACCCACCGAGGCCGGCCGCCGGTTGGTGCCGGACCTGGCCGAGGAGTCCGCCCGCATCGCCGGGTTGCGGGAGCGCGCCCGGCGCGCGCTCGGCGGCTGGGTGGACCGTGAGCAGCGGCTGCTCGTGGCGCTGCGGGCGCGTCCGGTGCTGGCCGACCCGCTGCGCACCCTCGACAACCACCACGCCGAGGTGCAGCGGCTGCGGGACGCGGGCCGCGCCTGCGTGCTGCGCGGCCTCGACCGGCGCTCCGGCGATCTCGACCACGTCCGCGCCCGGCTCGCCACCCTGGGGCCGGCGGCCACGCTCGCCCGTGGATACGCGGTGGTGCAGCGGGTGCAGGACGGGGCCGACGTGCTCCCCGTCCTGCGGTCGGTCACCGAGGCCCACGACGGGACGCGGCTGCGGATCCGCGTCGCCGACGGCGCGCTCGCGGCCGTCGTCGGGACGCCCGCGGTGCCACGCAGGAGGAAGGCGAGGACGCCATGACGGAACCCGGGCAGAAAGCGCAGCAGACGGAACGGGCGGCGGTCGAGACCCTCGGCTACGAGCAGTCGCGCGACGAGCTCGCCGAGGTGGTCCGCGCGCTGGAGGCGGGTGGGCTGAGCCTGGACGCCTCGGTCGCTCTCTGGGAACGCGGCGAGGCACTGGCCCAGCGTTGCGAGACCCAGCTCAGGGGGGCCCGCGAGCGCGTGGAGCAGGTCCTCGACCCGTCGAGAGCGGAACTCCCCTGAGCATCGGGGCCGTCGATCCCGAGCTGTTGATCAGTGCTGCCGTTCCCGATCGTCAGACGGGGGGCAGGAGAGCCGTGGCGGCCACCGTCCGGAAGTCGTCGTCCGTGCCGCTCCCGGTGATCAGCATGCGGGTCCCGGCCGCCAGTTCCGTCGTCCAGATCGGTTCGCGCCCGTCGTAGACCACCCAGGCCTGGCCGCCGACGTCCTCGACGCCCTTCGCGGTGACCGGCCGCGCTCCCGTCTCGACCGCCAGCAGGACCGGCTCGGTCGCGTCGCTCTGCAGCAGGCGCACGTAGCGGCCCCCCGGCGTGACGTACCCGGTGCGGACGGCGCGGGCCCCACTTTCGGCGACCCGGTCCTGGTCCACCGAGTTGGCGCGCCACGTGGGCGGCACTGCGGGGATCCGGATCCCGAACGGGACGGCCGGGGCCAGCGCGCGCAGCTCGGCGGGGGCGTCGACGACCGGCAGCCGGCTCGCGTCCACCGTCGGGCCGCCGGGGGCGAACGAGCACGCGCCCGACAACCCGGCCACGGTCAGGATCACGGCCACCAGCACCCCGATCGCCACCAGGATGTCGCGCATCGTCATCGCCCCGCGTGGCGGCTTCACCAGGGGTCGCGGGCCGCCGAGCGACGGCAGACCTGGCGCAGCAGTCGCGGGTCGTGACGCGGGAGGTGGCGCGGGTTCGGGCTCGGTGGGGGAACTCACGGCGTTCATCGTCTCAGGCTCGGCGCGCACCGCGACCCGTGGCGATCTGTCAGGATCGACCTCGAGCAGGAGGGAGCCGAGATGACCACGCCCGGCAGTTCGGACCAGCGCGGAGGCACGGAACGGCGCCGCGAGGCGCCCGACCGCAACCTCGCGATGGAACTCGTCCGCGTCACCGAGGCCGCGGCCATGGCGGCGGGCCGCTGGGTGGGGCGAGGGGACAAGAACGGCGGCGACGGGGCGGCGGTCGACGCGATGCGGCAGCTCATCGGCAGCGTCTCGATGCGCGGTGTGGTCGTGATCGGTGAGGGCGAGAAGGACGAGGCGCCCATGCTGTTCAACGGCGAGGAGGTCGGCAACGGCGAGGGCGCCTGGTGCGACGTCGCCGTCGACCCGATCGACGGCACCACGCTGATGGCCAAGGGCATGCCCAACGCCGTAGCGGTGCTCGCCGTGGCCGAACGGGGCGCCATGTTCGACCCGTCGGCCGTGTTCTACATGGAGAAGCTCGCCGTCGGGCCGGAGGCGGCCGACGTCATCGACCTCACGGCGCCCGTGGCCGAGAACATCCGCCGGGTCGCCGCGGCCAAGCACCTCGACGTCACCGACGTCACGGTCTGCGTGCTGGACCGGCCGCGCCACGACACGCTCGTGGCCGAGATCCGGCGCACCGGCGCCCGCATCCACTTCCTCTCCGACGGCGACGTGGCCGGCGCCATCTCCGCGGCCCGCCCCAACACCGGCGTCGACATGCTCTACGGCATCGGCGGCACGCCGGAGGGCATCATCACCGCGGCGGCGATGAAGTGCATGGGCGGCGCGATGCAGGGCCGGCTGTGGCCCCACGACGACGACGAGCGGGCGCGGGCGATCGCCGCGGGTCACGACCTCGACCGCGTGCTCACCGCCGACGAGCTCGTCCGCGGTGACAACGTCTTCTTCTGCGCCACCGGGATCACCGACGGCGACCTGCTGCGCGGCGTGCACTACCGCGCGGGTGGCTGCGAGACGCAGTCGATCGTGATGCGGTCCAAGTCGGGCACCGTACGGATGATCGACGGCTACCACCGGTTGACCAAGCTGCGCGAGTACTCCTCGGTGGACTTCGACCTGTCCGATTCCCAGCTCGCCGCCCTCGAGCACAACCCGCCGCTGCCCTGAACGGTGGGTGCAGGGTGGCGGCGGGCCGGCGGGCCGGATGTCGCCCGCGACGCCGGCAGGGCCGCTCCCGGCCGCGGCCACCCGACAGTGGCCGCCGCTCGCCGTCCGTGATCGGATCGTGAGGCGTTCCGGCCCCGATGGGCTTGATCGACGTGGCCGGGTCGCGGATCGTCTTTGTCCACGCCGGGCGACGTCGACCGGCGACGGCAGGTCACCACCATGGGGGAACCATGCGGGGATTTCGTGTTGTCGCACTGATCGGCCTGGTGGCCGCCACCGGTCTGCTCGCCAGCGGGGCCACAGGTGCCGACACCGCGGCGGCTGTCCTGCCCGCGGTGTCGGTGGCGCAGTCGGCCGTCCCGGCGGCGCCGCTCGCCGTCGTTGCCCCTGCGTCCGTTCCCGCCGCCGCGGCGCCGGCCGTCGCCCCGGTCCCGGCCGGGTCGCCCACGGCCGCAAGGGCTACCGCACACCGACCGGCACGTTCCGGGTGAGCTTCCGCGACATCGACCACGTGAGCTCGATCTACGGCTCGCCGATGCCCTATTCGGTGTTCTTCAACGGCCTTCCACCAGGGTGACCTGGTGGAAGGTCGCACGGATGCATCCGGCTCTCCCGCGGGTCGGCGAAGACGTTCTACAACTCGTTGCGCCGGGGCGACGTCGCGCAGGTCGTGAGCTGAGGGGCGGCGTCGCGTCGCTGATGTGAGCGCTCTCGCGACCCCGACCGGTGCGCGCGGGCGGGCAGGCGAGAACACTGTGGACATGGCTACCGACGACGCGGCCGCATTCCGGACCGAGCACGACACGATGGGCGCCGTCGAGGTGCCCGTGGACGCGCTGTGGAGAGCTCAGACCCAGCGCGCCGTCGAGAACTTCCCGATCTCCGGGCGGGGCCTCGAGCCCTCGCAGATCCGGGCGCTGGGTCTCGTGAAGGGCGCCGCGGCGCGCGTCAACGGGCGGATCGGCGTGCTCGCCCCCGAGCTGGCCGCGGCGATCGCCACTGCGGCCGACGAGGTGGCTGCGGGCCTGCACGACGCACATTTCCCCGTCGATGTCTTCCAGACCGGTTCGGGGACCAGCTCCAACATGAATGCCAACGAGGTGATCGCCTCCATCGCGGCACGCGCCGGGGTGCAGGTGCACCCGAACGACCACGTCAACGCCTCGCAGTCCTCCAACGACGTGTTCCCGACGACCATCCACCTCGCCGCCAGCGAGGCGGTGGCCACCGACGTCGTCCCCGCGTGCGAACATCTGGCGGCCGCGCTGCGCCGCCGCGCCGCTGACTGGGCCGACGTCGTCAAGGCCGGGCGCACCCACCTGATGGACGCCGTGCCGATCACGCTCGGGCAGGAGGCCGGCGGCTGGGCGACCCAGGCCGAGTACGGCGCGGCCCGCTTGCGTGACGTCCTCCCGAGGCTGGGACAGCTCCCGATCGGTGGCACGGCCGTGGGGACGGGGCTGAACGCGCCGCGAGGGTTCGGCGCCGACGTCGTCGAGGAGCTGCGCGCAGCCACCGGGCTCGACACGCTCACCGAGGCCGCGGACCACATGGAGGCGCAGGGTGCGCGCGACGGGCTCGTCGAGGCCTCCGGTGCGCTGCGCACCCTCGCCGTGAGCCTTTTCAAGATCGCGAACGACATCCGCTGGCTCGGGTCGGGGCCGCGCACGGGGCTCGCCGAGCTGCGCCTGCCCGACCTGCAGCCCGGCAGCTCGATCATGCCGGGCAAGGTCAACCCGGTGATCTGCGAGGCCACCATGATGGTGGCCGCCCAGGTGATCGGCAACGACGCGTGCGTCGGGTTCTCCGGCAGCCAGGGCAACCTCCAGCTCAACGTGATGATGCCGGTGATGGCACGCAACGTGCTGGAGTCGGCCCGGCTGCTCGCCGCCGCCGCCCGGCTCCTGGCCGACAAGGTCGTCGACGGCGCGGAGGCGGACGTGGAGCACGTCCGCGAATACGCCGAGTCGTCACCCTCGGTGGTCACACCCCTCAACCGCTACCTCGGCTACGAGGAGGCGGCGTCGATCGCGAAGCAGTCCCTGAGGGACCGTCGCACGATCCGGCAGATCGTCCTCGAGCGCGGCCACGTGGCCGACGGAAAGCTCACCGAACAGCAGCTCGACGCGGCCCTCGACGTCCTGGCGATGGCCCGCGGTGGGCATACCGGGTGAACGTCACCCCGCCGGTGCGGAGCGCGAGGTGTCGGTGCCCGCTGAGAGGATGCCGGTGTGCATCTCGCCGAGGTCGTCGCCACGTCCGCCGCGGTCGGGGCCACCCGGTCCCGCACCGCGAAGACCGCCGCGCTGGCTGCGCTCCTGCGGAGCGCCGCGCCCGAGGAGGTCGAGCCCGCCACCGCATGGCTGGCGGGTGAGCCGCGGCAGGGCCGCATCGGCACGGGCTGGCGCACGCTCTCGGCCGTCGAGACCCCGCCGGCCGCGGCCCCGACGCTGACGGTGCCCGGCGTCGACGCCGCTCTCGCCGCGCTGGCCGCCACCTCGGGTGCGGGTTCGACGCGGCGCCGGACGGAGCTGCTCGGCGAGCTGTTCGGCGCGGCCACGGCCGAGGAGCAGGCGTTCCTCGTGCGGCTGCTGGGCGGCGAGCTGCGCCACGGCGCGCTCGAGGGCGTCATGCTCGACGCCGTCGCCGCCGCCACGGAGGTCCCCCCGGCAGCGGTCCGGCGCGCGTTCATGCTGTCCGGCCGGCTCCCCGAGACGGCCACCACGGCGTTCACCGGCGGGATCGAGGCCCTCGAAGCCGTGAGGTTGGCTCTCGGGCGCCCGGTGCGCCCGATGCTCGCCTCCCCCGCCGACACGCTCGACGCCGCGCTCGCCGAGTTGGGCAGCGAGGTCAGCGTCGAGTTCAAGCTCGACGGCGCGCGCATCCAGGTGCACCGCGACGGCGACGAGGTGCACGTCTGGACACGTTCCCTGCGGGAGATCACCTCGAGCGTCCCCGAGCTGGTGGAGCTGGTCCGCGGCCTTCCCTGCCGGTCCGTGGTGCTCGACGGCGAGACGCTCGCCCTGCGCGACGACGGCCGCCCGCGCCCGTTCCAGGAGACGATGAGCAGGTTCGGGGCCGACCCTCCCACCGGGTCGTCCGCGAGCCCGAGCCTCCGCGCCGCCCTGCTGCGGCCGTACTTCTTCGACTGCCTGCACCTCGACGGCACCGATCTGCTCGATGCCCCGCTGGCGCGGCGGCTCGCTGCGCTCACCCAGGTGGCCGGTGCCCACCGCATGCCCGGGGTCGTGCGGCCGACCGCCGAGGCCGCGGCCGACGTCCTGGACCGTGGGCTGGTGGCAGGCCACGAGGGCGTCATGGTCAAGTCCCTCGACGCGCCGTACGCCGCGGGCCGGCGCGGCCGGGCGTGGCAGAAGGTCAAGCCGGTGCACACGCTCGACCTCGTGGTGCTCGGCGCCGAGTGGGGGTACGGGCGCCGCACCGGGAGCCTGTCCAACATCCACCTCGGCGCGCGCGACCCCGACGGCGGCGCACCGGTCATGGTGGGCAAGACGTTCAAGGGTATGACCGACGAGCTGCTGGCCTGGCAGACGGCCACGTTCCCGCGCTACACCCGCGAGGAGCGGGGTCACGCCGTTCTCCTGCGGCCCGAGCTCGTCGTCGAGATCGAGCTGGACGGCGCGCAGCGCAGCACCCGCTACCCGGGCGGGGTGGCCCTGCGCTTCGCTCGCGTGCTGCGCTACCGCCCGGACAAGTCCCCGGCCGAGGCCGACACGATCCAGACGGTCCGCAGCCTCCTACGGGAGTAACGTCTTCTCACCGTGCGCTTCCTCGACGGCCAGCGGCCGCAGCACGACCTGACCTACGACGACGTGTTCCTCGTCCCGGCGCGATCCTCGGTCGCCTCCCGCTTCGACGTCGACCTCACCACCACGGACGGTTCGGGCGGCACCGTCCCGGTGATCGCGGCGAACATGACGGCCGTCGCCGGTCGCCGGATGGCGGAGACACTCGCCCGCCGCGGCGCCCTGACCGTCCTGCCGCAGGACGTCGCGCCGTCGGCGGTCGCGGGGATCGTCGAATGGATCAAGTCCCGCCACCCGGTGTGGGACACCCCGCTCGTGCTCACCGTCGGCGACGCGGTGGCCGACGCGTTGAACCTGCTGCCCAAGCGGGCGCACGGCGCCGTGGTCGTGGTCGACGACGACGGCCGACCGGTCGGCACGGTCGACGAGGCCACGTGCACGGGTGTCGACCGTTTCACCCGCCTCTCGGAGGTACTGGACCCCACGCCGGTGCTGCTCCCGCTGGACACCCCGCCGCGGGAGGTCTTCGAGGCCCTCGGCGGGCGTGGGGCCTCGCCCGGTTCGGGAGTGGCGCTGGGTCTGCATGCCGACGGCCGCCTCGCCGGGCTCCTCACCGCGCTCGGCGCCTTGCGTGCCGAGGTCTACTCACCCACGCTCGACGCCGTGGGCCGGCTGCGGACGGCTGCCGCGGTGGGCATCAACGGAGACCTCGCGGTGAACGCCAAGGCACTGCTCGACGCGGGGGTCGACGTGCTCGTCGTCGACACCGCCCACGGCCACCAGGACAGGATGCTCGACGCCGTGGCCGCCGTGCGCGGGGTCGTCCGCGATGCCGGCTCGGGCGTTCCCGTGGTGGCGGGCAACGTCGTCACCGCCGACGGCGTCCGCGACCTGGCGGCGGCGGGCGCGGACATCGTCAAGGTCGGCGTCGGACCGGGCGCGATGTGCTCCACGCGGATGATGACCGGTGTCGGGCGCCCCCAGTTCTCGGCCGTCACCGAGTGCGCGGCCGCCGGGCGGGACCTCGGCGTCCGGGTCTGGGCCGACGGCGGGGTCCGCCATCCCCGGGACGTGGCGCTCGCGCTGGCCGCCGGGGCGTCCGCGGTGATGATCGGGTCCTGGCTCGCGGGCACCTACGAGTCCCCGGGCGACCTGCTGCGCGATGCGGCGGGAAGGGCCTACAAGGAGTCGTTCGGCATGGCGTCCAAGCGTGCGGTGAGCGCACGGACCCGCCGCGACGGCGGTTTCGACCGCGCCCGCAAGGGCCTGTTCGAGGAGGGCATCTCCAGCTCGAAGCAGTTGCTCGACCCCCAGCGTCCGGGCGTGGAGGACGTCCTGGACAGCATCTGCTCCGGCGTCCGCTCTGCCTGCACCTACACCGGCGCCCGCACGCTGGCCGAACTCCACACGAGCGCGGTGATAGGAGTCCAGACGACGGCGGGATTCACCGAAGGCACCCCCCACGGCCAGTGACCCCTCCCCCGCCCCGGTTCAGGAAAGCCACGTTGCTGCCCTGTGCGGGCATGAAAGTGGCTTTCCTGAACTCGGTCGGGTGCCCCGGGAGGTTAAGCCGCGGGGCCTTCCAGCAGTTCGGTCACCAGGGCCGCTATCGGGCTTCGTTCGCTCCTCGTGAGGGTCACGTGGGCGAAGAGGGGGTGGCCCTTGAGCTTCTCGATCACCGCGGCCACGCCGTCGTGCCGACCGACCCGCAGGTTGTCGCGCTGGGCGACGTCGTGGGTGAGCACCACCCGCGACGCCGTGCCGAGCCGGGAGAGCACGGTCAGGAGCACGTTGCGCTCCAGCGACTGTGCCTCGTCCACGATCACGAAGCTGTCGTGCAGCGACCTGCCGCGGATGTGGGTGAGCGGGAGCACCTCCAGCAGTCCGCGGGCCACGACCTCGTTCATGACGGTCTCGCTGACCAGCGCGCCGAGTGTGTCGAAGACGGCCTGTGCCCAGGGCGCCATCTTCTCGTTCTCGCTGCCGGGCAGGTATCCGAGCTCCTGCCCGCCCACGGCGTAGAGCGGGCGGAACACGACGACCTTGCGGTGCTGCTGGCGTTCCAGGACCGCTTCGAGACCGGCGCACAGCGCGAGCGCCGACTTGCCGGTACCGGCGCGGCCGCCCAGGGAGACGATGCCGACCTCCGGATCTGCCAGCAGGTCCAGCGCCACCCGCTGTTCGGCCGAACGCCCGTGCAACCCGAAGGCCTCGCGGTCCCCACGGACCAACCTGACGCGCTTGTCGGCCGTCACCCGCCCCAACGCCGCGGAGCCGCCGCCGAGCAGGCGAAGCCCGGTGTTGCACGGCAGGTCACGGGCCACGTCGTGGTCGATCGAGCCGTCCCGGAACAAGATGTCGACCTCGGAGGTGGTCACCTCGACGTCGGCCATGCCGGTCCAGCCCGACGGTACGACGTCGAGGGCGTGGTACTCGTCGGCGGGGAGCCCGACGGCCGCGGCCTTGACCCGCAGCGGCATGTCCTTGGTGACGAGCACGACACCGCCACGCCCCTCGGCCCTGCGCTCGGCCGCGAGGTTGAGCGCGCAGGCGAGGATGCGGCTGTCGTTCGAGTCGGTGCGGAAGCCCGCGGGGAGCACCTCCGGGTCGGTGTGGTTCAGCTCGACATGGAGCGTCCCGCCGGAGGTGCCGATCGGCACCGGTGCGTCGAGACGGCCGTGTTCGATGCGCAGCTCGTCCAGGGTGCGCAGCGCCGTGCGAGCGAACCAACCCAGCTCGGGGTGGTTCCGCTTGCCCTCGAGTTCGGAGATCACCACCAGTGGCAGAACGACTTCGTGCTCGTCGAACCTGGTCAGCGACCAGGGGTCGGAGAGCAGTACGGAGGTGTCGAGCACGTAGCAGCGTGTGGGTCCCGAGACGGGGGCGGTACGACTGTCGGTCACGTGTGCTCCTCGCTTGCGCTCGTCAACACGTGCCCAGGTACGCCGCACGACGGCGGTCTCGGCCCGGCCGACGAATGCTCCCGCGTGGGCGCGGCACCGCGCCCACACTCTGGTGGGCCGGCCGGACCTGGCCCGGGCTCGCGCAACGGTGCCGCGCAAGCCCGTGAGGGCCGGGTGCCGGCCCCTTCGGGTGTTGGTTCCACCACGACCAGGGCCTCCCGGACGATCCGCATCGGGTGCGCACCGTCCTGACCAACGCTACCGGCGGTCACCCGGGTGCGGTCAACAGCGACGCGCTGTCCTACCGGCGTGGCGCTCCAAGAATTAACAGAACGGCCCACCGTTTGCCGTTCGATCTACACCGCCCGTCGACACTCGGGCCCAGTACTAACCCGATCGGCCGCCGTCCGACCGGCTGAACGGCGCACAATGTCAGGCCAGCTCCGCGCGTACCGCTTCCGGCGTCAGAGGTTCGTCGAGGAGCCGGCGGTACCGGTCCTCCCCCGGTGGCGCCTCCCCCAACCACCGGCGCAGCAGCTCCGGACCCTCGACGTAGGCGGTGGTGTACATGCGCCACAGCGGGTGACGCAGGAAGCGCAGCACCTGGTGGGCGCGCGGCTCGCAGACCAGTGCCCAGCGCCGGATGTGGTCGACCACGTCCCGATCAGGAACGTGGCGGTCGTGCAGCAGGAGGGCCGCGTCCTGGCGGACACGCGCGAGTACCGCGCTCACGTCGTCCACCCGCTCGGCGAGCTCGCCGTCGAATCCCAGGCCGACCTCACCGAGGACGCCGGCGGCCCAGCGTCCCCACCCGGGCCCGACGACGGCGCGCAACCCGAGATCGGCAGCGCCCTCGGCGACGAGACTCTGCGGCGTGTTCGCCACCACCACGCGATGCTCGTCGGCGCCTGCCGCGACGAGGCCGGCCTCCTTGCGGCACCGCTCGAGGTGGTGGCCGGGGTAGGCCTCGTGGGCGAGGAGCGGGGCGAGCTGGGCGCACCGGATCCGGGAGCCGGCGTTGAGGGTGACGCGCGACCGGAAGCCACCCCGGTAGTGGTGCAGCGCACTCCAGGGCGCGTCGCCCACCACGCGATAGGTCACCGACTCACCGGGCGGGAGCGCTATCCGCCCGGCTGTCCGCTGCCGTAGGGCCGCGGACATCACCTCAACAGCGGCCGCCAACCGCTCTCGAGGGATCTCGTCACGCCCGCGGTACCGGGCCACGCGGGCGTCCAGCGGGCCGCCGCCGGGCAGGAGGTCGGCGAGTTCGCGATGGGCGGCGCGGTAGACGTCCTCGGATCCGAGCGCGATGCGGGTGTCGAAGGCGGCGGCGACCTCGGACCGGAAGGGCACCCGCTGTCCGGCGAGGCGCCGGGCCACCCACTCGCACGCAACGAGCTGCCCGCGCAGGAAACCCGCCCGCGCGGGTCCGAGGTCGGGAGGCAGGGCGTGGGCGAGCCGCCCTGCCGCGCGGACGAGGTCCGGTGGCGACGGCCGGGGCTCGTGCCGCACACGCTCCCGCAGCTCCGTCGCACCGAAGTCGTCGACGGTGCCGGGCACGAGCGCGTCGAGCCGCAACGCCAGCAAGAGGTACTCCCGCACCGCACTCCGGCCCTCCACCGGCGCACGGTACCGGCCCGGCTCCAATGGCCTTGCGCTAAGGCACCCGGCAGGCAGTCTAGCTGCGCAAACACAGGACGTCACCATGCCGCTGACCGTCCTGAGGCGAGGCCATCGGGTGCGGGGCAACAAGGGTGCACGCACCGCCGGGTCCGACGGGATCGCGCCGCGATCGGTCGGCTTCGGGCCGGGGATCTGTTGTCGGGGTTGCGAGCGCAGCTCAAGGCCGGCAGCTCGTTCCCCAGCGGGTGCGGGAGAAGGCGATCCCGAAGGCGTCGGGCAAGATCCGTCGCCTCGGGATCCCGACGACCGCCGAGCTCGGTCAGATCAGCTGGAGTCGCTGGGCGAACACGATCGCCTGCACGCGGGTGTGCGCGCCGAGCTTCGTCATCAGGGCCTGGGTATAGGTGCGGATGGTGTTGAGGCTCAGGTCGAGCTCGGCGGCGATGTCACGGGTGGCCATGCCCGCGGCCATGAGGCGCAGCACCTCGACCTCGCGTGGGCGCAGCTGCGGCACCATGGTGCCGTCCGGCTCCAGGATCCCGCTCGCGGTCTCGAGTGCCCGCGCGATCCCGGAGTCGATGACCATTCGGCCGTCCCGGACGTCCCGCAGCGCCTGGGTGAGGTCGAGATCGAGGGTCCCCTTGAGCAGCACCCCGGCCGCACCTGCTTCGAGGCAGCGCCGCAGGTTCTCGGTGTCGTCGAACGCGGTGAGCATGACGACCTTCGAACGCGGCACCTCGATGCCGAGCCTGCGGCACACCTCCGCACCGTTCATGTCGCCGAGCCTGACGTCGAGCAGGATGAGGTCCGGCCGCCGCTCGCCGGCGACAGCGAGGGTCTCGCGACCGGAGTGGCAGGCTGCCACCACGGTGAACTCACCTCCGGCTGTGGTGAGGACACGGTGGATGCCGTGCGCGACGAGCGGATGGTCGTCGGCGATGAGGACGGTGCTCACCCGCGGTCCGGCGGTCGTGGGGGCGCTCACGCGCACTTCACCAGCGGGAGGGTGACGCGCAGGCTGGTGCCGCCGTCGTCGTTGCGGTTCAGTCGCAGCACCCCGCCCGCGCCGATGACGCGCTGGAGCAGGCCTGGGATGCCGAGCCCGGCCTCGCGGCCCGGCACCGGGTTGAGGTCGAACTCGTCGGGAAGGCCCTTCCCGTCATCCTCGATAGCGAGCGACAGCTGATGGGGTTGGTAGGCGAGCGAGACGAGGACCGCACCTGCGCTCGCGTGCTTCTCCACGTTGTGCAGGCCCTCACGGAGCGAGGAGAGGAGCACGGCCTCGAGGTCCGCGGCGGCGTGCACCGGGCTGCCGAGCGTGACGACCTCGGTGGTGATCCCCGTCCGGGCCGAGAACCGGGCGACATCGCGGCGCATCGTGACCGGCAGCGCGTCCTCCGAGGGGACGAGGCTGTGCATCGCCTCCCGCAGGTAGGTCGACGCCACCGCGGCCGCCGTCTCGATCGAGCGGGCGGCCTCCACCGCGCTCTGCGGGTCGGCGTCCGCACACTGCTGGATCTCCTTGGCGGACATGGAGATCTGGAAGAGCAGCTGGCCCGCGGTGTCGTGCAGCTGCTGGGCGATGCGTTGCCGCTCCTCCTCGACCGCGAGCTGACCCGCCCGGTCGGCGCGCACCGCGGTGACCAGCAGCGGGGCCAGCGACGCACCGAACTCGTTCATGAGCAGTGTGGTCCGCGGGGACACCCGACGGCCGCGCATCCCGGCGTAGAGGACCCCGAGCCAGTTGTCGTTGAACGTGAGCGGGACGGCGGCCAGGCCGCGGATCTCCTCGCCGATCACGGCCTCGACGAGGTCGTCCAAATGCTCGGCATCGGCGGCACAATTGCCGGTGGTGGCCGGCATCGACCGCTGCAGGGCCCGCCAGCCGAGCCCGGCGCCCTGGGGCAGCCGGATGCCGGCCAGGCCCGAGGCGATCCCCTCCGAGGCGCCCACCACGAGGGTGTCGGCGCCGTCGTAGAGCGCGATCGCGACCATGTCGGCGCCGACCAGGTCGAACATCCGGCGGCACGCCTTGGTGATCAGTGACGGCACGTCCGACAAGCCGGACAGCCCGCGGGTGGCTACGACCAGGCTTCGGACGTCGTCGATCGATCTCACCGTGTAGCACATCGGGGGGCTCCGTTCGCCGGGTCGGGCTCGTGGTGCGTTCCGAGGGATCGGGAGGTGGGCGGGGCGTACCAGGTCTCGCGGCCGCTGGTGCGCCCGGACCATCCCGGCAGGTCGCGCAGGCGGCGGCGGAACGGCATCGAGCTGAGCGTGCTCCGCAGCGCGACGACCGGGGCACAGTCGAACGCCACCGCCGGGACGATCAGCGTGTCGACCCGGTCGGCGGATCGCGCAATCTCCAGGACGGTGATCGGGCCGAGCCTGGCCGCGAGCGCCTCGCCGGCGGCGGTGTGCTTGTCTCCGAGCGGCAAGGTGATCGCCGCGGTGTGGCAGAGTCCCGCGGCCAGGGCATCAAGTGCCGCTTCCTGCGGCAGGTCGTTGCGGTGCAGGACGCAGGCCGGTGCGTCGGCTCGATGGACCTCCACGAGAGCGTCGACAGCCGCGGAGGCCCGCCCGGCGAGGATCGTGGTATCCGCGGCGAACGCCGCACCGGGGACCGGCACGACCCGGACCGGTGCCCCGGCCGCGAGCAGGTCGACCCCGACGGGGATCCGCAGCACCGCCTCGGCGCGGGTCAGGGTGGACAGCGCCCCCGCGCCGCGCGGCAACGGGACGACGACGAGGTGCCCGGCGGCGGACACCGGGTCCGCCACGGTCGCCACCCGGACCCGCAGGTACTCGTCGAGCCTCGGGGACGAGTCGACCGCGACCGCCAGCCGGGCTGCGACCGGATGATCGCCGACGGTCTCCATCACCAGGACGCGACGAACGAGCGGGCCTACGAACCCGTCGAACGCGAGTTTCGCCGACGCCGGATACCCCGGAACGCCGACGACCGGGACCGGCGGCGCAGCGGGCCGCTGTGCGCCGTCCTCGTCGGCGTCCCCGCCCAGGACGCCGAGCACCACCGGATGCCCCGGCCGCACCGCGACCCCACGCACGGCGACCCTGCCCAGCCGCGCGATCACCGCGCTGGTGTGGTCGTCGCGCCCCGCGCTCGACCCCGCGATGACCAGGACCAGGTCTGCGGCGTGCGCTGCTGCGGCGAGCGCGGCCACCAGCTCGTCGGGGACGTCGGGCACCACCGGCAGCACCCAGGCGTCGCAGCCCGCCTCGGCCAGCAGGCCCTCGAGCATCAGCGAGTTCGTGTCGAGGATCTCCCCCGCCGCCAACACGCTGCCGAGCGGACGAATCTCGTCCCCGGTCGGCACGATCGCGACCCGCGGCCTGCGTCGCACGCCGATGCTCACGTAACCCGCCGCGGCGACGGCGGCCACGTCGACCGGGCGGAGGCGATGCCCGCCGGGCAACACCGCGGCACCTGCCGCCATGTCCTCCCCGACCTGCCGGACATGCAAGGCGGAAGGCGCCTGCGCAATCTCCACCGTCCCATCCGGCCACGACGTCACGGACTCGCGGACGACGACGCGATCGGCCTCCTCGGGCAGCGGATCACCGGTGTCCACCCAGGTGTAAGCGCCCGGACCGAGGACCTGCGGATAGCTCGCGGCCAGGTCGCGGTCCGCTACCGTGACGCCGTCCATCGCGGCCGCCCGGTAAGCGGGGACCGACCAGCGCGCCGTGATCGGGCCCGCGGTCACCCGGTCGCGTGAGTCCCGCACCGCGACCGTCTCGACCACCGGGTCCGGCGTCCAGCCGGACCGCGCGCAAGCGCGCAACCAGGACCGGAACGCCTCGGCGCAAGGTTCTGCGAGCACCGCATCCGGGGCGGGCGGGGCGACCGGAGGGGCGCCGCGGCCGGCGGCGGCCCCGTCAGCGGGCGGGGTCGAGATCGCGGTCATCGGATCCTTCGCCGGTCAGCCGCTGATGACGAACAGCTTCTTGAACGGACTGGTGACCGTCCACGTCGACTTGGTCCCCTTGGTGAAGGACGCGACGTCACCCGGAGCCAGGACGACCTTCTCGCCGGTCTCCACGAGGTCGATCACCAGTTCGCCCTCAAGCGCGTGGATCGTCTCGTCCGCGTTGAACGGGTACGGGAAGCTCTGCGGCTCGGAACGCCACAGGCCGACGTTGAGGGTCGCTCCCTCGGCACCCTCGGTCCGGATCCAGTGCACCTCGCCGATCGCCTCCCCACCGACCACAAAAGGCTCCCAGTCCTCGGCGGTCACGACGGAACGGGCGTACTCAGGGGTCTGCGTGATCATTTGCGCTCTCTCCTCGGCTACGTGCGAACGCCACCGTTTCAGCCGCATCTGCAGATCGATCCGTAGCGGCCGTGGCGACGCCTCAAATCGTATCGATTGATCCCACCGCACCACAGCTGCAAATGTATACCACCACCCGTGCACTTCACTGATCTAGCCACTGAGCTGCACGTTCATCCGCAGGAAACGTTGCGGAATCGACAACGTCTTTCGCGCACCCAGCAGATGCAGATAGCGGCCGGGAATGAGGGTCAGGTTTACATGGCGTTACACGCAAGTAATCACCGGGCAATATCCTGCTGTCTGACTTGAGAAGCGAACCGCCGCTCGATGTCGGCGATCTTTCCCGAACAAGTCCCGTGGAGGCCTTCCCGATGACGCTCGCCCCTGAGGCCGGCACCACCACCGGCCGCGAACTGAAGATCGTCCGTGGTGCGTGCCCGCACGACTGCCCGGACACCTGCGCGATGCTCTACTACGTCGACGACGGCAAGCTCGTCGACGTCAAGGGCGACCCGAACCACCCAATGACCAAGGGTGGTCTGTGCGTGAAGCTCAAGAACTTCCCTGAGCACCACTACCAGTCCGACCGGCTGATGCACCCGATGCGGCGCGTCGGCCCGAAGGGTGCGGGCGAGTTCGAGCGCATCACCTGGGACGAGGCGCTCACCGAGATCAAGCGGCGATGGACGGACATCATCGTCGACCACGGCAGCCAGGCGATCATGCCGCACGCCTACCTCGGCCACCAGGGTGTGATCAACGGCTTGACCTCGGGCGACGCGTTCTTCAACCGGCTTGGCTCCAGCGTCGCGGAGAAGACCTACTGCGAGTCCGGGTCGTCGACCGCTTGGCACATGACCGTGGGCGGCACCGGCGGTCTCGACATCGAATCGATGGCCTACTCGAAGTACATCATCGTGTGGGGCATGAACATGACCAGCACGAACCTCCACGGCTGGCCGTTCCTGCTCAAGGCCCGCAAGGACAACGGCGCCAAGATCGTCGTGATCGACCCGGTCCGGACCCGCACCGCCCGCCAGGCCGACTGGCACATCCCCATCCGTCCGGGTACGGACGGCGCACTCGCGATGGGCCTGATCCACGAGATCATCGCCCAGGGCCTGACCGACGCCGACTACGTCGAGAAGTACACGGTCGGCTTCGACGAGCTCGCCGAGCGCGCGGCGAACTACCCGCCCGAGCGCGTCGAGGAGATCACCGGAATCCCCGCCGACGACGTCCGCACGCTTGCCCGCGAGTACGCCACGGCCCAGCCTGCCGCGATCCGCCAGGGAGTGGCGATCGAGCGCAGCCGTGGCGGCGGCCAGGCGATCAGGGCGATCACCAGCCTCCCCGCGCTGGTCGGCGCGTGGCGGCACGTCGGCGGCGGCACCATGGAGATGCCGATCTGGGAGTTCCCGACCCTGTTCGACAAGATCTGCATGCCCGAGTGGATCCCCGAGGGGACCCGGGTGATCAACGAGCTCGACCTTGGCATGGCGCTGACCGGCGAGATGAAGCTCGACCCACCCCTCAAGTCGCTGTTCGTCTACAACTCCAATCCGGTCTCCCAGGGTCCCGCCCAGGCCAAGATCATGGCCGGGTTGCTGCGCGAGGACCTGTTCACGGTCGTCAGCGACCACTTCGTCACCGACACCGCCAAGTTCGCCGACCTCGTCCTGCCGGCGACGATGCAGGCCGAGCAGCTCGACATCATGGTCACCTGGGGACACCTCTACATCTCGCTCAACCAGCCCGCGATCGAACCACCAGGCGAATGCGTGCCCAACTCCGAGCTGTTCCGCAGACTCGCGAGGACGATGGGTTTCACCGACGACTACTGGGACCGTACCGACGAGCAGATGCTGCGGGACTTCCACGACTGGGACGCACCTGCCCTGCGGGGCATCACCTTCGACTCGCTCAAGGAGTCGGGCTACGCACGGTTGGACGTCGGCCTCCCGCACGAGCGCGCGCCACACGCGGAGGGCAACTTCCCGACCCCGTCCGGCAAGTGCGAGTTCAGATCCAGCCTGGCCGAGGGCGGTAACTTCGTGGTCCCGGTGTGGCGGTCGATGTACGACAAGATGCAACCCGGCGGCTACGTCGACCCGCTCCCGGACTACGTGCCGCCCTTCGAGTCGCCCGCCTCGAACCCCGAGCTGGCCAAGAAGTACCCGCTCAACATCGTCTCGCCGAAGCCGCACGCGTTCCTCAACAGCCAGTACGCGAACGCGGCCGACAAGCAGGACGTGCAGGGTGAACAGAGGGTCTGGATCCACCCCGACGACGCCGCTGAGCGCAACATCGCCGCCGGGGACACGGTCCGGGTGTTCAACGATCGTGGCGCGTTCGCCGGGCCGGCCGTCATCGACGACATCATGATGAAGGGCCTCGTTATGGCCAACGTCGGGCACTGGCAGAACAAGGCGTCAGGCAGCACGGTCAACGCCATCACCCTCGACCGGCACAACCAGCTCGGCAACGCCGGGGTGTACTCCGACAACCTGGTCGAGGTCGCGAAGGTCGTTGACCCCGTCCTCACCCCGGAGCCCGTCGCCGGCTCCTGACGGCGTAGGTGGGTCGACACCCCCACCTGCCCGCACCACGCGGGCCGGTGGGGTTCCCTCGGGACCACAGGCGAGGACCGCGTTGCCCGCCGCCCCCGCGGCCCGGCACCGCCCCGTGGCGGGGGTGCAGCCGTTGGGCGCGGCCCCCCC
>JAJAZD010000234.1 GCA_026785945.1 Pseudonocardia sp. | reverse complement strand
GTCGAGGGCGGCGAGGGCCTGGGCCGTGGCCAGGGCCGCGGTGGCGGCGGTGCAGGCCGGATCGGCGCGCCCCGAGCGACCCGCGAGTGCCGCCGCGACCGCCGGCCACGCCGGGTCGAGTGCGCCTCGGTGCACCTCCAGGCAGCACAGGCACGTGGACCGGCCCGGCAGCACCAGCGGACCGATGACGCCGATACCATCGCGCAACCGGACCGCGAGATGTGCGGTGCCGGTGGCGAACAGGTCGGCCAGCCGGACCGGCTCGGGCACCGTGTCGGCGAGCACGACGAGATCAGGGGCGCCCCGCGGCGGCCGATCAGTGGCGGCCGTCGGCACCAGCCTGCGCACCGCGGCCCGGGTGGCCGCGAGCCGCTCGGACCCTCGGTCGGCGTCGACGAGACCTGTACCGAGATCCACGGAGCGGACCGTGCCGCCGGTGTCGGTGTGCACCGCGCCCACCCCGGCGTGGACGAGACCGGTGACGATCCCGACGGCGAGGGGCCCCCGTCCGGAGACGACGACGGCGCTGCCGGCCCGGTGGCGTTCCGCCCGGTCGGCGAGGGCGGCGTCCACGACGGCGCCCGCGTGGACGAGCTCGCGCAGGAGGGCATCGGCGGCGCCGGCGTCCGCCCCGCGTTCGACGGCCCGCGCCACCAGCGGGCCGACCCCGGTCGGGGTGGCCAGCTCGTCGAGCATCTCGGCGAGCGCGGGCGAGAGGCCTTCGACGACCGGTGCGCCCGCGGGATCGAGCCCGAGCATCCGCGCGCCCGGGCCCAGTGCCAGCACCGAACGGTGTGGCGGGAGGCGTAGGACAGCGGGCAGCGGTGGAGACGTGTCGTCCGGCACGGGTTGATGATGCGCTGTCCGGGCCCCTGGCGTCGGGAGTTGTCCACAGGTCCGACGCAGCGCGACGCAGCCTGTGGACAACTCACGGAGGTGCCCCACCGGACGGTGTGGAGGCCTAGTCTTGGCCGATGGCGCACCCCGCGGTCGTGGAGGTCCGACGCAGTGATCGCCGCAGGCGCATGGTCAGCGCCCGCCGCGAGGGCGACACGGTGATCGTCTTCATCCCCGGGTGGATGAGCGATTCCGAGGAACGTCGCTGGGTCGACGAGATGGTGCGCAGGCTCGAACGCAGCGAGGCACGCCGCCGCTCACCCGCGCGAACGGGCGACGACGCGCTGCGCCGGCGCAGCACCGAACTCGCGCGCCGCTACCTGGACAGTCGCGCCGAACCGACCACCGTGCGCTGGGTGCCGCCGATGCGCACCCGGTGGGCGTCCTGCACCCCCGCGGACGGCACGATCCGCATCAGCGAGCGGCTGCGCGACGCGCCCGGCTGGGTGGTCGACTACGTGCTGGTCCACGAACTCACCCACCTGCTGGAACCGGGCCACGACGAGAAGTTCTGGACCTGGGTGCACCGCTACCCGCGATCGGAGCGGGCGATGGGCTACCTCGAGGGGCTCTCGGCCGCCGCGGGCCTCGGGCTGGTGGGCATCGACGGCGACCAGAACGGCGACGAGGTCGATGCCGAGTTCGGTGCCGACGAGCTGGCCGGCGCCGAGTCGGAGTCGGCCTGACCCCACCCCGGCGGCGCCGGGCGCGTTGCCGCGACCTGTCAGGTGGTGGGTGTCGGGCCGGTCTCGTCCGGGTTCTCCGGGGCCTTCTCGTTCGCCAGCTTCTCCAGCTCCGCGATCGGGTCGCTGACATCGGAGCGGCCGACGAAGCCGGCCGGGTCGTCGAGGTCGTCGGCCGTCGGGATGAGGTCGGGGTGTGCCCACAGCGCATCCCGACCGTCGATGCCGCGCTGCTCGCCCAGCAGCTTCCACAGCTCGGCGGCGGCGCGGAGCCTCCGGGGTCGCAGCTCCAGCCCGACGACGGTCGCGAAGGTCTGCTCGGCCGGCCCACCGGAGGCGCGGCGGCGTCTCAGCGTCTCCCGCAGGGCGTCGGCGCCGGGCAGGCGGTCGGCGACGGCGTCGGCAACGACGGCGTCCACCCATCCCTCGACGAGCGCGAGCAGCGTTTCGAGCCGCGCCAGCGCGGCCTTCTGTTCCGGTGTGGTCTCGAGTTCGAACATGCCCGACTGCATGGCCTCCTCGATGGCGGCCGGGTTGGACGGGTCGATGCCGCGGGCGAGCTCCTCGATGCGCGAGGAGTCGACGCGGATACCGCGCGCGTACTCCTCGACGGCGCCGAGCAGGCGCTCCTTGAGCCAACCGACGTGCGCGTAGAGCCGCTGATGGGCGGCCTCACGGGCCGCCAGGAAGATCAGCACCTCGCTGGCGGGGCGGTCGAGGTCCTTCGTGAACTTCTCGATGTTCTCCGGCAGCAGGGCCGCGACGCGGTCCGGGCCCACCGGGATGCCGATATCGGTGGAGGTGAGCACCTCGGCGGCGAGCTGGGCGAGCCCGTTGCCGAGCTGGCTGCCGAACGCGAGCCCGCCCATCTGGCCGAGCATGGCGAGTACGGGACCCGCGGCGCTGCGCGCCTCCTCCGGCATCGCGTCGACGAACGCTCCGGACATCCGCTGCGCCACCGGATCACACAGGCGCTTCCAGGTCGGCATGGAGGCGTCCACCCACTCGCTCGCCGACCACGCCTTGGTCTCGGTGGCGCCGCCGGGGAAGCCGGTGGCGGGGTCGAGCCACAGCTCGGCGAGCTTGACCGCGTCGCTCACCGCCGCGCGCTGTGCCCCGGTCAGCGACGACGTGCTGGCCGCGAGGCGTTGGCGGGCGAGCTGGGCCGCGAGGTCGTAGTTGACGGGGCCGCCGCCGGAGTTCTGTGCCTGGCTGAGCATCTGGCCGAGCTGGCTGAGCATCTGGCCGAGCTGGTTGACGTCGAACCCGCCGGGGCCACCCATGCCCGGCATTCCCGGCATTCCCGGCATGCCCGGGAGCCCCCCCGCCGGCATCCCGGGCAGGTTGCCGAGGCCGAAGGGATCCAGGGGGCCGTCACCGGAGGGCTTGTCCGGGTCCCTGTCGGGGTCCTTGTCGCGGTCGGCGGGACCGAAGCCGAACGGCTCATCACTCATGGGACCAC
Source organism: Pseudonocardia sp. (assembly GCA_026785945.1). Taxonomy (GTDB): domain Bacteria; phylum Actinomycetota; class Actinomycetes; order Mycobacteriales; family Pseudonocardiaceae; genus Pseudonocardia. The sequence continues at coordinate 4,521 of JAJAZD010000234.1, read as the reverse complement.
GGTACGCGCGGCACCCCGGCCGGCGTGTTCGCGCTCGGCGACATCGCGCGAGTCCGCCGGACACCGATCGCCCGGCGGATCGGTGACCGTACGAGGACCCCACCGGCGCTCCCCATAAAGTGCCAGCCGTGAATCGCCGGACCTGGAACGTCGTCGTCGCGGGGCTGCTGGCGTCGGCGCTCGGAGTGCTCGGGGCGACGCTGCCGGTGCCGTTCGTCGCGTTGGGGCCCGGCCCGACGTTCGACACGCTCGGCGAGGTCGACGGCACGCCGGTCGTCGCCGTCGACGGCCTGCCGGTCTTCCCGACCTCCGGCCAGCTGAACATGACGACGGTGTCGCTGACCGACCGGCTCACGCTGTTCTCGATGCTGGGCTTCTGGGCCGCGGGCGACCGCCAGGTGGTGCCGCGCGATCGGATCTACCCGCCGGGCAAGTCCGCCGAGCGGGTACAGCAGGAGAACACCGCGCAGTTCGCCACGTCGGAGGCCGACGCCGAGGTCGCGGCCCTGACGAAGCTGGCCATGCCCACGAGACTCGTCGTGGGTGGGCTGGTGACCGACTCGCCCTCCGCGGGCACCCTCGAGGTCGGCGACGAGATCGTCGCCGTCTCCGGACGGCCGGTCGACTCGCCCCTCGGGGTGTCCGAGGCCCTGGTGTCGACGGTGCCGGGCCAGTCGGTCACGGTCACCTACAAGCGCGGCAGCGAGCAGCGTGACGCGGACGTGGTGCTGGGGTCGAGCCCGGACCGGACGCAGGGCCTGCTCGGGGTGCTTCCGGGCATCGAGCCGAAGACCGGTGACATCCGGATCAGCCTCGGTGACATCGGCGGCCCGTCCGCGGGGCTGATGTTCGCCCTCGCGGTGGTCGACAAGCTGACGCCCGGCGAGCTGGCGGACGGCCGGTTCATCGCGGGCACCGGATCGATCACCCAGGACGGCCGGGTCGGCGCGATCGGTGGCATCCCGTTCAAGATGCGGGCGGCGCGCGACGCCGGCGCGAGCGCGTTCCTGGTGCCCGCCGACAACTGCGCGGAGGCCGCGGCCAACGTGCCCGACGGGCTGCAGCTCATACGCGTCGCCACGCTCGACGACGGGCTGATCGCGCTCGACGCGCTGCGCACCGGTCAGCCCGTGACGTCCTGCTGAATCCGGACGGAAAGCGGACAAGAGGCCCGAACGGGAACTCCACCCCACGTCCGTAGAGTTGGGTGGGCAGGGCGCGCCGCCGTCACCACGCCGACGGCGCGCCCGGCGCCCGACCCCCCGAATCTCTGGAGCGTGCCCTGTGGCCATGCGGCCCCCGGTGGGAGCCCCGACGCTGACGCGCCGCACCCGGATCCTGCTCGTTGGAGCGGGAATCCTGGTGTTGTTGCTGCTCGGCGGCTCGCGCCTGAACAACCTCTACATCGACTGGCTCTGGTTCGGCGAGGTCGGCTATCGCGACGTTCTCACCACGGTGCTGTTCACGCGCATCGTGCAGTTCCTCATCGGTGGTCTGCTGATCGGTGGCATGGTCGCGCTGGCCCTGTGGATCGCCTACCGGTCCCGGCCGGTGTTCGTTCCGGTGACCGGCCCGGAGGACCCGATCGCCCGCTACCGGACGGTGATCATCCAACGGTTGCGGGTGTTCGCCGTGGGCATCCCGGTGGTGGTCGGCGTCATGGCCGGCACCGCGGCCCAGGGCGACTGGCAGACCGTCCAGCAGTTCCTGAACTCGACGCCGTTCGGCGTCACCGATCCCGAGTTCAACATCGACATCAGCTTCTACGCGTTCCAGCTGCCGTTCTACCGGTGGCTGCTGGACTGGCTGTTCGTGGCCGTCGCGATCAGCTTCGCGTTCGCGCTGGTCACCCACTACATCTTCGGCGGGATCCGGCTCACCGGCCGCGCAGGTCAGGTCTCGGGCGCCGCGCGTGCCCAGCTGGCCGTGCTCGCCGGGGTGTTCGTGCTCCTCAAGGCGGTGGCCTACTGGCTCGACCGTTACGAGCTGCTGTACTCCAACCGGAGCGAGCTGTTCACCGGCGCGACCTACACCGACCTCAATGCGGTGATGCCGGCCAAGCTGATCCTGCTGTTCATCTCCATCATCTGCGCCGCAGCGTTCTTCACCGCAGTCTTCCGGCGCAACCTGCAGCTCCCCGCGATCGCGACGGTGCTGCTGGTCCTGTCCAGCGTGTTGGTCGGGGCGGCGTGGCCCGCGGTGCTGCAGCAGTTCGTCGTGGCTCCCAACGCCAACGAGCGTGAGGCCGTGCCGATCGAGCGGAACATCGCGGCCACGCGTCAAGCGTTCGGGCTGACCGAGGACAAGGTCACCGAGGTGCCCTACAGCGGCGAGTCGGAGGCCACACCGCAGCAGGTCGCCGCCGACACGGCGACCATCCCGAACATCCGGCTGCTGGATCCCAGCAAGGTCGGCGAGACGTTCACCCAGTTCCAGCAGCGCCGCAACTTCTACGGCTTCCCGGAGAACCTGGACGTCGACCGCTACACCGTCGACGGTAAGACCCAGGACTACATCGTCGGCGCCCGCGAGCTGGAGACCGCCGGACTGGTCAACAACCAGAACGACTGGATCAACAGGCACCTCGTCTACACCCACGGCAACGGCCTGGTGGTGGCGCCGGCCAACACCGTGGACTCGCCCGTGCAGGAGAACGGCAGCGGGCAGGGCGGTCTGCCGCAGTTCACGAGCATCGACACGGGAACGGCGGCGAACGCACCCGAGGGCCTGCGTACGGAGCAGCCGCGCATCTACTACGGCGAGCTGATCACCGACTACTCCATCGTCGGAGCGGACGAGGGAGTCGCGGCACGGGAGTACGACACCGACTCGACGAGCTACACCTACGCGGGCAGCGGCGGTGTCTCGATCGGGAACATCCTGAACAGGCTGGTGTTCGCGCTGTCCTACGGCGAGCGGAACCTGCTGTTCAACGGCTCGATCAACGACAACTCGAAGATCATGTATGTGCGTGACCCCAAGGACCGCGTGGAAGCGGTCGCGCCCTGGTTGACACCGGACAGCGACCCGTACCCCGCCGTCGTGGACGGGCGGATCCAGTGGATCATCGATGGCTACACGACGCTGGAGAACTACCCGTACAGCGAGCGCATGTCGCTCGGTGAGGTCACCGCGGACACGCTGGGGCAGGGCCGGTTCGAGCCGGGCCAGAACGTCAGCTACCTGCGCAACTCGGTGAAGGCCACCGTCGACGCCTACGACGGCACCGTCAAGCTCTACGCCTTCGACGACGCCGACCCGGTGCTCCAGACATGGATGAAGACGTTCCCCGGCACCGTGGCGCCTGCCGCGGAGATCAGCGACAGCCTGCGCTCACACTTCCGGTACCCGGAGGACCAGTTCAAGGTGCAGCGTGAACTGCTGACCGAGTACCACGTGGACAGCGCGGCGGAGTTCTTCTCCACGGTCTCGTTCTGGGACGTGCCGTCCGACCCGACGGTGCAGGGGTCCTCCGGACCGACGGGTGAGGCTCAGCCGCCCTACTACGTCTTGGCCGGCCTGCCAGGACAGGAGGGCGCGACGTTCCAGCTCACCAGCCCGCTGGTCAGCCGAGCCAGACAGTTCCTCTCGGCCTATGTGACAGCCAGTTCGGACCCCGCCAACTACGGGCAGATCACCGTACTGACGTTGCCCGCCGACACCCAGAGACAGGGCCCGCAGCAGGTGCAGGGGCAGTTCCTCAGCTCTCCCGAGGTCAGCTCGGCGCTGACCCTGCTCCGCCAGAACCAGACCACGGTCGTCGAGTACGGCAACCTGCTCACGTTGCCCGTCGGTGGTGGTCTGCTGAACGTGGAACCCATCTACGTCCAGCGGGCGGGCCAGAACGCCTCGTCCTACCCGGTGCTGGCCCGAGTCCTGGTGAGCTACAACGACCGGGTGATCGGCTTCGCGCCGACCCTGGCCGGCGCGCTCGAACAGGTGTTCGGACCGGGCGCCGGCACCAACGCGCCGGACTCGGGTCAGGCCCCGACCCCGCCGGTCGCGGGGGCAGGGGCAGCGGCACCGCCCGGCGCCCCCGAGCTCGCCACCGCCGCGACGGAGATCCAGACGGCGCTGAGCAACCTGAAGACCGCCCAGCAGGGCGGGGACTTCGCCGCCCAGGGCACGGCGCTGGCGGCACTGGACGCCGCGGTGCAGCGCTTCCAGCAGGCCAACGGCCAGACGCCCCCGGCCTCCACGGCGCCCCCGGTCCCAGGCGGCTGATCTCCGTTCGCTCCCTTCCCGCAGGCCCACCCGGCCTTCGGGAAGGGAGCGAGCAGGGGACCCCCCCGCTGCGGGGAGGTTTCCGGGACGTGTACTGTCGCAAATGCAACAAGGAACATGGCAACGCGGGGTGGAGCAGCTCGGTAGCTCGCTGGGCTCATAACCCAGAGGTCGTAGGTTCGAATCCTACCCCCGCTACCACCGGAAGGGCCCCAGGGATATTCCTGGGGCCCTTCCTGCGTCTGTCGGCGTGTGGCCGATGGACCTCCGCATCCGTGCCGATGTCGTGCCGGTGGT
>JAJAZD010000233.1 GCA_026785945.1 Pseudonocardia sp. | reverse complement strand
GCCGCGGCGACCGCCGGCACCAGTACGGCCACCGGGCCGAACCCGAACCCGCCCGCCGGTGTCGCACCCGCCGTGGCGGCCAGCGCGTCCACCGGGTCGTCGAAGACCGGAGGGGCCGGCGGTGGGGCGTCCGGTGCGATCCGCAGCAGCTCGCCGTCGAGCACGCCGAGCTCGACGAGGGTCGCGCCCGGGGGCAGCGGACCCCCGGCCGCACCGGAGAGGCGCCACGGCTCGGGGCGTCGCGCGCCCGGGCCCGGCTCGCCCACCAGGTCCAGCACCATCGGCACCAGCTCGGCGACCGGCACGTCGGCGGGCAGCGCGACGTCGACGCGGCGGCGTGGCGCCAGCACCGTCAGCCGGCAGTAGGGCCGTTCGGCGACCACCACGGTGGTGCACCTCCTTCAGGTGAGCACGAGTTGCGCGAAACAGCCACGGCGGGCCCCGGCCGGTGCCTAGCATCGCAAGGCCGGTGGGTCCGGCGGGGCCGTTCGGGAGAACTCGTGGTGACGGGGTCGGGCGGGGCCGGATCGCAGGGAGGGGGAGTCCGATGGGGACGGTCGGAGTGGTTCGGCCGCGCCGGGTGCCGCCGCAGATGCCCGGTGGCGAGCTGACGCTGGAGCCGCCGCCGGAACCCGAGCGGCTCGTGCCGGCCGGAGTCCTGATGCGGCTGCTGCCCGTCGTCATGGTGCTGGGCTCGGTCGGCTTCATCGCGGTGCTCGGGCTGCGCAATCCCACGTCATGGCTGTTCGGGGGCATGTTCGCGCTCTCCGCGGTCGGCATGCTGATGGGCGGATCGGGTCGCGGTGGGGGCAACCGCTCCGCCGGCCTGGACGAGGACCGCCGCGACTACCTCCGCTACCTCGGCCTGCTCCGCCGCCGGGTGCGCGGTATCGCCGCCGAGCAGCGCGCCGTACTGGAGGCCGTGCATCCCGATCCCGCCGCGTGGCCGGCTGTGCTGGCCCACGGGCGGCTCTGGGAGCGCCGTGCCGCCGACCCCGACTTCGGTCAGCTGCGCATCGGGCGGGGGGCCCAGCGGCTCGCCACCCGGCTGGTCGCGCCGGAGACCGGGCCCGTCGAGAGCATCGAGCCGGTCACGGCGCTCGCGCTGCGACGCTTCCTCCTCGGCCACGCCATCGTGCCGGACCTGCCGGTGTCGCTCTCGTTGCGCGCCAGCTCCACGATCTGGCTGGAGTCGCCCGGCGCCGACGGCGCGCAGGGATCGGCGCGGGTCCGGGCGCTGGCCCGCGCCGCGGTCGCCCAGTACGTGCTGTGGCACAGCCCTGCCGACGCGATGCTCGCCGTGGTCGCGCCGCCGTCGCTCGCGCCGGAATGGGAATGGGTCAAGTGGTTGCCGCACGTGGCGCACCCCGGCCGCCGCGACGCCGTCGGTCCACTTCGGATGATCACCGCCGACGTGGACGAGCTACGCCGGTGGTGGGTCGCCGAGCTGGCCGGACGCCCCGCCGGGCCGGGTGTCGGGGAGCCACACCTGCTCGTCGTCGTCGACGGGGTCGCGGACGGGCCGGGACCGTGGGCGGGCGTCGCCGGGGTCACCGTCCTGCGGGTCGGCACGCCGCCCGGGCGACGTCCGGCGCCTTCGGTGGTCCGGTTGCTGGTCGGCCCGGACCGGCTCGAACGCAGTGGCGGAGCCGGCGCGGACCCCGCCGGCACGGGCGACGGCACGACGTGGATCGGGCGTCCCGACGCCCTGGAGGTCGCCGAGGCCAGGGCACTGGCCCGCAGGCTCGCCCGCTACCGGCCCGCCGGCTCGTCCTCCGCCGAGGACGACGCGCCCCGGCCGGCGCTCGGCCTGCCGTCGCTGCTGGGTCTCGGACCGGGCCCGGACGGCATCGCCGCGCTGCGGGCCCGCTGGTCGCGCGCGGAGGCCGAGCGGCTGCGGGTCCCCCTCGGTGTGGACGAGCGGGGCAGCCCGGTCGCGCTCGACCTGAAGGAGTCGGCCCAGGGCGGCAGCGGGCCGCACGGGCTGTGCATCGGCGCCACCGGTTCGGGGAAGAGCGAGCTGCTGCGCACGCTGGTCCTCGGGCTGGCCGCGACCCACTCGCCCGAGGAGCTCAACCTTGTACTCGTCGACTTCAAGGGCGGTGCCACGTTCCTGGGCCTCTCGGCGCTCCCGCACGTCTCGGCTGTGATCACCAACCTGGTCGACGAGCTGACCCTGGTCGACCGCATGGCCGACGCGCTCGCGGGTGAGATCAACCGGCGGCAGGAGATCCTGCGGTCCGCGGGCAACCTGCAGGGCGTCGCCGAGTACGCGGCCGCGCGCCGGGCCGGGGCCGACCTGCCACCGCTGCCCGCCCTGTTCGTGGTGGTCGACGAGTTCTCCGAGCTGCTCGCGCAGCGGCCCGAGCTGATCGAGCTGCTCGTCACGATCGGCCGGCTCGGTCGCTCGCTCGGGCTGCACCTCCTGCTCGCCTCACAGCGCCTGGAGGAGGGCCGGTTGCGCGGCCTGGAGTCCCACCTGTCCTACCGCATCGCGCTGCGGACGTTCTCGGCGTCGGAGTCCAGGGCCGTGCTCGGCGTGGCCGACGCCCACCAGCTCCCCTCCGCGCCGGGTTCGGCGTTCCTCGCCACCGGCACCGACGAGCTCGTCCGGTTCCGGGCGGCCTACGTCTCCGGCCCGGGCACCGTCGGCACCGAGCGTCCCGTGCCGGCCGCTGCACGGGCACGGGCGTACCCGTTCCGGGCCGGGCCGGTCGCGACGACACCGGACGCCGGGTCGGAGCCGGCATCCGGCGAAGACACCACGCCCACCGTCCTCGACACGGTGATCGCCGCGCTCGCCGGCCAGGGCCCGCCCGCACACCGGGTCTGGCTCCCGCCGCTGGACGCCCCGCCGCCGCTCGACGACGTACTCGGGCCGGTCCGCGCGGTGCCCGGCCGTGGACTCACCGCGGGCTCGTCACGAACCGGCTCGGCGGCAACCGGCTCGGCGGCAACCGGCTCGGCGACCGCCGCGCTGTGCGCGGCCATCGGGCTGGTGGACCGCCCCTACCAGCAACGTCGCGACCCGCTGCTCGTCGACCTCACCGGGGCGACGGGACATCTCGCGGTGGTCGGGGGGCCGCGCTCGGGCAAGTCGACGGCGCTGGCCACGATCGTCGTGGCGCTCGCGCTGACCCACACACCCGCCGAGCTCGGCGTGCACGTCCTCGACTTCGGCGGCGGCGCGCTGCGCCCGCTCGCGGGCCTGCCGCACGTCGGTACCGTGGCCGACCGCCAGCAGACGGATCTCGTCCGGCGCACGATCGCGGAGTTCTCCGGGGTGCTCGCCCGCCGCGAGCGGGCCTTTCGCGACGGCGGCATCACCTCGATCGAGACCTTCCGGGCCCGCCGCGCCGCCGGTGAGTTCACCGACGAACCGGCCACCGACCTGCTGCTCGTCGTCGACGGGTATCTGACGCTGCGCGGCGAGTTCGACGACCTGGAGGCCCGGCTGCTCCCGCTCGCCGCGCGAGGGCTGTCCTACGGGCTGCACCTCGCGGTGTCGGCGTCACGGTGGACGGAGCTGCGACCCGCGCTGAAGGACCTGCTCGGCGGCCGGCTGGAGCTGCGGCTGGGGGAGCCCGCGGAGTCGGAGGTGGACCGTCGCCGCGCCGCCCAGGTGCCCACCCGGCCCGGCCACGGGGTGTCTCCCGACGGCGCCCCGATGGTGGTCGCCGCACCGTGGCTGACCACCGACGCGCCGGACACCGCCACGCTGTCGGACCGGATCGCGGATGCCTGGACCGGGCCGGAGTTCGCTGCGACCCGGTTGTTGCCCGAGCTCGTCGACCTCGACCGGCTGCCGCCCGCCGCCCCTGGTGCCACCGGCATCCCGATCGGGGTCGACGAGGAGCGCCTCGCACGCGTCGAGCTCGATCTCGCCGCCGAGCCGCACCTGCTGTGCTTCGCCGACACGGAGAGCGGCAAGACCAATCTGCTGCGGCTCGTCGCGCGCGGCCTCACGTCGCGGTACCCGCCCGAGGAGGCCCGGCTGGTGGTGGTCGACCACCGTCGCGGGCTCCTCGGCTTCGTGCCCGACTCCCATCTCATCGGCTACACGAGCACACCGGACACCACCGCCGAGGCCGCCCGCGACGTCGCCGCATCGCTGCGGCGTCGGCTGCCAGGGCCGGACGTGACACCGCGGGAGCTGCGGGAACGCAGCTGGTGGACCGGGCCGGACGTCTACGTCCTCGTCGACGACTACGACCTGGTGGCACCCGGTGGTGGCGCGGTGCACCCGTTGCTGCCGTTGGTGGAGTTCCTTCCGCAGGCCAAGGACGTGGGTCTGCACCTCATCGTCACCCGGCGCAGTGGGGGGGCGGGGCGGGCGATGTTCGATCCGCTGCTCGGGCGGCTCAGGGAGCTCGCAGCGCCCGGGTTGGTGATGAACGGCAGCAGGGACGAGGGCGCGCTCGTCGAGACGACCCGACCCTCGCCCCAGCCGCCCGGGCGGGGCACGCTCGTCGACCGCCGCCGCGGGGCCCGGCGGATGCAACTCGCCTGGCTGTCCCCGGACGACGGAGAGGGCCGCAGGTGATCCTCACCCGCGTCGCCGTCGCACCGGGAACGGCGTTCGTCCGGGTGGCGGCCACGGAGCTGGGTGACGAACCTCGAGTTCTCGCCGAACTGGCAGCCGTACCCGGGCGTGGCCCGGCTCCGACTCCGGCCGCGGCCTTGGCCGCGGTGGTGGGCGAGCCGCCCGAGGAGTTGGTGCTGGTGCACCCGATGAGCTGGCCGCCCGCCCGCGTGGCCGCCTTCGCCCGCGGCGCGACCCGGGTGCGCACGGTGGCCGGGCCCGTGGCTGCGTTCGCCGGCCCCGGTGCGCGCGTCGTGCTGGACGTGGGGCACTCCGGTGCCGAGGCCACCCTGATGCTCGACGGCATCGTGGTGCTCCACCGGCGGTGCGGGATCGGCGGCGCCCGGCTCGACGACGCGGTGTCGGCCCTGCTGGAGCGCCGGGGCGCGCCGCCGGTTGCGGGACCGGATCGGGTGGCCAGGTGGGTGGAGGCCCGCCGGGTCAGGGAGGAGCTGTCGCTGCGGGCGACCGCGGTTGCCCGGTTGCCCGGCACGCCGGTCCGCATCGACGCCGGGGACCTGCGGGAGGTGCTGACCCCGCTGCTGCGGCAGGTGGTCGCGCTGCTGCACCGTGTTCTCGATGCGGCACCGGGGAGGACGGCGGCCGTCCTGCTCATCGGCGGGGTGGCACGCACGCCGCTGCTCGCCGAGCTCGTCGACGCCGAGCTCGTCGACGCCGAGATGGTGGGCGCCGAGACGGTGGGCGCCGACGTGTCGGCCGGGACCGGGGGCGTCACGGTGGCCCCACGGCCGGACGTCGCCGCGGTGCTCGGGGCGCTCGCCGCGATCGAACGGGGGCCGGTGGGCACCGGGACCGGGGTGGCAGCCCGTCCCACGGAGCTCCGGCGCATCCTGCCGCCGCTCCCGGCCCGGCCCCGTCGTCCGTTCCGGGTCGCCCTCTGCTCGGTCGGGGCCATCGGAGCGACCGCCGGACTGCTCGGCGTCGGCAACATCCTGGTTCCGCCGCGCGCGGCGGTGGCCGTGCCCGCCGTGGTGGCCGGCGGCGTACTGGTGCAGTACGGCTACCGCCTCGATGTCCCGGAGGGCTGGGAACACAGCGGCGGCCTGCCCGAACGCAGACGAAGCCTGCTCACCCCGGCCGCCGCGCCGGAGGGGAGCGACCTCATCGCCGTGGAACGGACACCCCTGGGGTACGACGCCGGTGCCGAACCCGAGCGGGCACGGGCCGAACTGCGTGCCGAGTTCGACGGGGCCGTGGCCGGTGGCGCGGCGTTGTCACACTTCGACCCCGACCTGCGCGTCGCAGGCCGCGAAGTCACCTCCTACCTGCAGACCGACGGTGCCGGCGTGGTCGAGTGGTTCGTCGTGCTCGACGGCGACTCCCAGCTCAGTGTCGGGTGCCGCCACACGCGCTCGGGTGTCCTAGCGGTGCGGGCCGCGTGCGCCGTCGCCGTCGCGTCGGTCCGCCGCACCTGACCCGGCGTTCGCACGTGCACACGATTTCGGTCGAACGGCCACGGCGAGCCCGGTGGTCCTGTCAGGGTTCGCCCACGACGGACCGGGCACGACCGAGGACGAGGGTGAGGCGAGTGATGGCTGCCGGATTCGGTACCACGACCGAGGAGATGGAGCAGGCGGGCAGGCACGTGCTGTCCGTGAACGACGGGGTGCAGTCCGAGCTCGCCGCGCTGCGGGCGAAGCTCGAGCCGCTGCGCGGGACGTGGACGGGCATGGCCGCCGTCGAGTTCGCGAAGCTCATGGCCCGGTGGGACACCGACGCCCGAGCGTTGAACCAGGCGCTGGGATCCATCGGTGAGTCGATCCAGGGCTCGCGCATGAGCTACCAGCAGCAGGAGGAGCAGCAGGTCGGGAGCCTGTCCTCGATCACCGCGGCACTGGGCTGAGGGGGCACGATGTCCGAGATCAAGGTGACGTTCGGCGCGCTGGGAGCCGCTCAGGGCGACGTCTCGACGACCTCGTCCAGGATCAGCGCCCAGCTCGAGGACCTCAAGCGGTTCCTCGCCCCGATGGTCGCCACGTGGCAGGGACAGGCGGCCGAGGACTACCAGACCCAGCAGCGCCGGTGGGACACCGCCGCCGCCGACCTCAACGCGGTGCTGGCCCGTATCGGGACGGCGCTCGGCACCGCGAACGAGAGCTACCAGCAGGTCGAGCAGGCCAACGCGGCCCGCTGGCGGTAGGTGTCGACGGGCCACCTGCCGGTTCGAGGGGGCGTTGCCACTCTCCCGCGAACCGGCAGGTACCCTCAGGCCTCGATGTGCGGTAGGTGAACTTGTGGTCACGTCACCGTGACCCGTGCGTACGGCCCGGTGTCCGGGCCCGGAACCCTGCCACCCGCACTCGCGAACCAGAGGCAGCTTCCGAGTCCACGCCCGGGAGCCGCCGCGACGAGCACACGAGAGCGACGAGGTAGGTCCGTGCCCACGTACAGCCCCAAGCCCGGCGAGATCACCCGCGCCTGGCACGTGATCGACGCCACGGATGTGGTCCTCGGCCGGCTCGCGACTCACGCCGCCACGCTGCTGCGCGGCAAGCACAAGCCGACGTATGCACCGCATATGGACACGGGTGACTTCGTCGTGGTCATCAACGCCGAGAAGATCGCCGTGTCGGGCAACAAGCGCACCGACAAGTTCATATACCGGCACAGTGGCTACCCGGGCGGTCTCCGCCAGCGGTCGGTCGGCGAGATGATCGAGAAGTACCCGGACCGCCTGGTGGAGAAGGCGATCAAGGGGATGCTTCCGAAGAACAAGCTCGGCCGCGCGATGGGCAAGAAGCTCAAGGTGTACGCCGGACCGGACCACCCGCACGCCGCGCAGCAGCCGGCCGCATTCGAGATCATCCAGGTCGCGCAGTGACCGCCGCTGACGGGCAGAGCCCGAGCGCATCCGATTCCGTGGAAGAGGGACAGTCCGTGAGCACCCCCGAGCCCGACGCCGCAGTGACCGACGCCGCAGTGACCGACGCCGCAGTGACCGACGCCGCAGTGACCGACGCCGCAGTGACCGACGCCGCAGTGACCGACGCCGCAG
>JAJAZD010000232.1 GCA_026785945.1 Pseudonocardia sp. | reverse complement strand
CCGCGGGGGGGGGCGCGCCGCCCCCCGCCGGCCCCCCCCCCCGCGCCGGGTCGAGGGGCGTCAGCCGGGTCGAGGGGCAGGAGGACGGGTGCGGCGGACGGTCACGCCGGTTTGCGGGTGCGCTTGCGGGCGACGGGCTTGTCCTCGGTTTCCTTCGCCTTGGTCGCCTTGGTCGCCTTGGTCGCCGGCTTGCGGGCGGCAGGCTTCTTCGCGGCCGGGGCACGGGTGGCGCCGCGGCCACCGGTCGACCGCGCCGTACCTGCGCCCGGCTTCCCGGTCCCGTCATCGGACGCCTTCGCCCGCGCCGCCTCGACGCTGGCCTGCAGGGCGCTGAGCAGGTCGGTCATGCTGTCGCCCTCGTCGGCGGGCTTCTCGGCCACCGGCGCCGGACGCGAGTCGCCGGTGGTGCGCTTGCGTTCGATCATCTCCTCGACGGCGTCGCGGTACTCGTCGTGGAACTGCGACGGGTCGAAGTCCGCCCCGAGGCTCTCGACGAGCGAGGCGGCCATCGTCAGCTCCTGGGGCCGCAGCTCGACGTCGGCGTCGAGGATGTCGAACTCGGGCTCGCGCACCTCGTCGGGCCACAGCATCGTCTGGAGCACGATGGCCTTGCCGCGCACGCGCAGTAGCGCGATGCTCTCCCGCTGCCGCAGGGCCACCCTGACCACGGCCATCCGATCGGTCTGCACCAGCGCCTCGCGCAGCAGCGCGTAGGGCTTGGCCGCTTTGGTCTCGGGTTCCAGGTAGTAGCTCTTGTCGAACAGCAGCGGGTCGATCTGGTCGGCCGGCACGAACTCGATCACGTCGATCTCGTGGCCCGACGCCGCCGGCAGCGAGTCGAGGTCCTCGTCGTTCAGCGTGATCAGCTCCCCGTCGGGGGTCTCGTAGCCCTTGACGATGTCGGCGTACTCGACCTCCTGCCCGTCGATCGAGCAGGTGCGCTTGTACTTGATCCGCCCGCCGTCCGCCGCGTGGACCTGGTGGAACCGGATGTCATGGTTGGTCGTGGCCGAGTAGAGCTTGATCGGCACGCTGACCAGACCGAACGACACCGCGCCACTCCACATCGCGCGCATGGATTGCCCCTGTTCAGTCGGCGAACGGACCGTGCGAAGTGACAGCATGACCGCGTGCAGCCCATGCTCGCCACCCCTGGAGCCCTTCCGGAAGGTCCGGAATGGCTCTACGAGGTGAAGTGGGACGGCATGCGGCTGCTCGCCGACGTCGCCGACGGCGTCCTGTCACTCGCCAGCCGCAGCGGGCGGGACGTCACCGCGAACTTCCCCGAGCTCGCCGACCTCGTCCGCCTGGCCCCCGACGTCCTCCTCGACGGTGAGGTCGTGCTCCTCGACGGCGGCATCCCCAGTTTCGCGGCGCTCGCCGACCGGATGCACAGCGCCGTCGACCAGCGCGTCGCGCTCGCCCGACCCGTCACGTTCATGGTGTTCGACGTGCTCCGGCTCTACGGCGTCCCGCTGCAGGACCGCCCGTTCGACGAACGCCGCGCCACGCTCGAACGCCTGGACACCCCCGCAGTCCTCACCGTCGGGCTCTCGCCCACCTACCTCGACGGCCGCGCGTTGCTCGACGCCACGATCCAGCGGGGGATGGAGGGTGTGGTCGCCAAGCGCCGCGACGGGATCTACCGGCCCGGCCGCCGCAGCCCGGGGTGGGTGAAGGTCACCTACCGGCGTACCCAGGCTTGCGTGGTCGGCGGGTGGCGCCCGGAGTTGGCCGGCACGGCGCGGGTGAGCGGTTCCCGGATCGGGGCGCTGCTGCTCGGCGTCCCCGACGCCGACGGGTTGCGTTATGCGGGCCGAGTGGGTTCCGGGCTCGCGGCGGACGCGGCGCAGCGCGTGCTGCGCGGGTGCCTGGTCGACGCGGACTCCTCGCCGTTCCGCGAGCGGTTGCCGAGGCCGGACGCGCTCGGGGCGCGCTGGTGCGATCCGGGCACGGTCGTCGAGGTCACGCACATGGGTTGGACCGAGTCGGGACGGCTGCGGCAGCCGGTGTTCCGGGGCGTCCGGGACGATCTGGACCCCGGTGAGGTTCGGCTGGAACGGTGACGCGCGAACGATCTCCGGCAGGCCCTGGCCCGACTGCCCTGGATCGGTGCAGGATGTCGTGCGGACCAACGCTAGAGCAGGGGGCACGCCATGATGGATGTCAGCGCACACGCGGGTCGGGTCGACACGATCGGCCGGGGGTCCAGGACGTGAAAGCTGCTGGCAAGGATGCCCGGCGCGCAGCACCGGCCGGGTCCTGAATGTCGATCAGCGGTGACTGTCGGCGCGGTCGTCTACGGTGGTCCCGGTGACGACGATGCTCACGTGGCAGGCGGAGAACGGTCGCGGGTTCGAGGGCACCAGGCTCACGCTCGGCGCCGGTGCCTTCCGCGCCCTCGGCCGGCAGATCCGGGTCGATCCGGAGGGTGATTTCACCTCGTCCTACGGGCTGGTGATGCGCGAGGACGGCACCCCCGAGCGGCTGTCGGTCACCAGCGCCACCGCACGTCGCGAGCGGAACCTGACGATCAACCGCACCGAGGAGGGGTACTGGCTGCTCGACACCGGTTCGGGTGGCACCCGCACCGATTTCGACGGAGCGACGGACGTCGACCTGGCGTACAGCGCGATGTTCACCACGCTGCCCATCCGCCGGCTCGGGCTCCACCGCACCGCCGGTCAGCACACGCTGCGCACGGTCTTCGTCGCGCTCCCGTCCCTGGAGATCAAGGTGGTCGAACAGACCTACCGCACGGTCTCCGTGATCGACGAGACCGGCCACGCGGTGGTGGCCTTCAGCTGGGGCGATTTCGCCGCCGACCTGGTGGTGGACGCCGACGGGTTCGTGGAGTCCTACCCCGGGATCGCCACCCGCGTCGTCACCGCGGGCGCCGCCGGGAGCTGATCACACCGCCCAACCCACGAGGGCGTGGCCCCGGCGGCCGATCTCCCGCAGCTCCGCGAGCGGGGACAGCCCGGTGAGCCGTGCGCGCACGTCGTCGGGTCCGCGACTCGACGCCCAGCGTTCCCGCCCGGCGTAACCGGCCCGCACGGTGGCCGCGAGCCCGCCGGTGGAGGCGAGCGCTCCGCGCATGGCCCCGAGCCGGCCCAGCGCGTCGTCCACGGCGGCGAGCAGCGCGTCGCGGTTGCCCTCGCACATGGCCAGCACCAGCTCGGGTCGGGTGCCCGCGACGCGGGTGCCGTCGGCGAAGGACGACGCGGCGAGCGAGAGGGCCAGCTCGTCGTCCCCGGCGGCTCCGACCGCGGCCAGTACGGCGGCGAGCAGGTGCGGCAGGTGGGAGATCCGGGCCACGGCGAGATCGTGCTCGTCGGCCGCGGCCGGCACGACGCGGGCGCCGCACGCCCAGGCGAGCTCGGCGACATCCGCCCACACGTCCAGGTCGAGCCCGTCGTCGGCGGCCACCACCCAGGCGGCGTCGGCGAAGAGCGCGGCGCTGCCCGCCGCCCATCCCGAGTCCGCGGTGCCGGCCATCGGGTGCCCGCCGACGTAGCGGGCTCGGGGCGCGAACCGGTCCACCGCGTCGGCCGTCGCGACCTTGACACTGACGGCATCGGTCATCCGGCAGGTGGGGGCGACGGCGTCGACGCGGCGCAGCACGTCGGGGAGAGCGGGCAGCGGCACGGCGAGGACGACCAGCGCGTCGGTACCGACGGCGCGACGCAGCGCGGCATCGGTGTCGGTGGTGACGTCGAACCCGTCGGCCCGGGCGGCGTCGGCGGTGTCGATGGAGGCGCTGGTGCCCCAGACCGTCCGGCCCGCCTTGTCCGCCGCCCGCACCAGCGAACCGCCGATCAACCCGGTACCGATCACGCAGACCGCACGCTCCGTCACGCCGGGAGACGGTACGCCCTCGGCCCCCAGCCCCGGACGAGGCATGGACCCGGGCGTCACGACCGGTCGAGCGCCGCGGCCACGCGCAGCACCCCGCGTTCCTCCGCCCGGACGCCGACGATCTGAATGCCGATCGGCAGCTCCCCGGCGGGCAGCGGGGCGGGTACCGACAGCGCGGGCCAGCCCGTGAGGTTGAACGGCAGCGTCAGCCCGAGCAGCGCCGGCCGCACCGGCACCCCCACCCCGCAGATCTCCACCGTCGGCACGCCGATCGGACTGGCACGCAGCCGCGTGGTGGGCAGCACCAGCACGTCGACCTCGCCCATCGCCTCGCGGAACGCGGGCACCAGCCGGCGCATGGTCCGCAGGGCCTCGACGTACTCGCGGGCGGGCTGCCCGGCCATCGGTCCCAGCCGGTCCCGGGTCACGGCCTGGTAGTCCTGCGGGCGCTCCGAGAGCCACACCGCGTGCGTCGCGTACGCCTCGGCCCCGACGATGGGCCCGTACGTCGCAGCCAGCTCGTCGATCATGGGTGCGCGCACCTCGACGACGTGTGCCCCCACCGCTCGCAGCCGCTCCACCGCCGCCGCGACCGCCGCGGTGATCTCCGGATCGGCCGCCTGCCAGTAGTCGCCGACCGGTATCCCGATCCGCACGCCCGCGACCCCCGGTGGCTGGATCCCCCCGCCGATGCCGCCGGGCCGGGACAGCACGTCCCAGGCCACCGATGCGGAGTGGACGTCGGCGGTCAGGAGGCCGACGTGGTCGCAGGTCTCGGACAGCGGGAACACCCCGTCGGTCGGGAGCCGGCCGAACGCCGGCTTGAGCCCGACCACCCCGCACAGCGCCGCCGGGGTGCGCACGCTGGCCCCGGTGTCGGTGCCCAGGGCGAGCGGCAGGTGCCCGGCGGCGACCGCCGCCGCCGAACCCGACGACGAACCCCCCGTGATCCGCGTCGGATCGTGCGGGTTGCGGGCCGGACCGGTCGCGGCGACGTCACCGGTGGGGCCGTAGGCGAACTCGTGCGTGTGCAGCTTCGCGACGACGATCGCGCCCGCCTTCCGCAACCGCGCGACGACCGGCGCGTCGGCCCCGGCGGGCGGGGCGTCGCGCAGGACGTCGGAGCCGGCCCGGGTCGGCAGCCCGGCCACGTCGAACAGGTCCTTCACGCCGACCGCGACGCCGTGCAGCGGGCCCCGCCACTGCCCGCGCGCCAGCTCGTCGGCCAGCACGGACGCCTGAGCGGACGCGCCCTCGACGTCGAGGGTGACGACGGCGTTGTGGGTGTCGGCGGCCAACCGCTGCAGTACCTCGGCCACGTGCTCGACGGGGGAGAGCGCGCGGGAGCGCAACGCCATCCCGAGCTCGCGCAGGGAGGAGATCACACCGACCACCATGCCCGCACGCCCCCGCACGTAGCCCGACGGGTTGCTCAGCTCAGGGCGTCCAGAGCCAGCGCCGCATGGAGGGCGACCCCCGCCGCCATGGCGTCCTCGTCGAACACGACGCGGTTCGAGTGGTTGGGCGCCGCCTCCGTCGGATCGACATCGGGCGGGCAGGCACCCAGGAACGCCAGCGCGCCAGGCACCTCGGCCAGCACGTAGGAGAAGTCCTCGGCGCCCATGATCGGTGTCGGCATGCTGGCGACGCGGTCACGCCCGAGCACCCCGGCCGCCAGCATCGCGACCCGTGACGCGGCGTCCGGATCATTGACGGTCACCGGGTAGCCGGGCTCGATCACGACCTCGGCCGTGCAGCCGTGGGCGAGTGCGGTGTAGCGGCAGACCCGCTGGATCTCGTCCTGCACACGCATCCGGGTGGCCGCCGACAGCGTGCGCAACGTGCCCTCCATGAACGCCGTCTCCGGGATGACGTTGTTCGTGGTGCCCGCCGTGATGTGCGCGATGGTGAGCACCGCGGGCTGGTGGGTGTCCACCCGCCTGGTCAGTGCCGTCTGCAGCGCGCCGACCATCGCCGCGGCCGCCGGCACCGGGTCGAGGGCGTCGTGCGGGGCCGAGGCGTGCCCGCCGCGTCCGTGGACGGTCACCCGGATCGCGTCGGCGGCGGCCATCAGCGGGCCCGGACGGGTGTGGACGTCGCCGGTGGGCACCGTCGCGCTGATGTGCAGGGCGTACGCCACCTCGGGTCGTCCGGCGGGCCCCGTGCGGTCCAGCAGTCCCTCGTCGATCATGTGGCGCGCGCCGTGGAAGCCCTCCTCGCCGGGCTGGAACATGAACAGCACCCGCCCGGCCAGTGCGTCGCGGTGCCCGGTGAGCACCCGCGCTGCCGAGGCGAGCATCGCGACGTGCATGTCGTGGCCGCATGCGTGCATCGCCCCGTCCACGCGGGAGGCGAAGTCGAGCCCGCTGTCCTCGGGCATCGGCAGCGCGTCCATGTCACCGCGCAGCAGCACCGTCGGACCGGGGCGGCCGCCCTCGAGGACCGCCACGACGGACGTCACCGAGCGTCCGAGGTGGACCTGCAGCGGCAGGTCGGCGAGCGCGGCGACGACGGCGTCCCGGGTGTGGGGCAGGTCCAGACCCAGTTCCGGGTGCTGGTGCACGGCACGGCGCAGCGCGACGGTGCGGGGCTGGACGGCGCGGGCCTGCGCGTGGAGACCGGCGAAGCGCGCACCGTCGGAGGGCATGGGCCTGATCTTGGCACTTCTCCGAGGTGTCGTGCGGGTCGACTTCGTGATGTGGTTTGGCCCACAGCACCTCGGAGGCCTACCGTAACCTCATGGCGGTGCAGAGTGTCCAGGCGCCCGCGGACGTGCGGGAGCAGTCCCTGCCCGGGTATGCCGTGGCGGCGATCAGAGAGGACGGCCGGTGGCGTTGCACCCGGCTGAGCCCCGACGCGCTGGTGGACCTCGACACGGCCATCACCGAGCTGCGTGAGCTCCGCTCGACAGGCGCCCTGCTGGGCCTGCTCGATGTCGACGACGAGTTCTTCATCCTGCTGCGCCCGACGCCCGGCGGGGTGTCGCTGATGGTCTCCGATGCCGCCGCCGCGTTGGACTACGACGTGGCCGCCGATGCGCTGGACCTGCTGCGCGTGGAGCTCCCCCCGGACGACGACGCGCTCGACGACCCGTGGGCCGAGGGCGACCTGTCGATCCTCGCCGACCTGGGGCTGCCCGCCGACGAGCTCCAGGTCCTCGCCGCCGAGATCGAGCTCTACCCCGACGAGCAGCTGGCTGCCATCGCCCGCCGCTGCGGGTTCGCCGACGTCCTCGCCGAGGTCGTCGACGCGGGGTGACGTCCGTGCCGTCGAACGAGGCGCTCGTCCGGCGTGCGCTGGAGGTCGCCGCCGCCGCGCTTCGCACCGCTGACGTGCCGATCGGTGCCGTGGTCGTCGACGCGAGGGGTCGGGAGCTGGCCGCAGCCTGCAACGCCCGTGAGGCGACCGGCGACCCGACGGCCCATGCCGAGGTGCTCGCCCTGCGTGCGGCCGCCGCGGCGCGGGGGGAGTGGCGGCTCGAGGGCTGCACCCTGGCCGTGACGGTCGAGCCGTGCACGATGTGTGCTGGCGCGATCGGGCTCGCGCGGGTGTCCCGGGTCGTGTTCGGCGCGTGGGAACCGAGAACCGGCGCGGCCGGCTCGCTGTGGGACGTCCTGCGTGACCGGCGGCTCAACCACCGGCCCGAGGTGGTCGCCGGGGTGCTGGCGCCGGAGTGCGCGGAGCTGCTGGAGTCGTTCTTCGCGGGGCGGCGCTAGCCTTCGCCGGTG
Source organism: Pseudonocardia sp. (assembly GCA_026785945.1). Lineage (GTDB taxonomy): Bacteria > Actinomycetota > Actinomycetes > Mycobacteriales > Pseudonocardiaceae > Pseudonocardia. The sequence goes on along the minus strand of JAJAZD010000232.1, from coordinate 10,684 downwards.
GATCAGTTCACGCAGCAGACCCGCGTCGGCGCCTACGTCGTGTGCGTGCGCGACGGGAGCCTACTTCTCGCCCGGTTCACCGCCAGCGGGCGTTGGACGCTGCCCGGTGGGGGCATCGACCACGGCGAGGACCCCCGCGACGCCGCGGTGCGCGAGGTGGCGGAGGAGACCGGTTACCGGATCACCCTCGGGCCGCTGGTCGGCGTCGACTCCGCTCGCTGGAAACGGGTCCAGGACGGTCGCGCGATCGACATGCACGCGTTGCGGATCCTGTACACGGGCGAGGTGGTCGGTGGCGAGCTGCGTCACGAACTGGACGGCAGCACCGACCGGGCCGAATGGGTGCCGCTGGCGGACGTGGGCGTCAGGGACCGCTCCCGCCTGATCGACAGGGCGCTCGCCGCCGCCGGGGTGTGCTGAGCGGTGGTCCCGGGACGATCCCGCGGCGCTCCCTCGCGGCTGGTTGGTTCCGAGGCGGGTCACGTCAGCCGCCCGGCCGCGATCACCCGCGACAGGAAACGGCGGGTGCGGTCCTCCGTCGGGTCACCCAGGATCCGCTCCGGCGGTCCCTCCTCCAGGACGTACCCGCCGTCGAGGAAGCAGACCCGGTCCGACACCGGCTTGGCGAACCCCATCTCGTGCGTCGCCATGAGGATCGTGATGCCGCCGCCCGCGAGGTCCCGCACGATGGCGAGCACCTCGCCGACCAGCTCCGGGTCCAGCGCCGAGGTGATCTCGTCGAGCAGCAGCAGCCGCGGCCGGACGGCCAGGGCGCGGGCGATCGCCACCCGCTGCTGCTGACCACCGGAGAGCCGGTCGGGGTACGCGCCGCCGAACCCGCCGAGCCCTACCCTGTGCAGCAGATCGCTCGCGCGCTCGTCCGCCTCGGCGGCCGGCACGCCGTGCACCACCCGCGGCGCCAGCGCGACGTTCTGCACCGCCGTCATGTGCGGGAACAGGTTGAACGCCTGGAACACGATCGCCATCCGGCGCTGCGCGGCGGCCACGTCCGCGCGCGGGTCGGAGAGGTCGACGCCGTCGAGGAACACCTGGCCGTCGTCGATCTCCTCCAGCAGGTCGACGCACCCAGGACGGAGATCAGCCCGACGTCCTTCTGCAGCGCGACGAAGTCGTTGAGCAGCGGCGGCAGCACTCGCCGCACCGCCTGGGGCAGGATCACCAGCCGCATCGACCGGCGGTGGGTGAGCCCCAGGGACCGTGCCGCCGCCTGCTGCGACGGGTGCACCGACTCGATGCCGGCACGGAACACCTCGGCGACGTAGGCGGAGCAGACCAGGATCAGCGCGACCGTGCCGAGCACCGCCACATCGTTCGGAACACCTGTCAACCGCAGCGCGGGCCGATCAGGTACAGGGCGATGAGCAGCGGGACGCCCCGGAACAGGTCGACGTAGCCGGTGGCCAGCCCGCGGACCGGGAAGAACACCGGCCCGCGCAAGGTCCGCAGTACCGCAGCTGGCCGAGGATCCTCCCGCCGTCGAGCTCGGCGGAGGTGATGAAGAACGCCGTCGGCAGGTCGACGACGATCGCGTTCACCTGGCCGTTGGCCAGTGCCAGCTTCGCGTCGTCGTTGGTGGTGAACACCGCCGGCTCGATGGCCGGGTCGATCTGGTTCACGATCGCGTCGAAGCTGGTGGTGCCGACCTGCGCGCCGACCCCTCACGGCCCCCGCGTCGATCGTCGGTTCGGGATGTTCGCCGTTCGTTCCCCCGTCGGCGCAGGGGCCACGGGGCGCGCAGCCCGCCCGGACCCCGCGAGTCATGCGAGGGCCCGGCCCGGCGGGCGGCCGTCAACGGGAGGCGAGGGCTCTGTAAGCTATTGCGCGGTAGCGTGTCCGAGCGGCCGAAGGAGCACGCCTCGAAAGCGTGTGAGGCGCAAGCCTCCGTGGGTTCAAATCCCACCGCTACCGCCATCCTGAACAGGCGAAACGCCGGGAAGGTCCACCAGGACCCGACCGGCGTTTCTGCTGTCGGTCTCAGTTCTGGTCTCACTCGCTGTCCGTGGAGCCCGTGCCGGCCTGCCAGATCAGGCCGCCGACCCGCGACGCGATGTCTCGTTGGATCGCCGATGTGACGTGCTGGTGTCGCGCGGCCATCGCTGTGTGCGACCAGCCCATGATGCCCATCACCACACGCTCGGGGACGCCGAGCAGGAGCAGCACCGCGACTGACGCCGATCTCCTAGGCCACGTGATCGCCGATCAGCTCGACCATGACCCGGGCGCCGATCTCGCCGCCGCGATTCGGTGCGACCGATCAGATGCCGAACGGCGCCGCGTGGCGGACCTGTCCGCCAGGCAGCGGACTGTCATCGAGCGACAACGCCATCAGCGCCTCATCGGGCACCTCGACCGGCAGCGTGATGCCGTGTGCGGAGGCGCCGACCGGGGTGCCCTCCCCGTCGGTCGAGACGAGCGACAGGCCGGGGATCCAGCCGGTGGCGGCGCGCAGTGCGTCGACCAGATCGGCCTCCTCGGCGGTGGCGAACGCTGCCAGGTTGATCTCACGGGCGGCGGTGATGTCCGACCTGGTCTTCTACCAGGGACGTTCGTGTGCGGTGATCAGAGCCGTTCCAGGCGCCCGATCTCCGCACCGGATGCGTCGAGCAGCACGAGGGTCGCCCCGTCGAAACCGGCCCGGGCGGCCTGTCCGAGCCACGAGCCGACCGGCACTCCTGGGCAGCCGAGCAGCGTCGTCGCCGCGGCCTGTGAGGCCAGGAACGAACCCTCCGACCCGGTGAGCCAGCGGCCGCCGTCGCCGTTGCAGCCGTCGGACCCGGTCCACTCGCCGGTCGCCGCGAACTCTGCGTACGAACCGCCCCCACCGGCCGGCGTCCAGCGGCCGACGAGGTCTCCGTCGGCGACCACTGCTGACGGCAGCGGTACCGGCTCCTGCCACGCACGGCGGGCCTCGTCCGTGACCGTCGACTCGGGCGCCTCCTGGTAAGGCAGGGGTGGGGCGTCGCTGGGGGACAGTCGTGCGACGCGCGCGCCCGCCGCGTCGAGCAGCATGGCGTCCGTTCCGACGGGCTCGAAGCGGACGGCCTGTGCGAGCCACTGCGGCGTGCTCAGCGCGGCGGCGTCCGTGTCCCCCGGGCATGGGGATCCCGCGGTGACGTCGGCGACGAACAGGCCGTCCCACCCGGCACGCCACGTCCCGTCGAGCGTCCGGCAGCCCTGCTCGATGCTGATCCGCCCGGCCGCGAGGCGGACGACCGCTCCGCTCGCGTCCCCGGCGTCGTTGAGCTGCCAGGTGCCGACGAGACTCAACGGGTCCGTCGGGGCCCGGACCCCCCCGCCCTGCCCCGCGGGCAACGCCGCGTTCCCGCAGCCCATCACCACCAGTACTCCGAGCACTGCCACCAGCCGACCGAACCTCATGCGCACCTCCGGTTTGTGTCGAGTCCTGGGTCGAGGACGGAACGACCCCGAGCCCGGGTTGCACGACGACCGAGAACTGTCGGTGCCCGCTGCCATGCTCGGCAGCATGAACACGATCCCGGCCGCCAACTACGCGCAGACCTGGCCCACCGGCACGCGCCCTCCACCGCCTCTGGTGGGCGACGAGCGGGAGATCCTCACGGCCTTCCTCGACTTCCACCGCACCACCTTCGAGCTCAAGTGCGAGGGTGTCGCGCCCGACCGATTGGCGGAGAAGCCCATACCCCCGTCCGGGCTGAGCCTGCACGGGATCGCGCGCCATCTCGCGGGAGCGGAACGGTGGTGGTTCCGGATCCAGTTCGCGGCCGAGGACCTTCCGCTCCTCCACTACTCCGACGATGACCCCGACCAGGACTTCGAGTTCACAGGTGCCGATGTCGCCGTTGATCTGGACGTCTGGCGCGCCGAGTGCGAGGGCTCACGCCACGTCGTCGCCGAGGCCTCGCTCGACGACACCGGCATCCACCGGGGGACCGGTGAGCCGATCTCCCTGCGGCGGATCCTGGTTCACATGATCGCCGAGTACGCCCGCCACAACGGGCACGCCGATCTGCTACGTGAGCGGATCGACGGGGCCACCGGTCACTAGCGGTGTCGGGTGGTCACCGCTCCGCAGCCACGTCGACCGAGAATGCCACCGTGGTGTCCCCGTAGGTGCCGGTGACGGTCCAGCACCCCTCGTTCGGGAAGGAGACTTCGGCCGGCCAGAAGGCCAGCCCGCCGGTGCCGTAGGCGGTGGCGTAGTCGTCGACCTCGCCGGTCACGACGCCCGCATCGTCGGTGTTGTTCGCGACGACGGCGGGCGGCCCGCCGCTCTTGCTCGGTGTGCCCTCCTCGAGCGTGACCCAGGGGAACTTCAGCACCAACGCACCGTTCTGGGCGATCGGCTCGTAGTCGGGCAGTCCGACCCACAGGTCGTTCTGGCCGAACCATGACGTGGTGAGCCCTTGGAAGACCGCAGGCAGCCCACTGGACGAGCTCGGGTCGGTCTCCACGCACGGAGCCGACGCCGCACTCACCGCCACCGGACCCGACGCGTCGGTGGCGACCGAGCAGCCCGCGAGCACGGTCAGGCCGATGGTGACGGCCAGTAAGCGCTTCAATGCCATCCTGCGGGCCCTCCATTCGGCTGTTCGGGTGATGCTAGGCACCCGATCATGGTTTGGCCACCGTTAGTGAGGCACGAGCCCACCGCTGGAAGCAGTCAAGAGGGCCGTGAAGCGGTCGAGGTCGATGTTGCCGCCGCTCACCAGTACGCCGATCCGCTGCCCGGCCATCGTCGCGGCGAGCCGGCGGACGGCGGCGAACGCCAAGCAGCCCGTCGGCTCCACGACGATCTTCAGGGTGCTCGCGAAGATCCGCATGGCCGCCACCAGTTCGGCGTCCGACACCGTGTGGATGTCGTCCACCTCCCGCCGGATGATCTCGAAGGTCAGTGCACCGAGGTGCTGGGTCTGCGCGCCGTCGGCGATGGTGGCCGGGGTGTCGATGTGCACCACCGTCCCGGAGCGGAAAGACCGCAGGCCGTCGTCACCCGCCTCGGGCTCGACGCCGTGGATCCGGCAGTTCGGTGACAGTTCCCGCGCTGCGAGCGCTGCACCGGAGAGCAGGCCGCCGCCGCCCAGACACACGAACAGCGCGTCGAGCGGCCCGACCTCCTCGATGAGTTCCTTCGTGGCGGTGCCCTGGCCTGCGATCACATCCGGATGGTCGTAGGGCGGCACGAGCGTGAGGCCACGCGTGGCGGCGAGGGTCCGGCCGATCTCTTCGCGATCCTGGGCATAGCGGTCGTACTCGACCACCGCTGCGCCGTACCCCCGGGTCGCGGCAACCTTGCTCGCCGGGGCGTCGCGGGGCATCACGATCGTCGCGGGGATGCCCAGGATGTGCGCGGAGAGCGCGATGGCCTGGGCGTGGTTCCCCGACGAGTACGCGACCACCCCGGCCCGACGCTGCTCACCGTCGAACCGGGACAGTGCGTTGAACGCACCCCGGAACTTGAACGCGCCTGTCCGCTGGAGGTTCTCGCACTTGAAGAACAGGGTCGCGCCGAGCTCGGCATCGACGCGCCGGGAGGTCAGCACCGGGGTCCGGTGCGCGTGGCCGGCAATACGAACGGCCGCGTCGCCGACGTCGGCGTAGGTGGGGGGTGTGGTCATCGGTCTCCGTCGTGAGGGCGGGCCGGACTACTGCCGGGACCGGCCGGCAATGGCCTGCAGCGCCGCGACGTGTTGGGCGAGCGCCGCGCGTCCGGTGTCGGTGAGCCGCAGCCAGGTACGTGGCATGCGCCCGACACGGCCCTTGTCGACGTCGACGTAGCCCACGGTCTCCAGCGTGGCGACCTGCTTCGACAGCACCGAGTCCGAGATCTCCACGCTGTCGCGCACCAGCGCGAACTCGGCTCGATCGACGCCGTCGAGCGTTGCCACGATCGAGAAGCGGACGCCGTGGGTGAGCAGGTCGTCGAGCAGGTGGCGGGGGTGTCCGGTGGACGTCACCGGCGGGCCTCCCGCCACGCGACGACGGCCAGTGGCAACGCCACGACGGCGGCCGCGGGCAGCCAGTAGGCGAGGTTGCCCTGCTGGGTGGGGACCCCTACGAACAGGGCGACTGTGAACAGGACCCCGGAGCCCACCCACCCCGGGACGACCCGCCGTCCCGCGCCGCGCGCGGTGGTCGGACGCCGGCCGGCCCAGAGAACCATCCCGACGACCAGCGGGAGCCAGAGCACCACGGACATGACCGCTCTGAGCCAGGCGGGCTCGACGAGACCCAGCATGAGTGTCAGTGCGGCGAACCCGGCCGCGAAGGTGCCGGAGTACCAGGCCAACCATCGTGACTGCTTCTGGACGCGGGCTGCCGCACGTTCGGCGTTGTCGAGGTCGGTGGCTGCTTGTTCGCGCGTGATGTCGGGGACGAGGCAAGTCTGCATCTTTGTTTCCGTATTCGCAAGTACATGACGAAGCGGAAGATATGTGCCAGGGCTAGCCGACGCGGGCGAGGAGCGCCGCGGTGGCATCGACGATCTGGCGCTGCGCGTCCGCTCGGGTCGTACCCGGCTCGCCGTCGCCGGCCTGCGGCCCGTAGTCGCCGAAGAACGCGTGCACCCCGCCCCTGACCACCGTGAACGCGGTGTCGGACGGCAACAGGACTCGGCTGGCCGCGATGTCGGAGGGGGTGGCGAGCCCGTCGCGGTCGCCCGAGACGGACGCGGCGGCCACGGGCGCGGCCGATATGTCCTGCGCGGGATAGGACGCCCAGAGCAACAGTCCGCGCACGCGCGCGTCGTCGTCGGCCCGGGCTGCTGCGGACGCGGCCGGGACCCCGCCCAGTGAGTGCCCGCCGACCACCCAGTCCTGCACCTCGGGATGGCGGTCGAGCACCCCGCCCACATCGGGTGCGAGCAGCGCGAGGTTCAGCGGTGGCTTCACCACGACGACGAGAGCGCCCTGCTCGGCGAGTGGGCGCAGCAACGCGAGGTAGGCGCGTGGGTCGACGAGCGCGCCAGGGAAGAACACGACGCCCTCGACCGCCCCACCGCGCGGGCGCAGTTCCCACGCGGTGGCACCGCCCACGACGTCGACCGAACGAGACGCCGCCGTGGCTGCCACCGCGACGGGATCGGCCGGGTACGGACGCAGCCAGACGGCGAGGGCCGCGACACCGACGATGCCGACCGTTGCGGCGACCCGTCCGACGACACGCAACGGGCTGCGACGGCCGGGCGGGGTCGTGCCGGCCCGCCCCGCGCGGATGCCGATCGCGACCCCGGCCAGGGCGAGCGCACCGAGCAGCACCGGATAGGCCGGGTGCCCGGTGGTCAGGGTCGACCAGCGGGTCGCCGCCACCCACGTCGGCACCCCGACGCACAGGAGTGCGATCAGGACAGGCAGGACGTGGCGGATGCGGGTCATGCGCAGATTGTCGTTGGCGTCCGTCGTGGCCGTCGAGTGGTCTCGGCCCGACCCACGACAGACGCCGACCCCGCCTCGGAACGAAGCGGGGTCGGCGACGGTGCGCTGACGGATCTATCGCGAGACGGAACGACGTCCGTACAGGTTCGTGGCGATGGCGACGCCGATCGCCGCGACGATGACCTGGATGATCAACTCGATCCAGTCGATGCCACTGGTCTCGGTCGCAAAGCCCAGCGCGCGGGCGATGAGCGTGCCGAGGAACGCGGCAGCGATGCCGATGACGATCGTGAGCCAGATCGGGATCGGCTGACGACCCGGCAGGACGAACCGGCCGAGCAGGCCGATGATGGCGCCGACCACGATGGCGGTGATGATGCCCCACACGCTGAACTCCACGGGTGTTCCTCCACATGCTGAAGGGATCGCTCGGAACGACCCCGCTGGAGGGTGGGTTCCCGGTCGTTCGCGATTCGATGCGGCAGTGACACAAACGTGACCAACTTGGGCCGAACGGTCGATTGTGCTGGTCTCGACGGCAGAGCCCACACCAAATCGGTGGCCACCGTGAGCATCGGTTCCGCGACCTCGCGACAAACACATCCGAATGGCCGAGCGCCACCGCTCTGACCAGCACGGTCCTACCGGTCAGTAGCCTGACCAGTCCCGTGGTGGACGCCCGGAGGCCGCTCCGTGTCGTCTGCCGTTCATCCGATCGAGCTTCACTGCGCGCACCATCGTGAACGGAGCTCGTGTGAATCTGACCCGCCGAACCGGCGCGACGGCGATCGCCACAGCGGCGGCACTCGCCGTCGCCGGCATCGCCGCCCCGGGCATCGCCACCGCCACCCCCTCCCCCGACGCGGTCGTCGCCGAGGTGTACGGCGGTGGCGGCAACTCCGGCGCCACACTCACCCGTGACTTCGTGGAGCTCGCGAACCGCGGCACCGTCCCCCTGCCGGTCGACGGGTTCAGCGTCCAGTACCTGTCCGCGTCCGCGAGCGCCTCCAGCTCGTGGCAGGCCACGCCGCTGGCGGGGGCCATCGCGCCCGGCGGCCGCTACCTCGTCGCGCAGGCTCAGGGCACCGGGGGCACGGCCGAGCTGCCCACCCCCGACGCCACCGGCACGATCGCCATGTCGGGCACCGCCGGCACGGTCGCCCTGGTCACGGGCACGGCACCGCTGGTCTGCAAGACCCTGATCGACTGCGCCGCCGACACGCGCATCCGCGACCTCGTCGGCTACGGAACGGTCACCGTGGTTCGCGAGGGGACGCCGACGGCGGACCTGACCAACACCACCAGCGCCGCCCGCGGCACGGGCCTCGTTGACACCGACGACAACGCCCTCGACCTCACCGTCGGCGAACCGACCCCGATCGGCAGCGGCGGCGGTGGCGAGGAGCCGCCTCCGCCCCCCGTCGGCACCCCGACGCGGATCCACGAGATCCAGGGCAACACCCGAGTCTCACCGCGCGCAGGTGAACTCGTCGCGGCACCCGGTGTCGTCACGGCGGTGCGCGCTTTCGGTTCGACACGCGGGTTCTGGTTCCAGGACCCCCGGCCCGACGCCGATCCGGCCACGTCCGAGGGCGTGTTCGCCTTCACCGGGAGCACGCCGCCGCCGGTCCAGGTCGGCGACGCCGTCACCGTGACGGGCACGGTCACGGAGTTCCGACCCGGTGGTGCGGACTCGGGCAACCAGTCGACCACCCAGCTCGCGCGCCCTGTCGCGGTCGTCGCGTCCTCGGGCAACCCGCTGCCTCCCGCCGAGGTGGTCACCGACCGCACGATCCCCGAGAGCTTCGCGCCGGTCGCGAACGGCGGCAGCATCGAGGGCAACGTCCTGCAGCCGGCCACGTTCGCCCTGGACTTCTTCGAGTCCCGCGAGGGCATGCGGATCGGCGTCGCCGACGTGGGGGTCGTCGGTGCCACCGACGGCTTCAACGGGTTGTTCGTCACCACCAAACCGCGGCAGAACCCCACGGCGCGCGGCGGGACCCTGTACGGCGCGTACACCAGCCAGAACAGTGGCCGCGTCAAGATCGAGTCGTTGATCCCGTTCACGCAGCAGGCCTTCCCGAAGGCGAACGTGGGCGACCGGCTCACCGGTGTCACGGAGGGCCCCCTCGACTACACCGGCTTCGGTGGATACGTGTTGCAGGCCACGATGCTCGGCCCGCTCGCCGTCGGTCCCATCGCCCGTGAGGTCACCACGACGGCGGCGGTCGACGAGCTCACCGTGGGCACCTACAACGTCGAGAACCTCGACCCGACCGACCCGCAGGCCAAGTTCGACACGCTGGCCGGCGGGATCGTCACCAACATGAAGGCGCCCGACGTCGTCGGCCTGGAGGAGATCCAGGACAACAGCGGCGCGGCGAAGGACGGTGTCGTGGCGTCGGACCAGACGCTCACCCGGTTCGTCGACGCGATCGTCGCCGCGGGCGGACCCCGCTACGCGTTCCGCGTGATCGATCCGGAGAACGACGAGGACGGCGGGGAGCCGGGTGGCAACATCCGGGTCGCGTTCCTCTTCAACCCGGCGCGGGTCGGGTTCGTCGACCGTCCCGGTGGGGACGCCGTCACCGCTGTCCAGGTCGTGCCCGCCGGTCGCGGCGCGGCCTTGTCCGTCTCCCCGGGCCGCGTCGACCCGACGAACCCGGCGTGGGACCGGTCCCGCAAGCCGCTGGTCGGCGAGTTCGTGTTCCAGGGAAAGACCGTGTTCGTGGTCACCAACCACTTCGCGTCCAAGGGTGGTGACCAGCCGCTGCACGGCCGCTTCCAGCCGCCGAACCGGTCGTCGGAGATCCAGCGGACCCAGCAGGCGACGGTGCTGCGCGGCTTCCTCGACCAGCTCCGTGCAGCCGACAGCAAGGCCGCCTACGTCGTGCTCGGGGACCTCAACGACTACCCGTTCTCGCCGACCCTGGACATCCTGACGCGCAACAACGGGCCGCGCGCACTGATCGACACCCTGCGCGGGCCGGAGCGCTACAGCTACGTGTTCGAGGGCAACTCACAGACCCTCGACCACATCCTGACCTCGCGTACGATCTCGAACTCGCGCGTGGACTACGACGTGGTGCGGATCAACGCCGAGTTCACCGAACAGGCCAGCGACCACGACCCCCAGGTCGCCCGCATCCGCCTCCGGTAGCAGCACGCCCCCTGCGGGCCCCGGCGTGATCCGCGCCGGGGCTCCGCACGGTGTGTCGGGCACGGTGTGTCGGGCACGGTGTGTCGGGCACGGTGTGTCGGGCACGGTGTGTCGGGCACGGTGTGTCGGGCACGGTGTGTCGGGCACGGTG
>JAJAZD010000231.1 GCA_026785945.1 Pseudonocardia sp. | reverse complement strand
GCGTTAGTGGGGTAAGCGTTGGGAGGGTAAAAGGGGGCGCAAAACTAGCCAAGTTTGGGCGTAGTTGCGCGGGGGCAGAAAGGCACTCCCGCGCGGGTTGAAGCGCCAAGGACTGGGATTAAGTGGCCGCGAAAGTAAGAATTTGCTGGCCGCCTCGTGCGCCGGGGTTCGGCCGGACGCCGGGGTTCGGCCGGGCGCCGGGGTTCGGCCGGGCGCCAGGGTTCGGCCGGGCGCCAGGGTTCGGCCGGGCGTCAGCGCAGGGACGGGTGGAGCTGCAGATCCAACCCGGCGGGAGCGGCAGGCGCCGGTAGGGCGTGGACGGCCACCGGGAGCTCGCCGTCGAGCGCGTCGGTGACCGCAGCGGCGACCGCGGCCAGCACCTCGTCAACCGGCACGGGTCGGCCGAGCTCGGCCGAGAGCGAGCTCACTCCCGCGTCGGGGATGCCGCACGGCACGATGCGGTCGAACGCCGACAGGTCGAGGTCGCAGTTGAGCGCGAAGCCGTGCAACGTCACCCCGCCCTGGACGCGGACGCCGATCGCGGCGATCTTGCGCTCGGGACGGCGGTCGTCGGCCGGCAGCCAGACGCCACTCCGCCCGTCCACCCGTCCGGCCGCGGTGACGCCGACGCCGACGGCCACGGCGATGAGCGCCTCCTCCAGCCGCCGCACGTAGTCGACGACGTCGAGCGGCCCGGCCAGCGCGACGATCGGGTAGCCGACGAGCTGGCCGGGCCCGTGCCAGGTGATCCGCCCTCCCCGGTCGACGTCGACGACAGGCGTGCCGTCGGCCGGCCGGTCCTGGGGCTGCGTGCGCTTCCCGGCCGTGTACACCGACGGGTGGTCGAGCAGCATCAGGACGTCGGGACCGGAGCCGTCACGTCGAGCTGCGGCGTGGGCGCGCTGGGCGTCCCAGGCCGTGAGGTAGTCGACGGTGCCGAGGCGATCGACGCGCAGCGGGCCGGCGTCACGGCGGCAGGTCCGGGCTCCCGTACGCATGAGGTTCACGCTACCCTCGGCGGTCCTCGTCGTCATGACGCGGCGACACCCGGAGCCGGCCGGTGCTCCCCGTTCGGCCCGGTGCCCCCCGTCGACCGGGAGCACCGAGCTGACCCGGGGAGCACGACCACCGGGAGCGCCGACCCGACGAGTGGCGCCCCGGCCGGCCGGACGGTCTTGGTCACCGGTGCGACCTCCGGCCTCGGACTGGCCTGCGCCACGGCTCTCGCGAGTGCCGGCGCCCGGGTGCTGCTCGCGGCCCGGGACCGCGAGCGCGGCAAGGCGGCTGCGGAGCGGGTCACCCGGGAGTGCGGGCCGGCCGTCGAGGTGGTGGAACTGGACCGCCGCGCCGCCGCTGACGTCCGCGACCGGACGGGCGACGCGCTGCACGTCCTCATGAACAACGCCGGTGTGATGGGCACTCCACCGGGGGTGACCGTCGACGGCTTCGAGACCCAGATCGGCACCAACCACCTCGGTCACGCCGCGTTGACGTGGCTGCTCATGCCCGCGCTGCGGGAGGCGGGCGGGGCCCGCGTGGTGACCGTGTCGAGCCTCGCCCACCGGGGCCCGGGCCTGGACGTCGAGGACCTGCACTTCACCGGCCGTCCGTACCTCGCGGGCCGCGCCTACAGCCAGTCGAAGCTCGCGAACCTGCTGTTCGCGATCGAGCTGGACCGCCGGCTGCGGGCGGCCGGCGCGGATGTGGTCTCCGTCGCGGCCCATCCCGGCCTGACGACACCGCACTGCTCGGCAACTCACTGCGCCGTCGCGGCGGTGCGTGGCTCGCCGGCGTCGCGGCCGTCGTCAACAAGGTCGTGACGCAGCCGGTGCGGGTCGGGATGCTGCCGCAGCTCTACGCGGCGACCGCGCCGCAGGTGCGCGGGGGCGGCTACATCGGCCCCGGGATGCTCGGCGAGACCAGGGGTCATCCGGCGCCGGCCCGGCGCACCGCCGTCGCGCTCGACGTCGGGCTGGCGCGGCGGCTGTGGGACGTGACGGCCGCAGAGACGGCGGTGCGACCGGATCCGTCCTGACCGCGGCGGCGTAGCCTCGCCCATGTGACGATCGCACCCGAAGGTCGCAAGCTCCTGCGTCTCGAGGTCCGCAACAGCGAGACCCCGATCGAGCGCAAGCCCCCGTGGATCCGGACGAAGGCCCGGACCGGCCCGCAGTACACCGAACTCAAGGCGCTGGTCCGGGCCGGCGGCCTGCACACGGTGTGCGAGGAGGCCGGCTGTCCCAACATCTATGAGTGCTGGGAGGACCGCGAGGCCACCTTCCTCATCGGGGGGGAGCAGTGCACGCGGCGCTGCGACTTCTGCCAGATCGACACCGGCAAGCCCGCCGACCTGGATCGGGACGAGCCGCGACGCGTCGCCGAGTCCGTCGCGACGATGGGCCTGCGGTACTCGACCGTCACCGGCGTCGCCCGCGACGACCTCCCCGACGGCGGCGCGTGGCTCTACGCCGAGACCGTGCGCCGGATCCACGCGCTCAACCCGGGCACGGGCGTCGAGCTGCTGATCCCGGACTTCAACTCGGTCGACGTCCAGCTCGACGAGGTGTTCGGCTCCCGGCCGGAGGTGCTCGCGCACAACCTGGAGACCGTGCCGCGGATCTTCAAGCGGATCCGCCCGGCGTTCCGCTACTCGCGGTCCCTCGAAGTGATCACCAAGGCGCGGGCGGCGGGGCTCGTCACGAAGTCGAACCTGATCCTGGGCATGGGCGAGACCCCCGAGGAGGTCACCTCCGCGCTGCGCGACCTGCACGAAGCCGGCTGCGAGATCATCACGATCACGCAGTACCTGCGGCCCTCGACACGCCATCATCCGGTGGAGCGCTGGGTCAAGCCCGAGGAGTTCGTGGAGCACTCGCGCGCCGCCGAGGACATGGGGTTCTCCGGGGTGATGGCGGGCCCGCTGGTCCGCTCGTCCTACCGCGCGGGCCGCCTGTACGCCCAGACCGTCCGGTCCCGTGGCGAGCACCTCTCCCCCGAGCTGACCCACCTGGCGACGGAAGGCGCGGCGGCCCAGGAGGCACGCACCCTCCTGGCCCACTGACCCCCGCACGCCCCGCCCCCCGCAAGGTTCAGGAAAGCCACTTTCACGCCCTCTCCGGGCAGGAACGTGGCTTTCCTGAACCAGCGGGCCCGGCCGCGGCACCGACCCGTATCCTCAGGGCCATGGCCGGTGGGAAGCCCGACAAGGCAGCCAAGCAGGAAGCTCGACGCGTCAAGCGGGTCGAGTCGAAGGCGCGTCGCAGGCAGATCTGGGACGCGTTCAAGATGCAGCGTCGCGAGGACAAGGCGCTCATCCCGTGGATGGTCGGCGTCTTCCTGCTCTCGGTCGTGCTGGCGTTCGGCATCGGTCTGATCCTCGACGTGACCGGCGTGGTCGGCGGCCTCCAGTGGATCCTGCTGCCGATCGGCATAGCGGTCGGCCTGCTCGCCGCGGTGAGCGTGTTCGGTCGCCGCGTGCAGCGCTCGGTCTACACCAAGGCCGACGGCCAGCCGGGCGCCGCGGGCTGGGCCCTGGACAACCTCCGCGGCCAGTGGCGCGTGACGGCGGGCGTGGCCGGCACCACCCACCTCGACGCGGTGCACCGTGTCATCGGCCGCCCGGGCATCATCCTGGTCGCCGAGGGCGCGCCACACCGGGTCAAGGGCCTGCTGGCCCAGGAGAAGAAGCGCACCGCGCGCGTCGTGGGCACCACGCCGATCTACGACGTGATCGTCGGCAACGAGGAGGACCAGATCCCCCTCAAGAAGCTTCAGCGCCACCTGATGAAGCTGCCGCGCAACATCGACACGAAGCAGATGGACTCGATGGAGGCCCGGCTCTCCGCGCTGGGCTCCCGGGCCGCCGCGATGCCCAAGGGTCCGATGCCCGCCGGCTCGAAGATGCGCAGCGTGCAGCGCACCGTCCGACGTCGTTGACCCAGGAGCGGGCGCCGTCTCACTCCTTGAGGGCCACCGCCAGGCGGGTGACCAGCTCGTCGGCGCGGGCGGCGCTCGGGGGTCGAGTGCGGATCGACGACCGCCGGCGTCAGCAGGCCCTCGGTGTCGTAGTGACGCAACGCCTTCACCGTCAGCCGGGCCAGGCGCGCGAACGCCCCGATCGGCATCAACCCGTCCGTCCCCGCACCGTCACTCTCCGCACCGTCACTCTCAGCACCGTCACTCTCAGCACCGTCACTCTCAGCACCGTCCGATTGTCGCGCGGCGCCGTCACGCCGGGGTCGGTCAGGTAGACCTCGGTGTGCGGGCCGTCCGGCACGAGCCCCTGCGCCGCGACGAACCGGGACAGGGCGTCCAGTGACGGGCCCTCCCCGCCGTACGGGCCGCGGTGCAGGAGTTGCGCCACCCGTCGCGCCGCGGGTCGGCGAAGGTGCACGGCCGCCCCGAATCGCTCACCCGCGGCGGTGACCGCCTCGGCGACCACGACGTCGACGTCGGGGACGGGGACGGCCATCCGGCAGGGGCGTCGAGATCGAACCGCAGAGGGTCACCGTCCTGGGCGATAGCTGCGCTCTACGGGCACATCCGTCGGGGCCGCCGAGTGCGGTCCGCACGGCCACGAGTGCGCGGACGGCGGCGGCGAATGCGGCATCGGCGGGATCGCCGATGCCGTCGACGGTGAGGACGGCGCGTGCGGGGACGGTCGCGAGGACGGGACCGGTGGCCGGTGTCTGGGGATCCATGCCGGGGACGCAACTGTCTGCCGCACGGGGAGAGTCAAGACCGAAGGGCTCAAGCCCGGGTGCGGACGACCATCGTGCGGGTGGCGCGGTCGTGCCAGCCGCGGCCGTCCGCGTCGCGAACGAGCGGTGGCACCACCATGGCGACGAGCGCGGTGCGCGCCAGCGCGCGCGGGACACCGACCACCGCCGCCGAACCGATCGACGCCACCCGGATGCCGAGCGCGGTCATCCCGGCACTGGCCCCGAACACCGCCACCGGCACCGCGGTGAGAAGGAACCAGATGCCGAGCACGGTGAAGGGCGCGGACACGACCTCGGGGCCGGTGAACAGCGCAGCGATCAGGTATCCCGAGAGCCAGTCGACGGTGAGCGCGGCGAGGCGCCGCCCGAAGCCCGCGACGGAGCCGACGCCGTCCGCGGGCAGCCCGAACCGCTCACCCGGCCAGGAGGTGGCGCCCGGGCCGGCTCCGGGCGACCCGGGCATCCAGGACTCCATCCAACCGGCCATGCCACCAGGGTAGGCGCGCGTCGCCGGAGCGCGCGGCTATGCCCGCCGTTAACCTCTGCGAAACGGACGAGTGACGGGCGGGCAACAACGTCGTCCTAGCGTCGCGCGAAACCCGACGACCGATCGAAGGAGCCAGTGAGGGTGTTCAGCAACTCCGAAGAGGTCCTGAGCTACATCACGGACGAGAAGGTCGAGTTCGTCGACATCCGCTTCTGCGACCTTCCCGGTGTGATGCAGCACCTCACCGTTCCCGCGTCCACCTTCACGCAGGACCTGCTCGACGATGGCATCGCGTTCGACGGCTCGTCCGTCCGCGGGTTCCAGGCGATCAACGAGTCCGACATGGCGCTGTTCCCCGACGCCGCCACGGCTCGGCTCGACCCGTTCCGCAAGCACAAGACGCTCAACCTGAACTTCTTCGTGCACGACCCGATCACGGGCGAGCCCTACAGCCGCGACCCGCGCAACGTCGCCCGCAAGGCCGAGCAGTACCTGGCCGCGACGGGCGTGGCGGACACGTGCTTCTTCGGTGCCGAGGCCGAGTTCTACATCTTCGACTCGGTGCGCTTCGGCTCCGACCCCCACCAGCAGTACCACCACATCGACTCGGCCGAGGGCTGGTGGAACACCGGCCGTGAAGAGGCGGGCGGCAACCTCGGCTACAAGGTCAACTACAAGGGCGGCTACTTCCCCGTCCCGCCGGTGGACCACTACTCTGACCTGCGCGACGACATGGTCTCCAACATGATCGCCAGCGGCTTCCAGGTCGAGCGCGGTCACCACGAGGTCGGCACGGCGGGCCAGTCCGAGATCAACTACCGGTTCAACACGCTGCTGCACGCCGCCGATGACGTCATGCTGTTCAAGTACCTCGTCAAGAACACCGCCTGGCACGCCGGCAAGACCGCCACCTTCATGCCCAAGCCGCTGTTCGGCGACAACGGCTCGGGCATGCACGCCCACCAGTCGCTGTGGAAGGACGGCACGCCGCTTTTCCACGACGAGTCCGGCTACGGCGGCCTGTCCGACGTCGCGCGGTACTACATCGGCGGCCTGCTGCACCACGCCCCGAGCCTGCTGGCGTTCACCAACCCCACCGTGAACTCCTACCACCGACTGGTGCCCGGTTTCGAGGCCCCGGTCAACCTGGTGTACTCCGCGCGCAACCGCTCCGCTTGCATCCGCATCCCGCTCACGGGCAACAATCCCAAGGCCAAGCGCCTGGAGTTTCGTTGCCCCGACTCATCGGGCAACCCGTACCTGGCGTTCTCGGCGATGATGATGGCCGGCATGGACGGCATCAAGAACAAGATCGAGCCGGCCGCGCCCATCGACAAGGACCTCTACGAGCTCCCGCCCGAGGAGGCCAGGGACATCGCGCAGGTTCCGGCCAGCCTGGACGCCGTCATCGACCGCCTCGAGGCCGACCACGACTACCTGCTCGAGGGTGGCGTCTTCACTCCCGACCTCATCGAGACGTGGATCTCCTACAAGCGGGAGAACGAGATCAACCCGCTGCGGCTGCGCCCGCACCCCTACGAGTTCGCGCTGTACTACGACGTCTGATTCCTGCAGGTCTCTGACCTGACGGAGCAACCCCAGAACGGTGGTTGACCTGCGAAGAAGTCCTCCAACGTCTGCCAGCGTCAACCACCGTTTTTCGTTCTCGTGTGCCACAGATGTGCCCCGGGCGGTCCACAGTAGGCAGGCCGTGCTCCCGTTCGGTGATGCCGGGGACCCTGTGTCCGCGAGACACCCACGTCGCTCTCCAGGTGTGGCATCACTCGCCGCTGTTGCGCGGTCCAGCGCCTCCATCGGTCGAACGCGGCGCCCAACGTCAGGGAGCACAGCGCGGCCGCCCAGGCAGCGACGCTGCTGCTTGCTGAACCGACCGTCCAGCCGACGGAGCAGGGCGAACTCAACGGCAGTCCCCGCACGTCGTCCGCCGGTTCGATCGAGCGGACCGATGCACATCCCACTCGCCCGTCGGCCCGAGTGCCGGAGTCGCAGCCGCGACGGATTTGCAGTCGGCGATTTCACCCGGCTGGAGCAGACGACATGCGACTTCGGAGGGC
>JAJAZD010000230.1 GCA_026785945.1 Pseudonocardia sp. | reverse complement strand
CTCGGTGATCACCCGGGTGCGGAACCGGCCCGGTGTGGGCCGCGGCCCGGTCCGCCGTAGTGCCCGGTCGAAGATCAGGCTGACCTGATCAGGACGACCGGCGTCGAGGTTGTCGCGGATAACGTGTTCGAAGAACACCCGCCCCGAGATCGGCCGGTCCAGCACCTGGGTCAGGGAGAACTCGGTCTGCAGGATGGAGATGTCGTAGCGGTATCCGGCCTCGCGGTCCGCGGCGCTGAATGGGTGCGGCAGCAACGCCAGCCACTTGCGCAGCAGCCGATCGATCTGCTCGGGTCCCAACTGGTCGCAGATCGCCTGCACGGCGGCCGGGTCCTCGCAGGTGGCGAACCCGTTGTCCAGCGCGGTGTGACCGACGCCGGCCTTCCTCGCCTGCCTCTTGGCCCACTCGTGGCCGTTGATGCACAGCTTGGCGTTGTAGGGGAAGTAGGAGCAGAACTTGAGGAAGAAGGGCCCGAAGTCAGTGTCGACGGCGTAGACGTAGAACTGGTTGACCACACCGGTGGTCTTCACGATCCACGGATACGAGTCCCCGTTGGCGTCACGGCGACGCTCGGTGCGGAACAGTGATGTCTTCTCCTGCGCTCGCCCGATGAACAGCACCCCCTCCTGCGCGGTGAACCGGGCGAGGTGGTCCTGCATGACATCGTCCTTGCGCTGGCCTTTGACGAAGTCGACCCACGGCACCTGCTGATCGCGGGCGAAGCGGCGCATCGCGGCGGAGAACGCGTCGGTGATCTTCCCCAACGGTGCGGTCGAGGCGATCGGCAACCCGAGCTGCCGCTGGATGTAGCCCAGCAGCCCGCCGGCGTACTGCAGTTGCGGAACGTAGACGTTGCAGTACATCCGGTCGATGCACTCGATCTCGAACACCACGTGATCTGCGAGGACATCAGCGACACTGCGCGCTACGGTCATGGCTGGGCTCCGGTCGGGACGGGCGGCCAGCAGGCCAACCAACCGCTCCGAGCGGTTCATACACCGGACCGGGCACTCCGGTCACGGTCTCCGCGCCGACCGGAGCCCGCCCACCCCAGGCCAACCACGGCACGGCTCGTCGGGCTGGGGCGAAGCCCCGTTAGTACTACAGGGACATTCACTTGATCGGCAGGACGCTGACGTGCGGGGAAGCCGACCCGTTCCTTCCGCTGACCAGGTTTCTGGCCGATCTTCGCGCGCGCATCCGCTCTGGCGGTTTGGCAGTCGGCGCGATGGTGCCGCCCGAGATGGCGATAGCCGAAGAGCGGTCGGTGTCGCGTGGCACGGTGCGCGCCGCGCTCGCGCTGCTCGTCGAAGAGGGCCTGATCGAGGTCGTACCGGGGCAGGGGCGGCGTGTCGTTGGCAGCGCTCCCCCCGGCCCGCCGGCTACGGCATGGGAACGAGTCGCGGACGCTCTGCGCCGACGACTGACGGCGGGCGAGGTGCCGCCATCGACACCGCTTCCTAGCGAGGCCGCCCTCGTCGCCGAGTTCGAGGTCTCCCGCAACACCGTCCGGCGGGCCTACAAGCAGCTCGTCGACGAGGGCCTGGTCGTCATCCGCCACGGCGCCGGCGCCTTCCCAGCGCCACGCTGACGGCGGGTCCGTCGGCAGGGTCGGGGTGGTTACGGTTCACGGATGACGCGCCCACGGGACGAGGCGCCGCAACCCCGACCGGCCACCCAGCCGCTCGGTCGCCGCGGTCGACCTGACGGCGGGCAGCGCGGACCCCGCCGCGGGCGGGCAGCCGGTGGCGTCCCCCAACCCGGCGGCGTCACCCAGCCCCGCACCGACGGCCGCCGCCCCCGGTCCGGCCGGACCTGCGGTGCCCGTCCCGCTTCGTCCCACGGTCGTGGTCCTGGTCAGCACGCCCGAGTCCGAGGCGCCACCGCTCGCCGCCGCCCCGTCGCTCGGCCTGGACCTCCCCCTGCGCTTCGTCGTGTGGCTCGACGACCAGCAGCGCACCCAGATCGGCTACCCGGACCCGCGCGCGATCGCCTCCCGCCACGGGATCGCCGCGGACAACCCGAGCGTCATCCGGTGGGCGACGAACGCCAACCGGCTGGCCCGGGGTCGTCGCCGGCGGGCTGAGCCACCTCGGCCCCCGGCGGCTCCCTACTCCGCCGGGTCCGGCTCGTCGGGCCGGGTGCGGGCGGCCAGCTCGGCGAGGTCGACGTCGATCGGGAAGGGTTCCGCGAGCCGTAGTCGCTCCCACCGCCCCGCCCGGGCCACCTCGACGTAGTGGCCGTCGTGCAGCCGGTAGGCGATGGCGGTGGGCGGGTCGGCCTGCTCGATCCGCAGGTAGTGCGGGATGCCGGCCGCGGCGTAGAGCGGCGGCTTGATCGCCCGGTCGGCCACCGTGCTGCCCGGGCTGACGATCTCCACCACCATCGCGACCACCGACGCGTCGGCGACCACGTCGTCGGCGCCGGGGTCGGTGGTGACCACGACGTCGGGGATCAGGATGCGGTCCGGCCCGATGCGCACGTTGATCGCCTCGAGAACCTCGTGGCCCTGCGGAATCACGGCGTCGAGCGCGTTCCACACTCGCGACGACAGCCGCTGGTGCCGGCGACGGGCCGAGGGGCTCACCAGGAGCCCCCCGTCGAGCAACTCGATCCGGCGGTCCTCGGGAAGGTCGAGGAACTCCTCCTCCGACCACGGGCCCTCGTGATCGAGGGTGTCGGCCGTGCCCGACGTCGGCTGAGCCATCGGTGTGTCACCTCCCGCTGCTGGTCGATCCGGTTCATGGTCGCACGACGGCGGCGACCACCGACAGTTCTCGGGCCCGGGGAGAGCGATGACCGACGTCCAGCCCCACATGCCGCTGACGGGTGAGCGGACCGTCCCCGAGGCGGAGATCGAGAACTACTGGTTCTCAGACCCGAATCCGCGAGTAGGTGATGAGTTGATCTCTGCCCGGGTTTGTTGATCTTCTGCTGGCGGTTTCTGGGTTTGTGGCAGTCCGAGGGCCTCAGGTGTCGCCTCGGGTGTGCGGGGTTCCGGGATGCTCGGGGCCGTTTGGCCTGGTCAGGACGTTGTGTGGAGTGCGCGGAGGCGGGCGAGGACCTGCGCGAGCAGGTCGTGGCCTGGTGGGAGGCGCAGGGTGAGCGCGCCGGCGTGGCGGACCAGGCGGGCGGGCACCCGGATCAGCTTGTGGCGCAGGGTTGCGATCATGGCTTGGCCGTCACGCACGCCGTGACCGACCAGGTTGGACCCGTCGGGTTCGGGGGTGGCGGTGCGGTGGTGGGTCCAGCCGGCGATGTTGATCGCCAGCGGCGCACCCCACATCCACGCCCGGTTGACCTGCGGATGTCCCGACGGTAGGTGCCGGAGCGCGGCACCGTGCTTGGCGTCGCGGAAGATGTTCTCCACCTGGGTGCGGTGCCGGTACCAGTGCTCCACCGCCGCGGCCTTGTCCGGTGTGGACACATCGAGATGATGATGAACGAGTACCCGTGCACCGCGTCCAGCCCCCCAAGCTCGGGTAGGGGCAACACCCGCTGCTGGGGGTGCAGGGTGCGGCGGCGCCGCGCCCGCGGGTCGGGCGAGACCGCGCCGGGGTCGATGTCCAGGCGCACCCGGCGGATCAGCAGCCCGGTGGTCGCGGGCCACCGGTCCGGGCAGTAGGTGGCCACCGCGACCTGGGCGCCGTGCATGTCGATCGCGTCGACCCAGTCGGTCTCGGCGACACCGTCGAGCAGTCGCCACAGCGGGGCGATGCGCTTGGCGCCGATGGCGAACTCCACCCCGGCCCGCAGCGCCGCACGCGCCAGTGACCCGGCGAAGTAGCCTGCGTCGGCGCGCAGCCGGATCCGCCCGGCCCGAGCCTGGGCGGGCAGCGCCCCCAGCGCCCGGCCCAGCAGGTCGCCAGCGTGTCCGCGGGGGTCCTCGTTGCCGGCCATCAGGTCCGCGGCCAGCACCGTCGCGGTCTCGGCCCAGGTCGCCACGTGCGGGCGACCGCAGCGTTGGCCCTGGTAGTTGTAGGCCACCCCGCGCCTGCGGCGGCCGTAGACCTCCACATCGGTGGTGTCCAAGTCGATCGTCACCTCATCACACAGCGCCGCGGCCCGCTCCGCTGGCAGCGCGGCGAGCATCCCGCGAGCAACCCCCGCACGTAGGTTCCAACCCGCTGCCGCGGCTCGGACCTGGCGGAACGTCTGGAGATCAGCTCCACCACGGCATCCAACGACGCGACCCACCCCGCAAGATCCACCACGGGGCGATCATCACCGCCCGACGGCGATCAGCATCCCACGACATGCCGCAACTGCCGTCGCAGCATGAGAGCGCTGTGTCAACACTGCCGCCTGTTGACCTGAAGTCGGGTTGAGCCCCTACGTTCACGTCCGTGCTCACTCCCCACGATCTCCCGCGGCAGGGCCTCGGGTGCATGACCATGCGCGACGGCACTGTCGGCGATCCTGACCGCGACCCGGCGGCGGTGGTGCACGCAGCCTTGGACGCGGGGGTGACGATGGTGGACACGGCTCACATGTACGGCAACGAGGCGCTGGTCGGCCGTGCAGTCGCTGGTTGTCGCGACAAGGTGCTGGTGGCCACGAAATTCGGGGTGCTATGGCGCGACGACGGTGACTGGTACGTGCGTGCTGACGCAGCGTTCGTCCGTGATTCGTGCGAGGCGAGCCTGCGCCGGCTGGGCCTGGAGACGATCGACCTCTACTACCTGCACCACCGCAGCGACGAGACCCCGGTGGAGGAGACGATCGACGCGATGGCCGACCTCGTCCGGGAAGGCAAGGTACGCGGCCTGGGTCTGTCGAACGTGACCGAGGAGGACCTGCGGCGGGCCCACGCGGTGCATCCCATCGTCGCCGTTCAGGAGCGGTGGTCGCTGACGCAGCGGAATGTCGAGTCCATGGTGCCGGTGGCAGCCGAGCTGGGGACCGCCGTGGTGGCCTACTCACCGACCGATCACGGACAGCTGCACACGTCTGCCCGCGACAGGCTGGCATCGGTGCTGACCGATGTCGCCGCCCGGTACGGCGTCACGCCGGGCCAGGTCGCGCTCGCCTGGGTTCACCACCGCGCCGACCGTTGGCGGCTCCCGGTCGTGCCGCTGCCCGGCACGACCAGCGTCCGGCACATGCGGGTCAATGCCGCCGCCGCGGCAATCGCGCTCGACGCCGACGACCTCGCGAAACTCGACACTGCGCCGGACGGCACACGTGCCCACCCACTCGAGAGCTGATTGCTTCTCCGCATACCGCTGTGCCGAGTCCTGTCGGGTGAATTGCATGAGTGCGCACCGTGGGTTGCCGAGCTGACGCAGCCGGCGGGGATCGGCTCGCACCGCGAGTTCGGTGCGTCCGCTTTCGAGGGTGATCCCACGCCCGTCCGCCGCCGGTGGACCCCATCAGTGGGCGACCCTGCGCAACCTCGCCGACCTTCTGCGCCGGCTCGGCGACCACGAGCCCGCGGCATTGCTCGACGCCGCAGCCGCGCGGGCCCCGGACGCTCCCGCCGTCGAGGGCGACGCCGGGTCAGCGGCCCCGGCCGTGCCGATACCCGGCCGGGCGGCCGTCCTGGAGGTGGCCCGGCGGGCCATCGAGCTGAATCTCAGCCGATCATGACGACGACCGGTGCAGACGATGGGAGGGTTCGACCATGACTGACTTCGACGATCTGTCCGCCCTGCGGGCACGCGCCGACCACGGTGACCGGGACGCGGCCGACGAACTGATCGAGGTCGCCGGTGAGCGCGGCGACATGGACGAGCTGCGCCGCCTCGCCGAGCAGGGCAACGCCACCGCGGCCGATCAGCTCGCCGAACTCACCTCCGAGTGACCTGTCCGCTCCGGTCCGACCGCCCGAGCAGTCGTCCGACGATCGGGATCACGACCAGGGACGCGACGCCGGCGACGATCTCGACGCGGCGCGCCTGGACGTGGCGCCGAGGGCTACCGCCGGTGACGAGAGGCGGCCGTGAATCCCGCTGGTGACTCGCCGACCACAACTCAGCCCGCGGTGCGGCGGGTGAGCGCCGGGTCGTTCTCGAGGTCCCGCTTGCCGGTCTCGCTGTAGGTCGCCACCGCGACGATCGTCACCACCGCGCACAGCGCCACATAGACGGCGATCGCGTAGCCGCTGTCGAACGTCGTCAGCAGGGCCACGGCGATGATCGGGGCCAGCCCGCCGGCCAGGATGGACGCCAGCTGGTAGCCGATCGACACGCCTGAGTACCGCACGGTCGTGCCGAACAGCTCGGACAGGAACGCCGCCTGCGGGCCGTACATCGCGCCGTGCAGCACCAGCCCGACCGTCACCGCCACCGCCGTGAGCGCGAAGTCCCTGGTGTCGAGCAGGGCGAAGAACGCGAATGTCCAGAGCCCGACGCCGACCGCGCCGAACAGGTACACCGGCCGGCGGCCGATCCGGTCCGAGAGGGCACCCCACAGCGGGATCGTCACGAAGTGCACGGCCGCGCCGATCAGCACCGCGCCGAGGACGAACGAGGACGGCAGTTCGAGCTGGGTGGTCACGTAGGTCGTCACCACGATCGTGAAGATGTAGTAGGAGACGTTCTCGGCGAACCGGGCGCCCATCGCGGTGAGCACCTCGCGGGGGTAGCGGCGCAGCACGTCGAGGATCGGCATGGTGTCGGCGGTGCCGGCGGCGGCGCGCTCCTGGGCCTTGGCCTGGGCGGCGCGGAACACCGGCGACTCCTCGACCGAGAGCCGCACCCACAGCCCGATCAGCACCAGCACGGCGGAGAGCAGGAACGGGATGCGCCAGCCCCACGCGAGGAACGTCGCCTCGTCCTGCACCACGGCCAGCAGGGTCAGCAGGCCGTTGGCGAGCAACTGCCCGCCGGGGGCGCCCGCCTGCGGCCAGCTCGCCCAGAACCCACGCCGCGCCGGGTCGCCGTGCTCGGAGACGATGAGGACCGCGCCACCCCACTCCCCGCCGAGCGCGAAGCCCTGCACGAGGCGCAGCACCACGAGCAGCAGCGGGGCGGCCAGGCCGATCGTCGCGTAGCCGGGCAGCAGGCCGATCGCGAACGTCGCGATGCCCATCATGAGCAGGCTGATCACGAGCAGGGTCTTGCGGCCGATCTTGTCGCCGTAGTGGCCGAACACCAGCCCGCCGAACGGACGGGCGATGAAGCCGACCGCGAACGTGCCGAGCGAGAGCAGCACCCCGACCGCGGGATCCGCGCCGGGACCACCGGGGAAGAACACGGTGGGGAAGACGAGGGCGGCGGCGACGCCGTAGAGGAAGAAGTCATACCACTCGACCGTGGTGCCGGCCATGCTGGCCGCCACGACCTTGACGATGCCGCTGCCGGGTTCCTGCTTCTCGGCCATGAGAGCTCCCTGGGTGGGTCCGGTGGTCAGGGTCAGTGGGCGGTCCAACCGCCGTCCATCACGAGCGACGTGCCGGAGATCGAGGCCGAGGCCGGCCCGTAGAGCACCGCCGCCATCTCGGCGACCTCGGCGGGCTCGATGAGCCGCTTCACCGCGACGGGGGTGAGCATGATCCGCTCCAGGACCTCGTCCTGCGCGATGCCGTGGGTGCGGGCCTGGTCGGCGATCTGCTTCTCGACCAGCGGCGTGCGCACGTAGGCCGGGTTGATGCAGTTGCTGGTGACACCGTGCGGTGCACCCTCCAGCGCGATGACCTTCGACAGCCCTTCCAGGCCGTGCTTCGCGCTGACGTAGGCGGACTTGAACGGGCTCGCCCGCAGGCCGTGCACGCTCGAGATGTTGACGATCCGGCCCCAGCCCCGGTCGTACATGTGCGGCAACGCGGCGCGGGCGAGCCGGAACGGCGCCTCCAGCATCACCCGCAGGATCAGGGAGAACCGCTCCGGATCGAACTCGTGGACCGGCGCGACGTGCTGCAGGCCCGCGTTGTTGACCAGCACGTCGACCCTCGCGGGCAGGGCGTCCACGGCGTCGAGGTCGGACAGGTCGCAGGTGAGGGGCTCGACGCCGGGCACGGCGTCGGCAAGCTCCTTCAGCCCCGCCTCGTCGCGGTCGACGCCCAGGACCGTCGCACCGTCGGCCACGAGCCTGCGTGCGACGGCGGCACCGATACCGGAAGCGGCGCCGGTGACCAGCGCGGTCCGGCCGGAGAGCACGGGGTTCATGAACCCGATCCTAGAGCCGCGGAGCGGTCGAGCCGAGTCCCGCCGCGGATCTGCTCCCCGTCCCGCCCCGACGTCCGCTCGGCGAGCACGCAGGGTCACCCAGCGCGCCCCTCGTGGCCCCCACCCGGTGGGGACTAACCTCCCGACGGTCGAAGCCTCAAGATCGGAAGGACCGCCCTGTTGGACGTCGCCGGCCTGTGCTCCTCTCTTCTGCACAGCCCTTGGCTGCTGCCCCTGCTCGCGTTCATGATCGCGCTGGACGGCCCGTTCCCGGTGTTGCCGAGCGAGACACTGCTCATGTCGGCGACCTCCATCGGCTTCGTCGAGCGCGACGTCGCGGCGGTGTCGGGGCTGTTCGTCGCCTCCGTCGTCGGGGCGGCGGTGGGGGATCTCGTCGTGTTCGTCCTCGGCCGGTCCTCGCACCGCATCCTGGCCGGCCGCCTCGACTCCCACTGCGGCCTGTCGAGCTGGGTGCGCCGCCACCTGCTGCTCCGGCCGGGAATCGCGCTCGTCGGGGCGCGTTTCGTGCCCGGCGGTCGGCTGGTCAGCACGGCCGCGGCCGGACGCTACGGGTTGCCGATGCGCCGGTTCGTGCCCTGGTCGATCGCCAGTTCGGTGGTGTGGGCGGTGTACATGCTGGCCATCGGGGCCGCGCTGGGCCCCCTGACGGGTGGCAGCCCGATCCTCAGCCTCGTCGCCGGTGCGGTGATCGCTGTGCTCACCGGCGGTGCGTACGCGCTGGGCCGGTGGCTCCTTCGCCGCCGCCGCGCCCGGACCACGTCGTTCGCGGTACTCGTCGATCTCCCCGGTCGGGCGCACCTCGGTAAGACCGGCACCGTGACGGCCCGTTAGCCGATCACCGACGACGACCAAGCCGCGGGGCGGCTTGGTCG
>JAJAZD010000229.1 GCA_026785945.1 Pseudonocardia sp. | reverse complement strand
TGACGCGGCCCCGTGGCGTCCTGCTCCCCGAGTTGTGGCGTGCTCCCCGTGTCGGGCGCGTGCTCCCCGTCGACGGGGAGCACGCGCCCGACACGGGGAGCACGCCACAACTCGGGGAGCAGGACGCCACGGGGCCGCGTCAGGGGCCCAGGGCCGAGGCAGGGGGCCGTTGGTCCTGCCCCAGCGCCTCGAAGAGGCTCAGGGCGCGGTCGCGGTCCCAATTCACCACCCCGTCGCGCACGGGGACGGTCGTCGAGATGCCGTCGGGCAGGCCGCGCATGGCCAGACCCAGTGCGGCGAGGTTCCAGATGTGGTCGTTGCCGTCGACCGTGATCGAGCTGGACAGGCCCGAGGCCAGGGGCACGATCCGGAACGGGTTGAGCAGCGTGGCCGGGGCGGTGACCTTGTCCAGCAGCGCGGCGAGAAAGGCGCGCTGCCGTTCCACGCGGCCGAAGTCCGACGATGCGGTGGCCCGGGTGCGGACGTAGCCGAGCGCGGTGGCCTGGTCCAGCGTCTGGCAGCCGGCCTCGATGTCGAGCGCCGCCTTGTCGTCCTCGATCGCCTCCGGCACGCACAGCTCGACGCCGCCGACCGCGTCGACCACGGAGACGACACCGAGGAACCCGATCTCGGCGTAGTGATCGATCTTGAGCCCGGTGGCGCCCTCGACAGTACGGATCAGCAGTTCGGGACCCCCTCCGTCGGCCCCACCCCCGCGCCCGTACGCCGAGTTGATCTTATTGCGACCGTGGCCTGGGATGTCCACCATCGAGTCGCGGGGCAGGCTCACCAGTGTGGGCGCGCCGCTGCCGGTGTGCAGCAGCATGATCGTGTCGGTGAGTTCGGAGGTCTCGCTGCCGGTGGCGAGCTCCTTCTTCTGCTCGTCGCTGAGTTCGGCGCGGCTGTCCGATCCGACGATCAGCCAGTTCGTGCCCTCCGACGACACGGTACTGTCGGACGGCAGTGCGTCCACCCGGTTCAGCGAGGTGTCGACGTAGACGGCGAAACCGACGATCAGCAGGAGCAGCGCGGCGAGCGCGGCGCCGATCCGCCGTCCCCACTTCGGACGCCTCGCGGGTCGTCGCCCGACCGGGCGCGCCCGATCGGGTGGGAGGCCCTGCGGCGGGCGGTCCTGCACGGGACGACGCTCCTGCGACCGGCCCTGACGGGCATCTCCGTACTCCTGGCGGCCGCGACCGGACCGGTCCGCCGGCAGGATCGCGGTCTCCTGCGGGGGCCGGTGCGGCGGCGTCACCCGCGGGCGGGACGGCGGGACCCGGGGACGCTGCGGCTGCCCCCATCCCGGCCCGCCGCCGCGGCGCGGTGGTGGGGGTGCCGATCCACCCGGTCCTCGGTCGTCACCGTTCATACTGCCCACCAACCTGTCGACCTTCCGGCGGACGGTCACGATACGCACACGAGACCACCGTCCCCACCTTGACAGGACGTCCGACCCCACTTTCAGGTTCCCTGAGGTCGCTGTGCGGTCAGGACGAGGCGAGGAGCGGCTCGCCCTCGAACACACCCAGCTCCTCGGAGTAGAACTCGACACCGACGCCGTTGGGGTCGCGAATGTAGAGGCTGTTGTCGATGCCGCGGTCCGGGCCGAGGTAGTCGATGGCGGCCTCGTCGAGACGCTTGCGCGCCGCGGCGAAACCTTCGGGCGAGACGGACAGCGCGAGGTGCTGGACAGCGCCGATCGTCTCGGAGTAGGCGGGGTGGTCGTGGCCGGGGAAGTCGAAGAATCCCAGCAGGTTGCGGTTGCCGATGTCGAAGAAGAAGTGGCTCGAACCCCGGTAGTCGCGGTTCTCCACGAGTTCCACCAACGGGAAGCCGAGCAGGTCCTGGTAGAACCGGATCGTCTCCTCGACGTCACGGGCGATGAGGGCGAGGTGGTGCACGCCGCGCACGGTGCTCGCCGGGCGTTCGCCGAGCGGGCGGAGGTACTTGTCCTTCAGCGCGCCACGGCGGGCGCGGACGGCTTCGAGCTGGGCACCTTCGGGCTGTGGCATCGGAGCATCCTCTCGTGGTTCGGCCGGACGTGCATCCGAACAGTAGTTGCGGTCGCAACATTCCGGTGCGCCTACAACCAGCGCGGCGGCGTCGGGAGCCCGCCGCCGGCCGACAGCGGGGCGCCGTCCCCCCGGCCGATCAGCCAGCCCAGCACGTCGGCCGCCTCCCCCCGCACCCCGACGGCGCCGGCGTCCGTCCCGAGGTTCCACGTCCGGTCGCGATCGGTCGGCGCCAGCAGCGCGGCGGGGCAGCCGGCCCGGCCCGACAGCATTCCGGTGACGTCGTCGAGCAGCATGTCGACGACCTCGCCGGGCAGGTCGTCCATCGTGGCGCCGGCGTCGAGGTCGACGGCGTGCAGCCACACCTCACGGATCCGCATCCACGGCACCTCGGCGGCGGGAAGGGCCCGGCCGAGAACGCTCCGGACCGGCGCCTGCCAACCGTCCTCGTCCAGGGCGGCGAGTGCGACGTCGAGATCGCCGGCGGTGGTCGTGAGCTCGCGGCGCAGCCGCTCGACGGGCGCCTGCGCGCCGGACTCGATCTCCGCGGCCCGCTGGTCGGGACCGTCGTACATGGGCGTCTCGACGCCCGTGCGGGCCCAGGTGGCGAGCCGGGTGAGGGCCTCGGCGTTGCGAGCGACATGCCCGACCACGTGCGCGCGGGTCCACCCGGGCAGCACGCTCGGGCCGGGCAGTGCGTCGTCGGGCAGTGCGTCGACGACGCTGGTGAGGAACTCGGTGCCGGCACCCATCCACGGCAGCGTCAGACCCACGTCGCGCCTGTTCACCCCTGGTCCTCCAGCCGCGCCGCGACGTACGCGCACGGCGCCTCATCGCGCGACCGTAGTACGTGGCCGGGCCGCGACATAGACCTCGGCCCCGCTCCCCATGATCGTCGGATGGGCGCGTTCCCCGGCCGGATGTGGCCGTTCCCGCGCCGGACCGACGATCACAGCGGCCGCCGGGCGGCGTTCAGCCGATGAGCACGATCAGGACGTCGACCGCGTCGGCGACCCGATCGCCGGGGAGCCGCGCCACGCCGAGCGCCCGGCCGTCCCCCAGCTGCTGGGCGGTGGCCAGCGAGAGAGCCGGAACGTGCCGTCGCTGTCGGGCCGGAAGGAGCCGGCCGGAAGGTCGGCCACCCTCCCGCCGCTCCAGCCACACGCCGTCGGCGGAGAGATCGGGCGGAGGGG
>JAJAZD010000228.1 GCA_026785945.1 Pseudonocardia sp. | reverse complement strand
GTTCACGCCGGTCCCTCGAATTCCCGACCGGACCCGGCCGCCCACCGCGGTTCCCTCTGCGACGTCCTCTGCGACGTCCTCTGCGACGTCCTCTGCGACGTCCTCTGCGACGCCCCCTGCGGCGCCCTCTACGACGCCGGCCGCGGGTGCGCGGTCGGACGCGCGCCGGGATCCTGCGCCGGTGGCCCGCTGCGCCCCGGTCGGTTACCCCGACAGCTCCGCCCGCCGCGCGACCACCGCGGCGTCGCGGCTGGGGCGGGGCCGACCGAACCGGGTCGACGAGTTCGACCGTCCGCTCGGCGACGCATGGAGCGTCTACGGCGGTCCCGGGCACGCGGGCAACGGCCGCCGCACGCCGGACGCGGTCAGCGTCGAGAACGGCGTCCTGACGATCACCGGTGACTCGTCCGGCAACACCGCGGGTATGGCCCGGAACCCGGGCCAGAACTACGGTCGCTGGGAGGGACGGGTCCGGCCCCCGCCGCCGACAGGCCCGGCGGCGGGAAGGTGAAGTGCTTGCCCGAGTAGCTGAACCGCTCCTGCGTCCAGGCGAGCTTGATCACTTCCTGGACTCCTCGAAGATCTCCCGGTTCTGCGCGTCGGCCGCCCGGCTCATCGCGTTGTCCCCCGGCGCGATCACCGAGCCCAGCGTCTGTGCCTCGCGGGGCACCGTGCCCCGCCCGACGCCGAACACCATCCGTCCGCCGGTCAGGATGTCGGCGGTGGCGAGATCCTCGGCCAGCCGCAGCGGATGCCACTGCGGCACGACGTTGAACATCTGGCCCTGACGCAGCCGGTCCGTGATCGACGCGAGGTGCTGCCCGAACTGGACCAGGTTGGGCGTGACCTCGTAGCCCTCGTGCTGGAAGTGGTGCTCGGTGAGCCAGAACGTGTCATAGCCGAGGCGATCGGCCGTCCGCGCCCAGTGCTCGAGGTTGCGGTAGCCGGCGATCACCGCATCGTTGCCGTAGCGGCGGTCGGTCGGCACCCGGCCGCGGTTCCCGGCGTCGGTCATCGGGACCCCACCGTAGTAGTGCAGGTCGACACCCATGGCCAGAGTGTGTGGCGCCTCTGTTGCGGTGTCGTTTCCGCCGCGCTCTTCGTGGGCGAGCGTCGCGGGCGTGCCTGGGTGGGCGGGCGCTGTCGGTGCACGAGCGGCGCGTGGTCGCACGGGCGTCGCCCGATCGGCGTTCTCGGCCAGGCACGGGGCCCGACAGTTCAGAACAGGGAGTAGGCCGCGCGGGCGACGGTGAACCCGTGTGCGGTCGTCCGGTCCCTGCAGCGCAGCCCGGCCTCACGGCTCACACACACGACCCCGTCGTACTCGACGGCCGCGCCGTAGTCCAGGACGGCGAAGTCACTACCCGCCACTGTGTCGTCGACACAGGAGAGCTCCCCCGCGCCCGTTCCGACGAGCTGCGCACCGACGCCGAAGTCGAACTCGCAGTCGGACGGCTTGGGCGGCAGGTCCCAGGTGTGTTCGAGGACGTCGCAGCGCACCCCGTTCGACATCAGACACGCGACGTTGCCGCTCGGGGTGGTGAACCGGGCTCCGTCGGTGCCGAAGCGGCCGTCGGCCTCCGCGTCGATGAGAATTACGCCCGGGGGAACGGTGTTCCACTCGCTCAGCACCGCCGGGATGGCGAACGCGCCCGCTGCGACCACCGCTGCCGCCGCGGCGAGGGCCCACGGCCACTGCCGGGGACGGCGTGACCCGGTAGCGGGCACCGAGGCACCAGGCACCGAGGAGCCCGGCCGGCTCGGGGGCACGTCGCGGGTGGGTGGATCGGTTGAGGCGGCGTCGGCGGACGGGTCGGGACCGCGACCCACCGGCGATTCTGGCGGACCTGCGACCGGGACGGCACCGGGTGCGGCGGGCAGGGGTGCGTCATGTAGGAACGTGGCCTCGAGCTGGGCCGCGGTGGGACGCGCGCGGGGGTCCCTGCGCAGGCAGGCGAGCACCGCCTCACGAAGCGGGCCGGCCACCCCGTCGAGATCGGGAGTGCCGTGCGCGACCTTGTACAGGGTCGAGGGTACGGAGTCGGACTCGAACGGTGAACGCCCCGTGCCGATGTAGACGATCAGGGAGCCGAAGGAGAAGACGTCACTGGCGGCGCCGGTGCCGCGGGTGCTGTCCACCTGTTCCGGCGACATGAAGGAGGGTGTGCCGAGCACGTGGCCGGTGATGGTCATCGTCGTCGAGTCGGCTGCTCGAGCGATGCCGAAGTCGATGAGCCGGGGGCCGTGGGCGTCGAGCAGCACGTTGGACGGCTTGAGGTCGCGGTGCACGACGCCGGCCGCGTGCAGGGCGGCGAGCGCGGCGGCGATGCGACCGGCCAGCGGCGGGATCTCCGCGGAGGGCAGCGGTCCACGCTGCTCGACGAGGCCCTTGAGGGACGGGCCGTCGATGAAGGCGGTGGCCAGCCACGGTCGTTCCGCGTCGGGGTCGGCGGCCACGAACGGAGCGGTGACCAACCGCGGCGCAGCGGTGGCTATCTCGATCTCGCGCCGGAACCGTCCCCGGAAGCCCGGGTCCGCGGCGAGTTCGGCGTGCACGATCTTGCACGCGACCCGACGCCCGTGCGTGTCCACGCCCAGCAACACCTGACCCATGCCGCCGGAGCCGAGTCGCCCGACGATGCGGAACGGACCGAGCGTGCGGGGGTCGTTCCTCCTGAGCTGCTCCATCAGAGGCGCAGATTACGGCGCTGTCCTGGACCCCGCGTGCGGCCCTGCCTCACCGTGCGGTGAGCGGTCCTCCGTCGCGGGCTGCTTCCCAGGGTCATCGGGGCGCCGACGGCGGCGCGGGCCTGACCCGGGTGGCGGGGTCGCCGGAGACGTGGTCGCGCAGGACGCGCAGGGCGGTGGCCAGGGCGCGGTAGTCGCCGGGGTCCAGGGCGTCGACGAGGTCACGCTGGACGGACCGCAGATGGACCTCGGTGGCGCGGTGCAGGGCCCCGAGCCCGTCTGCGGTGATCTCGGCGAATGCGGCACGGCGGTCGGTGGGGTCGGGCACGCGGCGGGTGAGGCCGCCGGACTCGATGCGGTCGATGAGGCGGGTCACGCCGCCGGTGGTGATGGACAGCTGGTGGCCGAGCTCGGTCAGGCGCAGTCGGCCGCCGGGGCTGCGCGCGAGCCGGATGAGGACCTCGAAGGTCGCCAGTGGCATCCCGGCATCGGCGCGCAGGGCGGTGTCCAGGCGGCGGACGAGTGCGGTCTGGGCCTCGAACAGCAGACCCACGACGGTGATCCGCTCGTCGGCCAGCAGGTCGGCCAGCAGGTCGGCCACGGGCGGCTCGTCGGTGGGCGCGGCGGAGCGGGTGCGCGGCATGTCGGCAAGAGTACCTGACCTCTCAGTACTTGACAGCTCAGGGTGCGGGGTGCGGGCAGATTGTGCTGACAAGTCGCACCCGGGTCCGCATCGTCGGAACAGGGTCGATGCAGCGGCTCTGCTCGTGGCCCTGGTGGCGACCTCGGCGTTCACCGCGGACGGGGGGTTCGCCGGCTGGGCCCGCCCCGCGGGTGTCGCGGTCGGGGCGTTGGCGGCGTGGCGCAAGGTGCCGTTCGTGCTGGTGGTGGTCCTGGCTGCCGCCACGAGCGCCGGCCTGCGTCTGCTCGGGATCCCGTGACCTCGCTCGTGTGCGCGCCGCCCGTTCCGGCGCCGACATGCGCACGAGCGGCCGAGCCGCGCACGAGCGGCCGAGCCGCGCATGAGGGAGGCTGCGCATTGAGGGAGGCTGCGCATTGAGGGAGGCTGCGCATGAAGGGGTCGGGCATGAAGGAGGTCGGGACCGTGCACTGTCTCGTGTTGGGCGCGACCGGTTACGTCGGCGCCCGGCTCGTCCCCCGCCTGCTGTCCGAGGGCCACGCGGTCCGGTGCCTGGTGCGGGACGAGGCGAAGCTCGCCCGCCTCGACTGGGCCGGTCGGGTCGAGGTCCGCGTCGGTGACGTCACGGACCCGGCGGCGGTACGGGACGCGTGCGACGGAGTCGACGCGGTGTTCCATCTCGTGCATTCCATGGACGGGCCCGACTTCGCCGAGCGCGACCGCCACGCGGCCACGGTGCTCGCCGGCGCCGCGGCCGCGGCCGGGGTGCGGCGGGTCGTCTACCTCGGGGGGCTCCAGCCGGCGGGACCAGGGACCTCGGCGCACCTCGCGTCGCGGCGCGAGGTCGGTGACCTGCTGCTGGCGGGCGACGCGCCGACCTGCGTCCTGCAGGCGGGGATCGTGGTGGGGTCGGGCTCGGCGAGCTTCGAGATGATCCGCCACCTCGTCGAGGCGGTGCTGCCGGTGCTGCCGGTGCTGCCGATGCCCGACCACGCCTGGAACGCGGTGCAGCCCATCGGTATCGACGACGTCCTTCACCATCTCCTCGCCTGCCTGCAACTGGGGCCCGCCGTGAACCGGACGTTCGACATCGGCGGTGCCGACGTGCTCACCTACCGCGAGCTCGTGACGGGCTACGCGGCCGCGGCCGGGCTGACCCGCCCGCTGACCGTGGCCGTGCCGGTGTCGGTGCCGCGGCTGGCCGCGCGGGCGGTCCAGGCGTTGACATCGGTGGACCGGCACCTCGCCGGGCCGCTGCTCGAGTCGATGGCGCACGACCTGGTCTGCCGCGACGGCCCGCCCGCGGGCCTGCCGCCGGGTGGTGCGACCACCTATGCCGAGGCGGTCCGCCGGGCTCTCGACGGTGAGGGCGCCGCGGGCCGCACACCGAACGATCCCGGCCGCAGCGATCCCGGCCGCAGCGATCTGACGAGCGTGCACGTCGAGCAGGTGCGCGCCCCGGTCGAGGTGCTGTGGCAGGTGATCGGCGGTATCGGTGGCGAGACCGGCTGGTACACCGTCCCGGGCGTGTGGGCGCTGCGTGGGCGGATCGACCGGATCCTCGGTGGCGTCGGCGCCCGCCGCACCCGCCCCGAGCGTTTCGAACCCGGCGAGGCGCTGGACTGGTGGCGCATCGAGGCCGTCGAGCCGGGCCGCACCGTGGTGCTCCGCGCCGAGATGGCGCTGCCGGGCGTGGCACGGCTGGAGATGCGCGCGGAGCCCGCGGGCGAGGGCAGCCGCTTCGTGCAGCGCGTCACGTTCACCCCGCGCGGGCCGCTCGGGCGGGCCTACTGGTACGCGCAGCTCCCGGCACACGACTTCCTGTTCGCGGTGACCGCGCGGACCATCGCCGGCGTCGCCTCGCGCCGAGCACGCTCCACGGTCTGACCGGATCGCGTCGGTTCGGTCGGGACCGGCCCGGCCGGGCCGTGTCAGGCGACCAGGCGCCGGGACGCGGGGAGCGTGAGCGCGGCCGCGGTCAGTGCGGTCAGCGCGGTGAGCACGGCCAGCGGCCCGACGAACCCGCCCGCCCCGCCCGCCACCGACAGCAGCAGTGGCACCCCGAAGCCCAGGTAGGCGCACGCGTAGAAGGTGCCGGTGAGCGCGCCACGCGCCGTCGGGGCGGCGAGCTCGCCGACCATCGTCAACCCGGCCGCCAGGCACAACCCGTAGGCGACGCCGAGCAGGAGCGCCACGGGCACCAGCACCGGCCAGGCGTCCAGCCTTGCACCGACCAGGCTCAGCCCCAGCCCGGCCGCGCCGACGGCGAGTCCGGTGGGCCCGGCGCGCACCGCACCGAGCCGGCGTCCCAGGGGCTGGGCGAAGACCCCGGTCAGCAGGGTCACTCCCGCCACGAGCCCGGTGATCGCCACCGCGATCTGCGGCATCGACGGGGTGAGC
Organism: Pseudonocardia sp.; assembly: GCA_026785945.1. Taxonomy (GTDB): domain Bacteria; phylum Actinomycetota; class Actinomycetes; order Mycobacteriales; family Pseudonocardiaceae; genus Pseudonocardia. Next base: position 9,687 of record JAJAZD010000228.1, on the reverse strand, counting down.
AGCAGCGGCAGGACCGTCACCGCCGTGGAGGGGAACGTGAACACACCCACCGCCACGGGCAGCACGACCAGCATGAACGGCAACCGGGACCCGGCCGGCACGCCGAGGTTCAGCCATGGGCCCGCGCGGCGCTCGGTGAGCGTCTCGGGCACCGACGGCAGCAGCACCAGCCCGATGACCATGAGCGCGACGTGCACCAGGTACGGCAGCACCGTCGGCAGCGGCGCCCACTGCGCGAGCAACCCCGACATCAGCGGCCCCAGCGCCCAGCCCCCGCCGAGCGCGGCCGTGGTGAGCTGCGCGGCTCGCGCCGGCCTCCCGACGAGCTCGCCCAGCCACGCGGTCCCGACGCTGAACACCACACCGGACACCGCGCCCTGCAGGAACCGGCAGACGAACAGCAGCACCACCGAGGATCCGGCGCCCAGGAACAGCAGGGAGGTCGCCACGGACAGCACCACGAACGGGAGTACCACCGGGCGGCGCCCGAACCGGTCCGACGCGGGCCCGGCGAGCAGCAGGGCGGGCACGAGCCCGGCGGCGTACACGGCGAAGGCCGCGGTCAGGGCGTTGGACGACAGGCCGAGCAGATCCCGGTAGACCAGCAACAGGGGCGTGGGCACGTTCGTGCCGAACGCGACCACGAACACCCCGACCCACAGCGAGAGAACGGGGCGCCGTCGCACGAGCGCACGCTACCCGGCGGGTGCCGTGGCCCAGTGCGCGAAGCGTCGCGTGAAGGTGGCCGTTCCGGCGGTGATCGCACGCAGGTCCACCGCGTAGCGGAGCAGTTCGATGCGCGGGACCTCGGCGCGCACCAGCGAACGGCCCGGGCCGGCGACATCGGTACCGAGCACGCGCCCCCTGCGCGCCGACAGGTCACCGAGCACCGCGCCGAGGTGCGCGTCCGGGACGCGGACGGCCACCTCGTCGAGGGGTTCGAGCAACATCGTCCCGCAGGCCGCCGCCGCCTCGCGCAGCGCGAGCGCGCCCGCGGTCTGGAACGCGGCGTCCGAGGAGTCGACGCTGTGCGCGCGGCCGTCCACGAGCGTGGCGCGGAGATCGACGGCGGGGTGGTGCCCCTCGGACAGCCCGCGGGCCAGCTGCGCCCGGATGCCCTTCTCCACGCTCGGGACGTACTGCGTCGGCACGGCGCCGCCGACGACCTTCGACTCGAACTCGAAGCCCGCGCCCCGCGGCAGCGGCGCGAACTCGATGTGGCACACGGCGTACTGCCCGTGCCCGCCCGACTGCTTGATGTGGCGTCCGGTCACCCGCGCCGCCCCGGCGATCGTCTCGCGCATCGGTACCCGCACCGGTTCGGTGTCCACCCCTGCCCCGCCCGCCCGCAACCGCGACAGCACGACGTCCGCGTGTGCCTCGCCCATGCACCACAGCACGGTCTGGTGGGTCTCGGCGTTGCGTTCCAGCCGCAGCGCCGGGTCCGCGGCGACGAGCTTGGCCAGGGTCGTGACCAGCGCGTCCTCGTCGCCGCGGCGGTTCGCGACCACGGCGACGGGCAGCAGCGGCTCGGGCAGGTCCCAGCAGGACAGCAGCAGGGGGTGCTCGGCCGCGGAGACGGTGTCCCCGGTCTCGGCACTGCCGAGCCTGGTCAGCGCGCAGATGTCGCCGGCGACGCACGCGTCGACCTCCCGCAGCGCCGTGCCGAGCGGCGCGTAGACGTGGGCGAGTCGCTCCTCGGCGTCATGCCCGTCGGTGTCCGGGCTGTCGGTGTCCCTGCCGTCGGGGCGATGGCCGTCGGGGCGGTGGCCGTCGGGGTGGTGGCCGTCGCGCCGTCCGGGGTGACCGCTGACGTGCACCGTCGAGTCGGGCCGCAGCGTTCCCGAGAACACCCGCACCAGGCTGACGCGGCCCACGTAGGCGTCCGTGCTCGTGCGGACGACCTCGGCGGCCAGCGGCCCGTCGGGGTCGGCGACCAGCGGCGGGTGGTCGGTGCCGTCCACACCCCAGACGCGCGGCAGGAGGTGTTCCAGCGGTGAGGGGAATCCACCCACGAGCACCTCGAGCACAGCGTCGAGGCCGATCCCGCTGGTCGCGCACACGGGCACGACCGGGTGGAAGGTGCCACCCGCGACGGCGGTCTCCAGGTCGTCGATCAACGTCGGGACGTCGAGCGCCTCGCCCCTCAGGTAGCGCTCCATCAGCGTGTCGTCCTCGGACTGCTCGATGATGCCCTCGACCAGCTCGGCGCGGGCGTCGTCGGCGCCATCGGGGGCCTGCTCCGCGGGCGACTGCGACAGCAGGCCGTAGAGCCCTGTCATCGTCCGACCCTCCCGGATCGGCAGGTAGAGCGGTGCGACACCGGCACCGAAGGTGTCGTGGCAGGCGGCGACGGTGGCGTCGAGATCGGCGCGGGTGTGGTCGCAGCGGGCCACCACCACGGCGCGCGGCATGCCCACGGCGGCGCACTCCTCCCATTGGGCGACGGTGGTGGGGTCGATCGCGCCCTCGCGCCCCTCGGTGGCGGGCACGACGAACAGCGCGGCGTCGGCGGCGCGCAGCCCGGCCCGCAGCTCCCCGACGAAGTCGCAGTAGCCGGGCGTGTCGATCAGGTTGATCTTGTGCTGTTGATGGACGAGGGGCGCGACGGCGAGCGCGACCGAGCGCTGCTGGCGCACCGCGGCCGGGTCCTGGTCGCAGACCGTGGTGCCCTCGACGACGGAACCGGCCCGGGGGATGGCCGCCGCGTGCGCGAGCAGCGCCTCCACCAGGGTCGTCTTCCCCGACCCCGACGGCCCGACGAGGACGACGTTGCGGACCCGCGACGGGTCGTCGAACGCAGGGGACCGGCCCTTCGCGCGCCCCGCATCTGCTCTGACGGTCATGGCACACCCCCGCGACACTGAGTAGACACCCGAACGTCACATGTACGTCATCTCACACGGACCGCGTCGTGATGACAACCCTCGAACACCTGCCGGTCGAAACGATCAGGACGCGGGTGTCGCGAGGTCCGGGCGTAGGGTCTGCGCCGTGCCAGTTCCCGGACCCGGATATGCCATCACCGCGCGGGTCGAGGTACCCGCCTCCGCCGGCGCCGCGGGGGACCTGACGGTGGCCGTCGGCCGCGTGGGCGGTGTCGTCACCGCGTTCGACGTGGTGGAGGGCGCCACCTCGACGCTCGTGGTCGACATCAGCTGCAACGCGATGAACGAGGCCCACGCGGAGGAGATCACCGCGGCCCTGGAGGGCTTGCCGGGCGTGACCGTCCGCAAGGTCTCCGACCGGACGTTCCTGCTGCATCTGGGCGGCAAGCTCTCGGTCGAGTCCAAGGTCAGCCTGCGCAACCGCGACGACCTCTCCCGCGCCTACACCCCCGGTGTCGCCCGCGTCTGCCAGGCGATCGCGGCGAACCCCGCCGACGCCCGCCGCCTGACGATCAAGCGCAACACCGTCGCCGTCGTCACCGACGGCTCGGCGGTGCTCGGGCTGGGCAACCTCGGCGCGGCGGCCGCGATGCCGGTGATGGAGGGCAAGGCGGCGCTGTTCAAGCGGTTCGCCGGCGTCGACGCCTGGCCGGTGTGCCTCGACACGCAGGACACCGAGGAGATCATCCGCACCGTCCAGATCCTCGCGCCCGCCTACGGCGGCATCAACCTCGAGGACATCGCCGCGCCGCGCTGCTTCGAGATCGAGCGCCGGCTGCGCGAGATGCTCGACATCCCGGTGTTCCACGACGACCAGCACGGCACCGCGGTGGTGGTGCTCGGCGCGTTGCGCAACGCGCTGCGCGTGGTGGACAAGAAGCTGACCGACGCCAAGGTCGTGGTCTGCGGGGTCGGCGCGGCAGGCTCGGCGATCATCCGGTTGCTGCGTTCGGGCAGGCCCGGCGACGTGCTGGCCGTCGACATCGACGGGATCGTGCACCCGGGCCGTCCCGGCCTGGACGAGAACCTGAGCTGGATCGCGCACCACACCAACACCGCCGCGGTGTCGGGCACGCTCGCCGACGCGCTCGTCGGCGCGGACGTGTTCATCGGCGTCTCTGCGCCCGACCTCTTCGGCGCCACCGAGCTCGCCACGATGGCGGACGACGCGATCGTGTTCGCCCTGGCCAACCCCGACCCCGAGATCGATCCGGCGGTCGCGCTGCAGCACGCTGCCGTGGTGGCCACCGGACGCTCGGACTACCCGAACCAGATCAACAACGTGCTGGCCTTCCCGGGTGTGTTCCGCGGGCTGCTCGACGCCCAGGCCCGCGACATCACCGACGCGATGCTCCTCGCCGCGTCGGCGGCGATCGCCGACGTCGTCCCCGAGCCCAACGCGTCGTTCATCGTGCCCAGCGTGTTCGACGCGACGGTCGCCCCCGCGGTCGCCGAGGCGGTCCGCCAGGCCGCGGCGACCCGCCGCGAACAGCACGCACCCCCCACCTCCTGACCCCCCACCCCCCCACCCCGCGAGTCGGGGTCTGCGTGCGCGCGAGTCGGGGTCCGGGTGCGAGGGCGTCCGGGTCCGGCGTCCGGGACGCGATTAACCTGAGCGCGTGGTCCCCGTGATCGGAGTGATGGCCCTGCAGGGCGACGTGCGCGAGCACCTGGCCGCGATCTCCGCCTGCGCGGGCGTGCGGCCCGTCCGGGTGCGGCGGCCCTCGGAGCTCGACGCGGTCGACGCCCTGGTGCTGCCCGGCGGCGAGTCCACCACGATGAGCCGGCTGCTGGAGACGTTCGACCTGTTGGAGCCGCTGCGGGCCCGCATAGCGGCCGGGATGCCGACCTACGGGTCGTGCGCGGGGATGATCCTTCTGGCCCGCGAGGTGCTCGACGGCCGCCCCGACCAGCAGCAGCTCGGCGGTCTGGACGTGGTCGTGCGGCGGAACGCGTTCGGCCGGCAGGTGGATTCGTTCGAGACCGACCTGCGGGTCGAGGGGGTCGCCGGCGACCCCGTGCGGGCGGTGTTCATCCGGGCGCCGTGGGTGGAGTCGGTCGGGCCGGGCGTGCGGGTACTGGCGACCGTCCCGCGCCGGACGCTCGCCGGCATCGACACCGGCACGGCCGCCGGGCGGGTCGTCGCGGTGCGTCGGGGGGCCGTGCTCGCCACCGCGTTCCACCCGGAGCTGACCGGCGACGTCCGCGTCCACGGACTGTTCTGCGACCTGGTCCGGGAGACCGCCGCCGCAGCGTCAACCGGGCCGGTAGGGTCTCAGGGGTTTCGGGCACGGGACAGGGGAGTGGTCGAGCACGGGCGCGGGCGGATCACGGACCCGATCGGAGTAAGCCGACCGGAGTAACGAAGGAGAGCGATGAGCGGGCATTCCAAATGGGCGACCACCAAGCACAAGAAGGCTGTGGTCGACGCCCGCCGCGGCAAGATGTTCGCCAAGCTGATCAAGACCATCGAGGTGGCCGCACGCATGGGCGGCGGTGACATGGACGGCAACCCCACGCTCTATGACGCCGTCCAGAAGGCCAAGAAGAGCTCGGTTCCCAACGACAACATCGAGCGCGCGCTCAAGCGTGGTTCGGGGGTCGACGCGGGCGGCGCCGACTATCAGACGATCATGTACGAGGGTTACGGCCCGAACGGTGTCGCGGTGCTGATCGAGTGCCTCACCGACAACCGCAACCGTGCCGCCACGGAGGTGCGCACGGCCATGACCCGCAACGGGGGCGCGATGGCCGACCCCGGCTCGGTGTCCTACCTGTTCGCGCGCAAGGGCGTAGTGATTGTCCCCAAGGGCGGGCTGACCGAGGACGACCTGTTGCTCGCCGTCCTCGACGCCGGCGCCGAGGAGGTCAACGACCTCGGGGAGAGCTTCGAGGTCGTGTCCGAGGCGGGTGACATGATCCCGGTGCGAAGCGCTCTGCAGCAGGCCGGCATCGACTACGACTCGGCCGATCCGACGTTCCTGCCGTCCATGTCCGTACCGCTGGACGCCGAGGGTGCCCGCAAGGTCTTCCGGCTCATCGACGCCCTCGAGGACAACGACGACGTGCAGAACGTCTACGCCAACTTCGACGTGTCCGACGAGACCCTCTCCCTGCTCGACGCGTAGGCGGTCGGCCGCCCAGACCCGCACGCGGGTCGGGTGAGATGAACAACGTGGTGGCGGTTCAGGCCCGGCCCGATCGCCCTGACGTCCATCTCACGCGGAGAGCGGCGCCCGGCTCGGCCCGTCAGCCGGGGTGGTGGCGGTGCACCGACACCCGAGCCGGACGCACCGAGCGTTCGCCGACCCGCAGGCCCGGTTCGAGCAGCGCAGCCACCGTCCGGTCCTGCGCCGGGTCGTCGGTGGGCACGATCTCGGCCGCCTCCATCGTCGCCGCGCTGAACGTCGCGCCCGGCTCGGGCACCACCACTGTGCCGCCGCGCCCGACGATGAGCCGTTGCACGGCGGCGGCGACCGCCGCGAACGCCGAGCGTTCCCGGCGTGACCGGGCCGTCGCGGCGCACTGGTGCGTATCGGTGTGCAGAGCAAGCAGGTCGACCAGCAGCGGGACGTCCGGGCCGACGGCCCGCGCGTCGGTGAGTGCGCCGAGCGCGGCGGTCTGGCGGGACACCAGACGGGCCACGTCGTCGATCTTGTCGCCCAGTTCCGCGAGGGTGGGGTCCGGCACATTCGAAGAGTAGCTACGCTCCCGCGGTGGCCGTGCACGGTATCGATCTCGGAACTACGAACTCCGCCATCGCCCGTACCGGGTCCGACGGGCGGCCGCAGGTGCTCGCCGGGATGTCCGGTGAGCCGATGACGCCGTCGGTGGTGCTGTTCGCCTCGCCCGGTGAGCACGTCGTGGGGGAGGGGGCCCGCCGAGAGGCGAGGCTCGACCCCGAGCACGTGTGCGCCCTGGTCAAGCGGCGGATGGGTGACACGGAGTGGCGGTTCGTGGCCCACGGCAAGGGCTGGTCGGCGCCCGCGGTGTCCGCGTTGATCCTGCGCAGCCTCGTCGCCGACGCCGGGTTCGCCACCGGTGACGAGCCGCGCGGCGTCGTGATCACGGTACCCGCCTACTTCGGTGACGAGGAGCGGCGCGCGACCGTTCTGGCCGGCACCTACGCCGGGCTCGACGTCGTCGACGTGCTGTCCGAGCCGATCGCCGCAGCGCTCGCCTACGGTTTCGGACGCCTCGACGGCACCCCGGAGCTGCGCAAGTCCGGACCGATCGGCGCTCGGCCCGCGGACGCCGCACCCGTCGAGACCGTGCTGGTCTACGACCTCGGCGGCGGCACGTTCGACGTCACCGTCATCGAGCTGGCCGACCGGCGGATCTCCGTGCTCGCCGTCGAGGGCGACCACCAGCTCGGTGGGGCCGACTGGGACGAGCGGATCGCCGTGGCGCTGGCGCGCCGGTTCTGCGCCGAGAACCCCGGCGCGGAGGACCCGCTCGACGACTCCGCCGGGGCGCAGGCCCTCCTGCTGGCCGCCGAGCGGGCCAAGCACCAGCTCTCCGATGCCGAGCGGACCGACGTCGTCGTCGCCCACGACGGCGCCCGCTCCACGGTGCCGCTCACCCGCGTTGAGCTCGACGAGATGACGGCCCCGTTGTTGCGGCGCACGATCGACCTCACCCGCGCGTGTCTCGCCGAGGCCGCCCGGCGCGGTGTCACACGGGTCGACCGGGTCCTGCTCGTCGGCGGCTCGTCGCGCATGCCCGCCGTCGCCGACGCGCTGGTCGCCGACCTGGATCTCGACCCGCGGCTGCACGACCCCGACCTCGCCGTCGCCCGCGGCGCGGCGATCTACGGGGAGAAGAAGGAGCTCGAGCGGATGGTCGCCGCGGACCTGCGCACCCGCGGCCGGTTGCGCGACGGCGCCTCGCTCGAGGACGCCGCGTCGGCCGATCTGGACGACGCGTGCCGACGTGTCGCCGACGCCTACGGCGTGGCGCTGGCCCAGGTCCGCCGAGCCGCCGAGATCAAGGTCGACACCGTGGTCTCCCGCGGTTTCGGGGTGCTCGCGGTGGCCCAGGCCGGACGCCTGGAGCCGTCGTGGCTGGTGCACCGCAACGACCGGCTTCCGATCCGCACCACCCGCTCCTACGGCACCGTGCGCACCGACCAGTCGGAGATCCAGCTCACGGTCGTGGAGCAGCAGGGCCAGGTCGAGTCCCCGCGCCCGGAGGACGCCAAAGTGCTCATCGTCGGTGAGATCAGCGGCATCCCGCCCGGGTACGAGGAGGGCAGCGAGGTGCGGGTGACCTTCGAGATGGGTTTCGACGGTGTCCTGCACGTCACGGCGTTCCACGTCGACGCCGGCATCCCCCTCACGCTCACCGCGACGACCGGGGCCACGCTGTCGCAGGCCGAGGTCGCCCGGGAGCGTGACCAGCTGGGCAGGACTCGTCGGCGTGAGTGAGTTCGACACGAACGACTACCGCAAGCGGGTGCTGGCGGCCGTGGAGAAGCGCGGCGGGCCGGACACGTCGGACCCCTTCGAGCTCTACGACCTCCCGCTCGACGTGGAGCTGTCCGACGCCGCGGTCGCCGCGCAGGTCGACGCCGTGTGGGCGGCGTGGCAGCGTCAGCGCGACCACCCTAAGTACCGCGTGCTGGTCGGGCTGCTGGTGTCCACCCATGCGGAGCGCAGCGCCGAGCTGCTCGACGGTGGCCGGCGCAGGCCCGCGGCCGCCCGGGTGCGGGCGCAGCGCGAGCAGCGCGACTCCGCCCGCTACGAGCTGCTGGACGCGGCGGTGTCGCGGCTCGTGCAGCGTCACGGCGGTCTCCCGCGTGACAAGGTCGGGGGCCTGGAGCGTGTCGGCGCGCTGGCCGGGCTCGGCCCTGACGAGGTAGCGCTCCGGCTGCGCCGACACCGGCTCGTCGATCAGGCCGCGGGTCCCGACCTCCCGGCGACGCCGGGTATCGGTCCGGAACGGCGACGCCAGGTGCGTGTGCTGCTCGACGAGTTCGGGCGCCTGACCGACGTCCCCGCGCCGCCCACCCTGCTGGCGGTGCTCGGGCTCGACCCCACCGCGTCGCCGGAGCAGGTCCGCGCCAGTGCCGGGGCGTGGCGTTCCCGGGCCCGGGAGCTGCCCCCGCAACGGCTGCGCGCCGTGGTCGACGAGCTGCTCGTGCACGTCGGCGAGCTGGTCGAGCCGGGCCGTGACGCCGTGGAGACCTACCTCGACGCGGTCGCCGCCGACGTCACCGATCACCTGCGGCCGAGGGTGCGGGCCGCGGTGCTCGTGGAGGACCGGCTCGTGGCCGAGGACCACGACCACCTCCGCGACGAGGCCCTGGCACTGGGGCTGGACGCGGGGCGCGCCACCGCCGTCCTCGCCGCGCTGGCCGCGGAGCTCGGCACGACGATCGAACGGGCCCGGCCGGTCGCCGCGCCCGTGGCTCCCCCCGAGCGGCCCCGGGCGTGGGAGGAGCCGCTCAAGGCGGCGCGGGCGGCGCTGCGCGCCGGACGTCCCGCGCAGGCGCAGAAGTTCATCGACGAGGCGGGCAGGTCGGCGGGCGCCCACGGTGCGACACCGATACGGGCGGTGGCCGACGAGATCGCCGCCGTCCTCGCCGCGGCCCGGCTGCGGTGGCGGGGCGCGGCCCCGGCCGGCGCGGCCCGGCGCGTCGGCGAGGCCCCCCCCCCCCACGAACACCAGAGCCGGCCGCCCGGGGTGTGGGGGGGGGGGGGGGCCCCCCCCCCCCCGCGGCCCCGCGCGGGCGGGGCCGGCGCCCCGCCACCGCAGCCGGGCCGCGGCGAGGACGGCGGCGATCTCGTCGGCCACCGCC
>JAJAZD010000227.1 GCA_026785945.1 Pseudonocardia sp. | reverse complement strand
GCTCGGCAGCGGTCTGGGCCGGCGCGGGGTCGGGCTGTGCGGACTCCCGGCGCGGTGCCCCAGAACGAATGGGGGCCGAACGAATGGGGGCCGAGCCGACGGGGGCCGAGCCGACGGGGGCCGAGCCGACGGGGGCCGAGCCGACGGGGGCCGAGCCGACGGAACCGACCGGGCGTGGAGGTGTGGAGTTCACGGAGCGGGCGCCGAGTCGGCCGGGCGGGCACGGGCGCTGCGGTAGACCGACACCATCCGCTGTCCGACCGTCCACAGCGACGCCACCGCGAGCAGCCACAGCGCCACCGCGAGCGCGTAGGGCACCCCGAGCCCCTCCAGACCCGTGCCGAGCAACGCGATGATCAGACGCTCGGCCCGCTCGACGAGCCCGCCGCCCGCGGTGAGCCCCTCCGCCTCGGCCCGTGCCCTGATGTAGGACACGAGCTGCCCGGCGACCAGTGACAGCAGCGCCGCGATCCCGACCAACCGCTGCTCGCCGGCGCCCAGGCACCACCAGGCGAGGCCCCCGAGCAGCGCGGCGTCGGCGATCCGGTCGCACGTGGCGTCGAGCACGGCACCGAAGGGCGTGCCGTACCCCCGCGCACGCGCCATGGCGCCGTCGACCAGATCGAACAGGACGAACAGCGTGATCGACAACGTGGCGAGGACCAGCTCGCCACGGGGGAGGAACCACACGGACGCGGCGACGGACCCGAGCGTTCCCGCGCCGGTGACGGCGTCCGGAGTGAGGCCGCGCCCGATCAGCCATCGGCCGACCGGGTCGGTCACGCGGTTGACGGCCACGCGGGCGAAGACGTTGAGCATGCGCTCCTGCTTGGGGACCGGGCCCGGGTGACTGTGGGCTCCGGACCAGACTAGTTCGCGCCGGGTGAGGACTCTGTCGGCGCCTCCGCGGTCCGCCGGCCGGTCGCCAGATCTTCTCCGGCCAGGTCCTGCGCCGGCCGGTCCTGCGCCGGCCGGTCCTGCGCCGGCCGGTCCTGGGCGGGCTCGTCGTCGGAGGTCTGGACACCGGAGGTCTGTACCTCGGCGGCGGCGGGCCAGGCCTGCGCCAACAACGTGCGGGTCTCCGTCAGGAGCTGCGGGATGACCTTGGTCTGGCCGACGACGGCGATGAAGTTCGCGTCCCCACCCCAGCGCGGCACGACGTGCTGGTGCAGGTGCTCCGACAGCGAGCCGCCCGCCACCGACCCGAGGTTGATCCCGACGTTGAACGCGTGCGGGTCCGCGACCTGGGTCATGGCGCGGATCGCGACCTGCGTGAACGTCACCAGCTCGACGGACTCGGCGGACGTCAGCTCCTCCAGGCCCGCGACGTGGCGATAGGGCACGACCATGAGGTGCCCGGGGTTGTAGGGGTGCAGGTTCAGCACCGCGTACACCGCGTCACCGCGTGCGACGACCAGCCCGTCGGAGTCGGACAGGCCCGGGATGCGGCAGAACGGGCAACCGCCTTCGCCCGCGTCCTTGATGTAGGCCAGCCGGTGCGGCGTCCACAGCCTCCGGAACCCGTCGGGTGTGCCCACACCGTCTCGCGGCTCCATCACCGGCTCGCTCATGGGCGCCGATCCTAGGCGGCCCTCCCACCTCCCGTGGACCCGTGGCCATGGGCGGGCCGCACGCGCCGGGCGTGCTCCACGGCGACGCCGCACCGCGCGGGGGCGACGATCGGCGCGCGGTGGCCGAGGTCACCGTGCCGGGAAGGTCTCCGCGGTGGGGGAGGCGTTGTCCCGCCGGGCCGCCCAGTCGACGATCGCGTCGACCGCGGCGGCCACCGCGACGCCGTTGACCTGCGTACCGTCCCGGAACCGGAAGCTCACCGCGCCGGCCTCGACGTCACGCGCGCCCGCGAGCAGCAGGAACGGCACCTTCTGCAGCGTGTGGGTGCGGATCTTCTTCTGCATCCGGTCGTCGGCCGCGTCCACCTCGACGCGCACCCCTCGGGCCCGCAGTGCCGCGGCGATCTCCAGGACGGCGGGTACCTGCTCGTCGGTGACCGGGATCCCGACCACCTGCACGGGCGCGAGCCACGCCGGGAACGCGCCGGCGTAGTGCTCGGTGAGCAACCCGAAGAACCGCTCGATGGAGCCGAACAGCGCGCGGTGGATCATGTAGGGCTGCTGGCGGGAGCCGTCCGGGGCGGTGTACTCGAGGTCGAAGCGCTCCGGCAGCTGGAAGTCGACCTGGATGGTCGACATCTGCCAGGTGCGACCGATCGCGTCCTTGGCCTGCACGGAGATCTTCGGCGCGTAGAACGCCGCACCACCCGGGTCGAGCACCAGCTCCAGTCCCGAGGCGGCCGCCGCGCCCCGCAGGGCGTCGGTGGCCGTCTCCCACTGCGCGTCGGTGCCGACGTACTTCTCCTCGTTGCGGGTGGAGAGCTCGAGGTAGAAGTCGTCGAGGCCGTAGTCGCGCAGCAGGTCCAGCACGAACGTGAGAAGGCTCTTGATCTCGTCCTGCAGCTGGTCGGGCGTGCAGTAGATGTGGGCGTCGTCCTGGGTCATGCCGCGCACGCGGGTGAGGCCGTGCACGACACCGGACTTCTCGTACCGGTAGACCGAGCCGAACTCGAACAGGCGCAGCGGCAGCTCCCGGTAGGACCTCCCCCTGGACCGGTAGATCAGGTTGTGGAACGGGCAGTTCATCGGCTTGAGGTAGTAGTCCTGGCCGGGCTTGGTGACCTCACCCGCCGCGTTCACCTCGGCGTCGAGGTGCATCGGCGGGTACATGCCCTCGGCGTACCACTGCAGGTGCCCGGAGGTCTCGAACAGCTGGGCCTTGGTGATGTGCGGGGTGTTGACGAACTCGTAGCCGGCCTCCTCGTGGCGCCGCCGCGAGTAGTCCTCGAGCTCGCGGCGGATGATCCCGCCCTTCGGGTGGAAGACCGCGAGCCCCGAGCCGATCTCGTCGGGGAAGGAGAACAGATCCAGCTCCGAGCCCAGGCGCCGGTGGTCGCGACGCTCGGCCTCCGCCAGCCGGGTGAGGTGCGCGTCGAGGGCCTCGGTGGACTCCCACGCGGTGCCGTAGATGCGCTGCAGCTGCGGGTTGCGTTCGCTCCCCCGCCAGTAGGCGGCGGCCGAGCGCATCAAGCGGAACGCCGGGATGACCTTGGTGGTGGGCACGTGGGGGCCGCGGCACAGGTCCGACCAGACCGTCTCGCCGGTGTGGGCGTGCACGTTGTCGTAGGCGGTGAGCTCGGCGCCGCCCACCTCCATGACCTCCGAGGTGTCCACGGTGCCGATCCCGTCGCCACCCTTGAGCTCGATCAGCTCCAGCTTGTACGGCTCCTCGGCGAGCTCCTTGCGGGCCTGGTCGAGGGAGTCGTAGCGCCGGCGCGAGAACCGCTGCCCCGCCTTGACGATCTTCTTCATCGCCGACTCGAGCCTGCTCAGGTCGTCCGGGGTGAAGGGGACGGCCACGTCGAAGTCGTAGTAGAAGCCGTCGGTGATCGGCGGGCCGATACCCAGCTTCGCGTCGGGGTAGAGCTGCTGCACGGCCTGCGCGAGTACGTGCGCGGCCGAGTGCCGGATGACGCTGCGGCCGTCGTCGGTGTCGGCGCCGACCGGCTCGACCTCGACGTCGGCGTCGGGGACCCAGGTGAGGTCCTTCAGCGCACCCTCGGCGTCACGGACGACGACGACGGTGCTCGGTCCACTGGTCGGCAGGCCCGCCTCGCGCACGGCAGCGCCGGCCGTCGTCCCGGCCGGCACCCGGACGGGGGCGGACACGGGGCTGGATACGGGCGCGGACACGAGGTGCCTCCAACGGGTCGACAGCAGCTGCCCTGCTGATGCTAGAGGGAGGCGAAGCGGGCGTGACGGCCAGCCGATCGGCGGCCCGCACGCTCAGGGCAGCCGACGCAGTCCGGTAACGACCCGGCGCAACATCGCGTCGTCGTGCGCCCACCGCTGGCGCAGCACAGCGGGCGTGGTGACCGGCGGGACGGCGCTGCGCGGGGGCAGCACCGAGGCCAACGGGGTGCGCTTCGTGAGCGACCGGGTCTCGTGGGCGGCCAGTGCCATCGCGGCGAGCACGCCGCTGCGCGCCACCGGTGGACCTGCCGCGAGCGAGGCCAGCGCGGGGTTGCGCGGCTCGGCGGGCAGCGGTGCGGCGGGCAGCGGTGCGGGCACCGCCGGGTACCCGGCGGGTGGCGCCGCGACGAGCGCCTGCCGCACGGCGCTCGGCAGGACCACCGTCGCCATGCCCCGGCGTGCTGCGGCGACGTCACCGCGGCCGTTGTCGAGGCGGATGTGCAGGAACGTGCCCGGGACGTCGGTCATCCGCAGGACGTGCACGGCCGTGCGCGTGGCGACGACGAGGTCGTCGAGGCCGCCGTCGGAGGCCGCGAGGGGTCCGGCCTCGTGGGCGAGCCGCACGAGTGTGGCGACGTCGTCGCCCGCCTGGACGCCCACCTCGGCGACCACTGTTCCCGTCCTGCCGTCGACGACACGAGCGGCCTGCGCCCCCGTGCGCGCCAGCAGTTCGGCGAGCACGAAATCGAGATCCCGTCCTGCCTCCGGCCGGCCCATCGTCGTCTCCCAGGTGTGATCACGTGAATGCGCACCGTAGTCTCTCGTGTCGTTCATGGACACCCTCGAGCCACCCGACCGGCCCAGCAACCGCTGAGCCGATCGGCGGCAGGAAGAAGCGTCGCGCCGCCGCGGGTTGCACAATGTCCGTGGTCCCACTCTCCGTTCTCGATCTCGTGCCCATCGGCTCCGGCTCGACCGCCACGGCTGCCCTGCGCACCAGCACCGCCCTGGTCCGGCACGTCGAGGAGCTCGGTCTCCGGCGGTACTGGGTGGCCGAGCACCACGGCATGCCCGGCATCGCGAGCTCGTCACCCGCGGTACTGATCGCGCACCTGGCCGCAGCCACATCCCGCAGCCACATCCCGCATCCGCGTCGGTTCGGGCGGGGTGATGCTGCCCAACCACCAGCCGTTGGTGGTGGCAGAGCAGTTCGGCACCCTCGACGCCCTGCACCCCGGTCGTATCGACCTCGGTGTCGGCCGCGCCCCCGGCACCGACCCCCGCACCGCTCGTGCGCTGCGCCGCGGCGCGGACCCACATCGTCCGTCCTCCCCGGGTGCGGACGACTTCCCCGAGCAGCTCGCCGAGCTCTCGTCCTGCTTCCGGGGCGAGGGCCCGGTCACGGCGGTGCCCGCGCAGGGGCAGCGGCCCGAGCTGTGGCTGCTGGGATCCAGCGGTTACAGCGCGCAACTGGCGGGTCTGCTGGGCCTGCCGTTCACCTTCGCCCACCACTTCAGCGCGGAGAACACGCTGCCCGCGCTGGCGCTGTACCGGGACACGTTCCGCCCCTCGGCGGCACTCCGGGAGCCGCACGCGATGATCGCCGCGTCCGTGCTCGCGGCCGACACCGACGCCGAGGCACAGCGACTCGCGCTGCCGGGTGCGCTGCACACCGACGCCGCCGTGGCTCTCTTCTCCGCCGACGTGAGCTTCCACTCCCCGGTCGTGCAGAAGTCCTACGAGGGCCGGGAGGCGCTGCGGGTGATCCTGTCCACCGTGGTCGAGGTGTTCGAGGACTTCCGCTGCACCGGCTCCTACGTGGGCGACGGCGGGCACGTGCTGGTGTTCGCCGGCCGCATCGGTGACCGCGAACCGGAGGGCGTCGACATCCTGCGCGGTGCGGACGGGGTGATCACCGAGCTCACGGTGATGGTCCGCCCGTACTCAGCCGCACCGCCCTGCGGGACCGGATGGCGGCGCTGCTCACGTGATCCCGACCGTTCCCGCGACCACACCTCGTCGACCTGCTCACCTCGGCGACCTCGATCTACCCGCCGGCGTGCGCGAGCAGGGTCCAGCGTCGCCAGGGCGATCCAGCGCCGCACCTGCTCGCG
Source organism: Pseudonocardia sp. (assembly GCA_026785945.1). Taxonomy (GTDB): domain Bacteria; phylum Actinomycetota; class Actinomycetes; order Mycobacteriales; family Pseudonocardiaceae; genus Pseudonocardia. The sequence continues at coordinate 32,418 of JAJAZD010000227.1, read as the reverse complement.
GTGATCGCTGCCCGCGGGCACGTCGAGCGGCCCGTACCAGGACGGCTCATCGCGTCGATCCAGCGTTCACGAGTGTCGGCCGGACTTCGGCGCCACGTTCTCGCGCCGAAGTACACGATGGGTGTCTCCGCGACCGGACAATGACCGACGGCGCCGCCGCGCCTCAGGTGAAGGCCGACATCCCGCGGGCGTAGCCGCGCATCGCACGATCACCGGGTCGGACTCCCGCGTCTCGTGCCCCGGCTCGGGGGTGTCGCCCTCGTGCCGGTTCGTGAGGATCGGCATGCCCGACGGCTGGTCGTTGTCGGAGATGCGGGCCATCGACCAGCGTGCGAAGGCCCGGCTCTCGACGGGCTGCGCCTCGAGAAGCGTGATGGCCTCGTGGCGGGGGTCGGTGGCGATCTTCTCGTACGGGGCGCGTACCGCGCTCTCCTCGCCCTCCACCGTCTGCACCACGTAGACCTGCCACACGAGCAGGGCGCTCGCAGGCCCATGGGTTGACCTCGGGCACGGTTCGCAGCTCGGCGAGCCCGGCGAGCGCCTCGGCGGGGAGGGTGTCGATCTGCTGCTGGACCTGCTCGTCGGTGACGACGTGGTACGCCTACATGCCGGCCTTGGACCGGGTGAGCTCCAGCGGTTCGTCGGCCGGGCTCTCCTGCCAGGTCGACGTCTGCGCGACGCGGCGCACCATCCGCCGGTAGCCCTCTGCATCGCTCTGCAGCACCGCGAGGCGCCGCCATCGCTCCCCGCCGGGCACCTTGAACCGGTTCGGGGTACACGATCCAGGGGGTCGATCACTGTTGGTCAACCACTCCCACCACCTCCGGACCCCCACCGGTCGACGTCGGTGGACACCGAGCTAGCCGACCTCGGCCCCGCGCCGATCCACGTCGCGGCTGTCCCGCGTCCGGTTCTCTCGAACGGCGGTCAGGAAGCGGTGTACCGCACGGACGGTGTGCGCGGTGCGCGGCGTCGGGAAGAGGTCGAAACCGTGCTGGGCGTGGGGGAGCTCGGCGTAACACACCGGTTGCGTGCTGACCTGCCGCAACCGCGCGACGAGGCGCCGGGACTGGCCCACCGAGGTGATCGTGTCCGCGCTGCCGTGGATCACCAGGAAGGGCGGGGCGTGCCGATCCACGCGGTCCACCGGGGACGCCCGGCTCCAGGTGTCGGGATCGTCGACGCGGGTCGTACCGATGACCTTGTTCTCCAGCAGCCCGAACAGCCCGTACTCGTCCGCGCCGAAGTCGTGGACCCCGTAGAGCGGGACGGCGGCGGCGACCGAGGTGTCGCCGTCGGCGAAACCGGGCTGGAAGGCGGGGTCGTTCGGCGTGAGGGCGGCCAGTGAGGCGAGGTGCCCGCCCGCAGAACCGCCGCTGATCGCGACGAAGCCGGGGTCGCCGCCGTGGCGGGCGATGTCACTCGTGACCCAGGCGAGCGCGCGCTTGACGTCGACGATCATGGCGGGCCAGCGCTCCTGCGGCCCGAGCCGGTAGTTGACCGCGACGCACACCCATCCGCGCTCGACGAGATGGGCCATCAGGGGCGCCCCGGACATCGCCTTGTCGCCGCCGGTCCACCCACCGCCGTGGACCTGCACGAGCACCGGGGCCCGGCCGTGGGGCGGCAGGTCCGGGCGTGCCCACACGTCGAGACGCTGCGCGGGATGATCACCGTACGCGACGTCGGCGGCACGCAGGTAGCGCCGGCGCGCGGCACGGCCCGCCGGTAGGCGCCCCCTCTGCGGGGTCGACGGCGGGGTCGGCAGAGGGCTCGGCGGCGGGTCCAGCGGGTCGAGCGCCGTGGCCAGGACTGCAGCGGACCGGTCGGCGTCACCGCGGAGCCCGGCCAACGCGGCGACGGCCGCCCCGTTGGCGAGCGCACCGGCGAGCCCGGACCACCCCCCACCCACCAGCGACGCGACGCCCGCCGCGACGTGCACGGCCGTCAGCGGACCGGGCAGCTCCGAGGCGGGCAGGCACGGCGCCGCCTGCAGGAGCGACGCCGGCCAGCGGCGGATCACCGGTCGGCGGGCCCCGGCGGCGGCGAGCAGGCCGGCGAGACCCACACCGAGAGCGACACGACCCATGACTCCACCTCCGGGGAGGACGCCGTCCTGATCCGGATCGGCCGGAATGAGGCTACGGGCCCGGTACGGACGGTGTCGTGTCCGGAGGTGTGGCGCCGCTACGCACCGTGGCTGATCCACCCCCGCGACCGGTGCGCCCCGGCGACGCGCGTACCCGTCGGGGTGATGTCGCCCAGCGCGGCCTGCGCACCTACCTCGACCGGGTGCCCGACCGACTGTCGTCCCGGGGTACGACATCGGGCTCGCCGTCCTCGACGCCCACCGTGACACGCATCACACGTAATGACATCTGCGGTTGACCTTTCGTCAACTTCTAGCGTGTGTCCCATGCGTTGGTCCACGACCGAGGTGGCCCGGATGTCCCGAGTCAGCTCCCGCACCCTGCGGCACTACGACCACACCGGTCTGCTGCCGCCGGCCCGCACCGGGCACGGCGGGATCCGCTACTACGAACGCCCCCAGCTCCTGCGGCTGCAGCACATCCTGGTGCTGCGCGAGCTGGGTCTGGGTCTGGACGACATCGGCGCGGTGCTCGACGGCGACGCCGACGAGGTGGCGGCGCTGCGCCGCCACCACGACCGGCTGCTCGCCGAGGCCGATCGCCTGCGCACACTGGCGGCCACCGTGGCCGCCACCATCGACGAGAGAGAGGACGGTCCTGTCATGGCCGCCGAGAAACTGTTCACCGGGTTCCGCGACGACCCCTACGCCGCGCAGGCCCGCGAGCGCTACGGATCCGAGGCCGTGGAGTCCCAGCGCCGCGCGGCGAGCTGGAACGACGCGACCGCGGGCGCGATCAGGGCCGAGGGCGAGGGCGTCCACCGGGACCTGGCCGCGGCCATGGACGCCGGCGCCGCGGCGGACGACCCGGTGGTCCAGGAGATCGTCGCCCGCCACCACGTGTGGGTGACCCACTTCTGGACCCCCGACCGCGGCGCCTACACCGGCCTGGGGCAGCTCTACGTCGACGACGAGCGCTTCGCCGCGACGATCGACGCGACGGGCCCCGGTCTCTCGGTGTACCTGCGCGACGCGATGGCGGTGTACGCCCAGGCCCGCCTGAGCTGACCCGCACCGTCCAGGACGACGACCTCAGCGGGGGTCGTCGTGCTCGACGGGGAGGGCGTCGAGCACCGTGCCCGGGACCACCAGGTCCGCGAGGGCCCGGGTGGAGTCCACGAGCGCCGCGTTGGGCTCGTCGACCGCCGCGATCCAGGCGGCCGCGCGGTCGGGCGCCTTGCCGAAGCGCACGTGCCGCGCCGTCAGGCGGGCCAGCCGCACGGCCGGATCCAGGTCGCAGAACCACACCTCGTCGAGCCGGCGGCGCACCTCGGACCACCGGCCGTCGTCGAGCAGGAGGTAGTTGCCCTCGGTGAGGACGAGCCGCGCATCCCGCGGCACGGCGATCGCCCCGGCCAGCGCCTGTTCGAGGTCGCGCTCGAACCGCGGGGCGTAGATCACCTCCGCGTCCCCGTCCTCGTCCCCGACCCCGTCCACGGCGCGCAGGCGGCGCAGCAGCGCGACGTACCCGCCGACGTCGAACGTGTCGGGGGCGCCCTTGGCGGCGAGCCGGCCGAGCCGGGCCAGCTCGACGTCGGCGAGGTGGAAGCCGTCCATCGGGACATGCGCCGCGGCGCCCGGCGGGAGGACGCGCATCAGCGCCGCCACCAGGGTCGACTTGCCCGCACCGGGACTGCCGGTGATCCCGACGATCCGTCGTCGCGTCCCCGACCCCACGGCGCGTACGGCCAGCTCCTCGATGGAGGTCACGAGTTCAGACGCACGGCGAGCACGACGATGTCGTCACCGGTGTCGGCGGTCGTGCCGCGGACGAGGTGGTCGCAGAACTCCGGAAGTGACAGTCCCGCGCCCGCCCGCACGGGGTCGAGCAACCTGGTCCCGGCCCCGTCATCGTGACGCCGCTCGGCGAGCCCGTCGGTGTAGAGCAGCAGCGTGGCACCGCCCGGGAGCACGACCTCGTGGTCGTGACGCGCGCGCCCGGGGTCGACCCCCGGCACGGCGTCGACCCCGGCGAGCAGGCGCGGCTGGCCGTCCGCTTCGGGCGGCTTCACGGTCGGGAGCGTAGTTCGCGGCCCGCGCGGCTGCCATGCTCTCCGGGTGGACGGACCGCTGGTCGCCGAGTGCCTGCGGGTGCGCCCGCACCCGGCGCTGGGCGGGCTGGTCCTGGGTTACAGCGGCTACCGCGAGTTCAGCGCCGCCCCGGTGCGCCGGCGCCAGGCGCCGACCGGGTCGTGCACGCTGATCCTGAGTCTCGGACCGCCGATCCGGCTGTTCGGGCCGGCCGGACCGACGGCTCCTGGGTCGTTCCTGGCCGGCATGCACGACGCCGCGGTGGTCACCGAGTTCCGCGGTGTCCAGCACGGGGTGCAGGTCGACCTCACCCCCCTCGGCGTGTTCACCCTGCTCGGCCGGCCGATGCCGGACCTGACGAACGCGGCGCCGCGCGTCGACGAGCTCGACGTGCCCGGGCTCGCCGCACTCCCGGATCGATTCGCCGACGACGCGGGCTGGGCGGCCCGCTTCGCCCGGGTCGACGTGGTCCTGCGCCGGCTCCTCGACGACTCGCGGGTCCGGCCGGACCCGGAGGTCGCGTGGGCGTGGCACCGGCTGCAGGCCACCGCGGGTTCCGTCGGGGTGCAGACGCTCGCGGACGGCACCGGATGGAGCAGGCGCCACCTGCTCAACCGGTTCCGGACCCAGGTCGGCCTCGCTCCCAAGGCCGCCGCCCGGGTGCTGCGGTTCAGCCGGGCGGCGGGCCTGCTGGTCCCCGGCCCACCCATCGGTGGGCCCGGAACGGCGGTAGCCCGTCCGCTCGCCGACGTGGCCGCCGCCTGCGGCTACGCCGACCACGCCCACCTGGTGCGCGAGTTCCGGGCGTTGGCCGGGTGCACACCGACGGAGTACCGGCACGCACCCTCCTGACCGCTGTTCCCATTCGTTCAAGACCGGGGCCCGCCCAGGTCCTACCGTTGCGCCATGACCAGCATCTATCCGACCCTGCGCTACGACGATCCGAAGGCCGCGATGGCGTTCCTGACCGAGGCGTTGGGCTTCGTCGAGGAGAGCATGCACAACGACGACGCCGGCAGCGTCGCCCATGCCGAGCTGAGCTTCGGCGACGACATCGTCATGCTCGGCACCCGCTCCGACCCGCCGGGGCCCTTCGACACCGGCCGCGCCGTGCTCTACCTGGCACTCGACGACGAGGCAGCCGTCGACGCCCACCACGACCGCGCGGTCTCGGCGGGCGCTCCCGTCGTCATGGCCCTGACCGACCAGCCCTACGGCTCCCGCGAGTACGCGGTCACCGACCCGGAGGGCAACGTCTGGACGGTCGGCAGCTACCGCCCCACCCCCGCGGCGCGATGACCGATCCGCTCCCCCTCGTGCGCGCCCTGTGCATGGGGCTGCCCGAGGTGACGGAGAAGGTCAGCCACGGCGAGCCGACGTGGTTCGTCCGGAAGGTGTTCGTGATGTACGCCGACCACCACCACGACGACCGGGTGGCGTTCTGGTGCGCGGCCCCGCCCGGCGCGCAGGAGGCGCTGGTGGCGGCGCGGCCCGACCGGTTCTTCCGCCCGTCGTACGTCGGCGGGCGGGGCTGGCTGGGGGTGTGGCTGGACGTGGACCTGGACCGCGACGAGGTCGCCGAGATCGTCACGGACGCCTACCGGGAGATCGCCCCGAAGAAGCTCGTGGCCCTCCTCGACACCTAATGTGCCGGGGTGACGTCCGGAGTGCTCCCCACCGTGGACGTGCCGGGCGGGCGCGTCGAGTACGACGCCGTCCCCGGCGACCCGGCCCGTGCCCCGCTGCTGTTCCTGCACGAGGGGCTCGGCTCGGTCGGGCTGTGGCGCGGGTTCCACCGCAGGATCGCCGCCGCGACGGGCCGGCGCGCGGTCGCGTACTCCCGCCTCGGGCACGGGTTCTCCGACCTGCCGCCCACGAAGCCCGCGGCGGGTTTCCTGCACGAGGAGGCGCTCATCGTCGTCCCGGTCCTGCGCGCGGCGCTGGACCTGGCACACCCGGTGCTCGTCGGGCACAGCGACGGCGGCTCGATCGCGCTGGTACACGCGGCCGCGCACCCCGTTGCGGGGCTCGTCGTCCTCGCACCCCATGTGCTCGTCGAGGACGTCGGCCTGCGCAGCATCGAGGCGGCGAGGGAGGCGTTCACCTCCGGTGACCTCCGTGTCCGGATGTCGCGCCACCACCGCGACGCCGACGTGACGTTCCGGAGCTGGAACGACGTGTGGCTCTCCGAGGAGTTCCGGAGCTTCGACCTGCGGCCGTTGCTCGGGGGCATCACGGCTCCGGTGCTCGGGGTGCAGGGTACGAACGACCCCTACGGCACGGTCGTGCACGTCGAGGCGGTGCGCGACGCGGCAGCCGGGCCCGTCGAGCTGCTGGTGCTGAACTGCGCCCACGCCCCCCACCTGGAACGACCGCACCGGGTACAGCAGAGCGTCACCCGTTTCCTGGCCTCCCGCGCCTGACTCGACGGGCCGGGTCAGCGCTCGCGGTACGCGGGGGCGCGGCTCGGGCCGGGACGGTCGGCCGCACGCAGCAGCGGGAGGTACCTGGGCGCCACCACCTCGGAGAGCACCACCACGCTCGTCGAGCGCATCACGGCCGGCGAGCGGTCGATCCGCAGCAGCGTGGCGTGCAGGTCCTCGTGCGATGCGGCGGCCACCCGGCAGATGACGTCGGCGGTGCCGGTGGTGGCGTGGGCCGACAGCACACCGGGGATCGCGTCGAGCTCGGTGCGGACGTCGCCGATGGCGCCCTGGGCGATCTCGAGGGAGACGAAGGCCTGTACCGGGAACCCCGCGGCCCGCAGGTCGACGTCCGGCCCGTAGCCGGTGATCACCCCGGCGCGTTCCAGGCGCCCCAACCGGGCGGTCACCGTGGCCCTGGCGACGCGGGCGAGGCGGGAGAGCTCCAACGCACCTGCCCGCGGGTGCTCGGCGAGCAACCCGATCAGCTCGACGTCGAGCGCGTCGGGCGAGGTGGTCGTATCAGTCATGTCGGTCCCTCTTCTCGGGCCGTTGCTATGCTGCATGCTCATGTCGCAGCATTGAGCTTGTCACAACGCACAGCACGTTCTCTACTGTCGCCATGACCGACCTGCTGATCGACCCCCTGATCGGGGAAGTGGCCCACGACGACTCCGCGGACGTCTTCCCCGTGCTGGGCATCGACCACGTCCGGTTCGCGGTCGGCAACGCCCGCCAGGCCGCGCACTGGTACTCCTCGGCGTTCGGGATGCAGGTGGTGGCCTACCGGGGCCCCGAGACCGGGCATCCCGACCTCGCCGAGTACGTCCTGACGTCCGGCTCGGCGCGGTTCGTCCTGGCCGGTGAGGTCCGCGCGGGCACGTGGGTCGGCGCCCGGGTGGCCGCCCGCGGGGACGGGGTGGCCGACCTCGCGATCGCCGTTCCCGACGTCGACGCCGCCGTCGCGCACGCCCGGGAGGCCGGGGCACTGGTCCTCACCGAGCCGCACACCGTGTCCGACTCCGTCGGCGAGATCCGCATGGCCACGATCGCCACCTACGGCGACGTCCGGCACACCCTCGTCGACCGGTCCCGCTACCGCGGTGTCTTCGAGCCGGGCTTCGTCGCGCGCGAGGCGCTGTTCCCGGCACCGGCGACGCGGATCTTCCAGGCCGTCGACCACGCCGTCGGCAACGTGGAGCTCGGCCGGATGGACCACTGGGTCGCGTTCTACAACCGCGTCATGGGGTTCCAGAACATGGCCGAGTTCATCGGGGAGGACATCGCGACCGAGTACTCGGCGCTGATGAGCAAGGTCGTCGCCAGCGGCAATCACAAGGTCAAGTTCCCGCTCAACGAGCCCGCGGCGGGGAAGAAGCGCTCGCAGATCGACGAGTTCCTGCAGTTCCACGGCGGGGCCGGGGTACAGCACATCGCGCTCGCCACCGGTGACATCGTGGCGTCGGTCCGGGCGATGCGGGCCATGGGCGTGGACTTCCTCGTCACGCCCGACAGCTACTACGACACGCTCACCGACTGGGTCGGCGACACCCGCGTGCCGGTGGCGACGATGCGGGAGCTGGGCATCCTCGCCGACCGCGACGAGGACGGCTACCTGCTGCAGATCTTCACGAAGCCGGTGCAGGACCGCCCGACGGTGTTCTTCGAGCTCATCGAGCGCCACGGCAGCCTGGGCTTCGGCAAGGGCAACTTCAAGGCGCTGTTCGAGGCGATCGAGCGGGAGCAGGACCTCCGGGGCAACCTGTAGGAACGACCATCGCGTCGGCCCACGCTCCCCTCTCGTGCCGATGCTCCCCGTCGACGGGGGGCGCGGACCGGTCAGGGGGAGCACGGGCCGGCGGCGTGACAGGAAGAACCCCGATGGCGATGGCACACGCCACCCTCTCCCCCGGCGCCGAGATCCGGCTGCCCTGGCGCCGCGACTTCAACGCACTGGTCTACGTGCTCTCTGGAACGGGGACCGTCGGGGCGGAGCGCCGGCCCGTCCGCACCGGGCAGGCCACGGTGTTCGGACCCGGAGACACGATCATCGTCGCCGCCGACGCCAGGCAGGAGTCCCGCCTGACCGGCCTGGACGTCGTGATCCTCGGGGGGCTGCCGATCCGCGAGCCGATCGCCTGGGCCGGCCCGTTCGTCATGAACACCGAGGCGGAGGTACTGGCGACCTTCGAGGACCACCAACAGGGCAAGCTCGGCGTCATCCCCGCCACCTACGTCCCGCACAGCGGCGCCCGAGGATGACGGGGCCCTCGATCCTCGACGTGCCCGAGTGGTCGCGGTTCGAGATCCACGTCGACGGGCGGCTCGCGGGTTTCGCGAGCTAACGGCTCGCCCCCGGCGAGATCACGTTCACCCACACCGAGATCGACGCCGCGTTCGCCGGCAACGGGCTCGGTGGGGTCCTCGTCCGGTCGGCGCTGGACGCCGCGTCCCGGCGCCTGCTGGCCGTCGTGCCCGCGTGCCCGTTCGTGCGGTCGTGGATCGCGAAGCACCCCGACTACGTCGACCGGGTCCCCGCGGACCGGCGGGAACACTTCGGCCTCGTCCTGGACGGCCCGGCCGGCCCGGACGCCTGACCGGACCCGGCGCCCGGTCGACGCCCGGGCGGCGCCCGGGCGGCGCTGTCGGGGGTGTTTCGTAGGCTGTTCCCGTGCTCGCCGTCCACGCCCTCTGGTCCCCCGGTCGCGGGGCGCTGTTGTGGGCCGAGGACGGCGACCGCCCCGCCACCGCCGCCAGCCGCTCGCTGCGCTCGGCCCGGCCGCATCCGTTCGCCGCCCCCTCCTCGGCGCTGGCGGCGCTGCACCCCGGCACGCCGGCCACCGTCACCCTGCTGCTGCCCTCGCGGCCCGGGGGGCCGCTGGCCTCACCCGAGCTGGTGCGCTCCGGCGGCCGCGGTGGCGTCCCGCGCGACGGCCCGGCGCTGCGGCCGTGGTCGGTGCCCGCGCTGGTCGTCGACCTCGCCGAGCTGGACGATCCCGCCGACGAGGTGCGCTACGGCGCCTCGGTGGCACACCTGCGGGCTGTCGCCGCACTGGCCGGGGACCTGGTCACCCGGGGCCGCGTGCTGCCCACCCTCGTCCGGGACGGCGACCGCGCCCTCGCGCGGTGGCGGCCGGTCGTGCGGGGGCTCGACGTGGTCGCGGTCGACGCGCTGGTCGAGGCCGCGCCTCCGGTCGGCCGCGCCGAGCAGTCCGGTATCCGCGACACCTCCGGCGCGGATCCGCGGACGCTGGTCGAGGACGCCGTCGCCGTGCTCATCGACGCGGCCGTGCGCGAGCGGCTGGCCCGCGTCGGGCAGCCGGTCGACCTGGTACCCCCACGGCGGGGACGCGCCCCACGAGATGTGCCCATCTCGCCCGTGTCGGAGGTGTGGCTCGCCGCGCTGCTCGGCCCCGACGCGCAGGTCGCCGCGTCACCGCGCGAGCTCGACCGGCTCGCCGAGGCCCTCGGCGGGTGGGACGCCGTCGGCACCACCCCGGCCGGGGAGGGGCGGGCGAGCTTCCGGCTGGCCGAGATCCGCACACTGCACGACCCTGACGACCCGGGTGAGGACACCGACGACCAGACCGGTGACGGCACCCGCTGGGTGCTGGAGTTCTTCCTCCAGTCCACGGCCGACCCGAGCCTGCTCGTCCCGGCCAAGCAGGTGTGGGACGGGCGGGCCGAGCGTCTGGTCGCCGGGCCGCAGGAGCTGATGCTCACCGAGCTGGGCCGGGCGGCGCAGGTCTTGTCCGCGCTCGCGCCGGCCCTGCGCCACGCGCGTCCCGAGGCGCTCGAACTCGACATGGACGGCGCGCAGCGCTTCCTCACCACGGACGCCCCGCTGCTGGCCGACGCGGGGTTCGGGGTCCAGCTTCCCGCCGGTTGGGACGGTTCGCGCCGGGTCGGGCTCACCCTGAGCACCCGCAGCGCCCCGGCCGACCGGGTACTCACCCGCGGTGGGCTCGGACGTGAGGAGCTGGCCGACTTCCGCTGGTCGGTGGCCGTAGGCGAGGTCGAGCTGTCGGAGGAGGAGCTCACGGAGCTGGTGGCGGCGAAGGCGCAGCTGGTGCGGGTGCGCGGCCGGTGGGTCACCGTGGACGCGGAGCGGCTGGCGGCCGGCCTGGAGTTCCTGCGGCGCGCGAGGGGCCGCACCGGGCGGGTCGTGCCCACGGTCGCCGAGGTGCTGGCGCTCGCCGGGCGCCATCCCGACGACTGGGCGACCGGGGGCGCCGACGAGTGGGGCGCCGACGAGTGGGGCGCCGGCGCGGAGGTGCCGCTGCCCGTCACCGCGATCCACGCAGAGGGCTGGATCGGCGACCTGCTCGACGGTTGCGTGGAGCGCGCGATCACGCCGGTCGTGCCGCCGCCGTCCTTCCTGGCCCGGTTGCGTCCCTACCAGGAGCGTGGGGTGTCGTGGCTGGCGTTCCTCTCCGCGCTCGGCCTGGGTGCGTGTCTGGCCGACGACATGGGCCTGGGCAAGACGGTGCAGCTGCTGGCGCTGGAGGCCTACGAGCGCGCGGACCGGGAGCAGGGCCCGACGCTGCTGCTCTGCCCCATGTCACTCGTCGGCACCTGGCAGCGGGAGGCCGCGCGGTTCGCCCCCGACCTGGGGGTCTACGCCCACCACGGCCCCGGCCGGGCGCACGGTGCCGAGCTGCGGGAGCGCGTTCTCACCTCCGATCTGGTCGTCACCACCTACGCCACCGCCGCCCGCGACGTCGACGAGCTGGCCGAGGTCGGCTGGCGCAGGCTCGTCCTCGACGAGGCGCAGGCGATCAAGAACAGCCGGGCGGTGCACGCCCGGGCGGTGCGCCGCTTCGACGCCGGTCACCGCGTGGCGCTCACCGGGACCCCGGTGGAGAACCGGCTCTCGGAACTGTGGTCGGTGATGGACGTGCTCAACCCGGGCCTGCTCGGTTCCGCGGAGAAGTTCCGGGCCCGCTACGCGATCCCCGTCGAGCGCCATGGCGACACCGAGGCCGCGGACCGCCTGCGCCGCGTCACCCGGCCCTACCTGCTGCGGCGCGTCAAGACCGATCCCTCGATCATCGACGACCTCCCCGAGAAGATCGAGATCACGCAGCACTACCGGCTCACACCCGAGCAGGCCTCGCTCTACCGCACGGTCGTCGACGACATGATGGAGAAGATCGAGGACTCCACCGGCATCGAGCGCCGCGGGAACGTGCTGGCGGCGATGGCCAAACTCAAGCAGGTGTGCAACCACCCGGCACAGCTGCTGCACGACGGCTCCGCGGTCGGGCGGCGCTCGGGCAAGGTCATCCGGCTGGAGGAGATCCTCGACGAGATCCTCGACGAGGGCGACCGCGTCCTGTGCTTCACCCAGTTCACGGAGTTCGGGCACATGCTGGTCCCACACCTCTCGGCGCGGTTCGACACCGACATCGCGTTCCTGCACGGCGGCACCCCGAAGAAGCGCCGCGACGAGATGGTGTGCCGCTTCCAGGCCGGGGAGGGCCCGTCGGTCCTGTTGCTGTCACTCAAGGCCGGCGGCACCGGGCTCACCCTCACCGCGGCCAACCACGTCGTGCACCTCGACCGCTGGTGGAACCCCGCCGTGGAGAACCAGGCCACCGACCGCGCGTTCCGGATCGGCCAACGCCGCAACGTCCAGGTCCGCAAGTTCGTCTGCCCCGGCACCGTCGAGGAGCGCATCGATGCCATGATCGAGAAGAAGAAGGCGCTGTCCGGCATGGTCGTGGGAGAGGGCGAGAGCTGGCTGACCGAGCTGTCCACCGACACCCTGCGCGAGGTGCTCACCCTGGACGACGAGGCACTCGGGACGGACCAGTGACCGACGACGCACTGCTCACCCCGACGCGGCACCGGGCCGCCGGCGTGCCCGACCCGACGGAGGCATCGGCATGACCGGTCCCTGGTGGCTCGACGGCACGCCCGGCCGTCCGCGCAAGGTCGAGGGCGGCATCCAGATCGCCGGCACCCGGGGTGCGGTGGCCCGGACCTGGTGGTCACAGCGCTTCCTCGCGGTGCTGGAGTCGATCGGCGTCGGGGGCCGCCTGGCGCGGGGGCGCACCTACGCCCGCGCCGGGCAGATCGTCTCGCTCGACGTCGCCGCGGGCGGTGCGGTCGCGCAGGTGCAGGGCAGCAGGCCCGCGCCCTACTCCGTGCGCATCGGGGTGCCGGCGTTCGGCAAGGCCGAGTGGGGCGCGGTGGCCCAGGCGCTGGTCGCCGACGCCTCCTACTCGGTGGCGCTGCTGGGTGGGGAGATGCCCCGCGACATCGAGTCGGTGTTCGACGGTGTCGGGCTCTCACTGTTCCCGGCCACCGCGCGCGAGCTGGCCCTCGACTGCAGCTGCCCCGATCAGGCCGTGCCGTGCAAGCACCTCGCCGCGGTGTTCTACGTGCTGGCGGAGCGTTTCGACGCCGACCCGTTCCAGATCCTCGCGCTGCGGGGGCGGGACCGCGCCGCGTTGCTGGCCGACCTCCGCTTGCGCCGCGCCGCCGTGACGGCGCCCTCCGCCGACGACGCCGCGCGCCAGGACGGCGGGCCGCGTCCGCTCGCCGATGTGCTGGACACCTTCTACCTCGCAGGCCCGGGGCTCACCGCCGCAAACCCCGAGGGCCCGCCCACGCCTGCGGACGCGCTGCTCGACCAGGTTCCCGAGTTTCCGATCGCGGTGCGCGGTACGGCGGTCACCAGCCTGTTGCGGCCCGTCTACCGCACCCTGGCGGACACGACCTGACCCGCGAACCGGTCGCACGGCAGGCGCGACGCCGCGGACGCCGGGCGCGCGATGCGTCCCTCCGGCAGCGGGCCGGTGCGCGACAGGGGACGATCGGCCCATGCGCTACGTGCTTCCTGTGCTCGGTGCCCTGCTCGCGCTGCTCGGTGTGCTCTGGACGTTGCAAGGCCTGGGTCTGGTCGGAGGCAGCTTCATGACCGGCTCACGGGTGTGGGTGGTGATCGGCCTGGTCGCGCTCGCCGCCGGCGGGGCGCTGGTGATCCGGTCGCTCCGGGCCGGGCGCGTGGGCTGACGTCGTGCGGCTGACGCCGTGCGCGGGCCGACGCCGCGCGGGCCGACGTCGTGCGGCCGACTCGGGGAATGGCCGGTGGCGATCTCGACTGGCGCGACCGCAGCGGCGGACTCACCATCGGTGTCATGAGCAGCGGCGTGCGGCGCGACCCCGGATGGCGTCTCGGCGTGTTGCACCGCATCGGTGCCGTCGTGTTCGCGCTGGTGCTCTGGGTGTTCGGGACCCTCGGCCTGGTCAACCGGCTCGACCCGTTCTCCACCAGCGGGTCGCCGGTGATGGGGCTGTCGTCCAACGGGCTGCTCTCGGTGATCTCGCTCGTCGTCGGCGGCGTGCTGGTCGCGGCGGCGGTGCGCGGGGGACGGACCGCGTCCACCGTGCTCGTGGTGGTCGGGGCCGCATTCCTGCTCTCCGGCCTGGTCAACGTGCTGGTGCTCGACACGGCGTTCAACCTGCTCGCGTTCCGGATCTCCAACGTGATCTTCAGCCTCGTCGCCGGGGCGTTGCTGCTGTTCCTCGGCGCCTACGGACGTTTCACCGTGGGCCTGCCCGCGGACAACCCGTACCGGCAGGAACGGCGCGCCGAAGGCGAGCAACGAGCCCCGCTGCCGACCGTCTACTCCCATCCCGCGGACGCCGCCGCCGCACGCGATCTCGCGGCGGCCGAGCGTGCGGTCGCGCAGAACGCCGCCACGACCGAGCAGCGGGCGGGCGTGGCCGCCCTCAGCGGGCTCCGGCGGGCGGAGGACCGGCTCAGCGCCTGGCGGGCCGCGAACGGCCGCTGACCGTCGTCGCCCCTGGTCACGTTCGACCCGAGCTACCAGCGGGTGTGGACGTGGGGGCGGATCAGGTCGTCGTAGACCACGCGGACCGCGGCGTGGGTCTGCGCCCCCAGCGGGGCGAGGTCCGCGGCCGCCGCGTTCGCCCCGGCCTGCTCGGCGTTGCGGGCCCCGGGGATGACCACCGTGAGCGCCGGCTGGTCGAGAATCCAGCGCAACGCGAACTGCGCCATCGTCGCGGCCGGCGGCAGCAGCGGGCGCAGCCGCTCGACGGCCTCCAGGCCCACCTCGTAGGGGACGCCGGCGAACGTCTCGCCGACGTCGAACGCCTCGCCGCCGCGGTTGAAGGTGCGGTGGTCGTCGGCGCCGAAGGTGGTGGAGGCGGAGTAGCGGCCCGAGAGCAGTCCCGACGCCAGCGGCACCCGCGCGATGATCGCGACCCCGGCCTCGGCCGCGGCCGGGAGCACACGTTCGAGCGGCTTCTGCCGGAAGGCGTTGAGGATGATCTGCACGGCGGCGGTGCCGGGGCGGGCGATCGCGGTGAGCGCCTCGTCGGCGGTCTCCACACTGACCCCGTACGCGGCGATGCGCCGCTGGGCGACCATCTCGTCGAGGGCGTCGTAGACCTCGTCGCGGGAGTAGACCGGCGTCGGCGGGCAGTGCAGCTGCACCAGGTCGATCGTGTCGACCCCCAGGTTGGTCCGGGAGCGGTCGTTCCAGGCCACGAAGTTCTCGCGGGAGTAGTTCTCCGGGGTCTGCTCGACGCGGCGGCCCATCTTGGTGGCGACGGTGATGGGCCCGGCCGAGCCGGCGCCCACAGAAGAATCAGCGCCGACAGAACCAGCGCCCACCGAACCGGAACCCACCGAACCGGAACCCACCAAACCAGCACCGACGGAACCAGGGCCGGAAGCGGCACCGCGTGCCTTGAGGAAACGACCGACGATGGTCTCGCTGCGGCCGTCACCGTAGACGTCGGCCGTGTCGAGGAACGTCACGCCGGCGTCGACGGCCGCGCCGAGCACGGCCAGCGCGTCGGACTCCTCGACCTGTCCCCAGTCCGCCCCGAGCTGCCAGCAGCCCAGGCCGATCACGCCGACGTCCCGCCCGAGCCTGCCCGCGTGTCGTGTGTCCACGACCGGAATCCTAGGTGGAACGCGCCCGGGCCACCCGTTCCTGCAGCCGGGAGCGGATCTCATCGGGCGTGTAGGCCTGGCGGCGCCGTTCGGCCCGGACGGTGACGACACCGGTCGCAGCGACACCGGCGAGCCCGGCGAGTCCGAGTATCTTCCACCAGCGCACGCTGGCTAACCTACCGCGCGTGCCGGCATCCGTGATCACCCTCGACCAGGCGGTGGAGCTGACCCGTACCGGTGACATCTGGGTGTTCCGGGGCAGCAGCGGCGCCGACCGCGCCATCCGGGGTGTGACGAACGCTCCGGTCAACCACGTCGGCATGGCGGTCGTGATCGACGACCTCCCACCGCTGATGTGGCACGCCGAGCTCGGACGCTCGCTCCCCGACCTGTGGACCGGTGAGCACCAGCGCGGCGTGCAGCTGCACGACCTGCGTGACGCGGTGCTGCTGTGGAGCCACCGCTACGGGCAGCGCGGATGGCTTCGTCAGCTCGACGGGGAGGTCGGCCGCGAGCAGGAGGACGCCCTGTTGCGCACCATCGCCCGGCTCGACGGCACGCCGTTCCCGTCCACGGCCTCGCTCGCGGCCCGCTGGCTGGGCGGCCGCCTCCCGCGGCCCCGCCGCCGGTCCGGCCGGACCGCATGGGCCCACCGTGCGGGCGACACCGACAGCGCCGACACGAACGACAGCGCCGACACGAACGACAGGACGGACAGGACGGACGGCATGGGCAACGCCGAGGGCACCGAGGTCGGGTTGGAGACCGCCTACTGCGCCGAGGTCGTCGCCGTCACCTACGAGGAGATGGGGCTGCTCCCGCACCACCATCGGCCCAACTGGTACGACCCGGGCCGATTCTGGAGCGGCGACGACCTCGCCCTGGCGCCAGGTTTCCGGCTCGGTGGGGAGATCGAGGTGACGATGCCGCCCGGGTCGGACGCGCAGCGCGCACCCGTCCGGCGCCGTCGCACCCCGCGGGCGTGGATCCGGACGGGCGCCCCGCGATGGCGCAGGGGACGGTGACGGCGCGCCTAGGCTCCGGTCCGTGCTCAGCATCGAGGAACAGGAAGTCGTCGACACCGTGCGACGGTTCGTGGACCGCGAGGTCCGGCCCGTGGTCCGCGAGCTGGAGCATGGCGACACGTACCCCGAGAAGCTCGTCGAGCAGATGAAGGAACTCGGGATCTTCGGTCTCGCCGTGCCCGAGCCCTGGGGTGCGGCGCCGGTGTCGATGCCCTGCTACGCGCTGGTCACCGCCGAGCTCGCCCGGGGCTGGATGAGCCTGGCCGGGGCGATGGGCGGGCACACGGTCGTCGCCAAGCTGCTCGTGGACTTCGGGACCCGCGCGCAGCAGGACCGCTGGCTGCCACGCATGGCCACCGGCGAGGTCCGCGCCGCGATGGCGCTGACCGAGCCCGCGGGCGGCTCGGACCTGCTGGCGATGACCACCCGGGCGCGGCGGCACTCGGGTCACTACGTCGTCGACGGCGCCAAGACCTGGATCACCAACTCGCGGCGGTCGCAGCTCATCGCCCTGCTGTGCAAGACCGACCCCACGGCGGACCCGGTGCACCACGGCGTGTCGATCCTGCTGGTGGAGCACGGTCCCGGGCTGACCGTGTCGAAGGATCTGCCCAAGCTCGGCTACAAGGGCATCGAGAGCTGTGAGTTGACCTTCGAGGCCATGCGTGTCCCGTCCGACGCCCTGCTCGGCGGGGTGGAGGGACGCGGATTCGCGCAGATGATGAAGGGCCTGGAGACCGGGCGCATCCAGGTCGCGGCCCGCGCGCTCGGCGTCGGCCGTGCGGCGTTCGACGACGCACTGCGCTACGCCCAGGAACGCGAGTCCTTCGGGAAGCCGATCTGGCAGCACCAGTCGATCGGCAACTACCTCGCGGACATGGCCACGGGTCTCACCGCCGCCCGGACGCTGATCCTGCACGCCGCGCAGCGGTACGACACCGGCGAGCGCTGCGACATGGAGGCCGCCATGGCAAAGCTGTTCGCCTCGGAAACCGCCATGACGGTGGCGCTGAACGCGGTGCGCATCCACGGCGGCTACGGCTACTCCACCGAGTTCGACGTGGAACGCTACTTCCGCGACGCCCCGCTGATGATCGTCGGCGAGGGGACCAACGAGATCCAGCGCAAC
The DNA here is from genome assembly GCA_026785945.1 of Pseudonocardia sp. Taxonomy (GTDB): domain Bacteria; phylum Actinomycetota; class Actinomycetes; order Mycobacteriales; family Pseudonocardiaceae; genus Pseudonocardia. Next base: position 14,729 of record JAJAZD010000227.1, on the reverse strand, counting down.
GTCATCGCGTCACAGCTCGTGAAACGCGGCGGTCTCGGGGACTGACCCCGTCACTCCGCCGCGGTGACCTCGTGGCGGTACTCGCGCGTCATGGCGTTGGTCTCGGAAAGGAAGCGGTGCACCGTCTCGAGCTCGGCGGGTGAGTACCGGGCGAGCATCTCGCCCATCTTGGCGCCGAACGGGCCGAAGAAATCCCGGCCCAGCTGCGAGGCGGCGTCGCTGTAGTGGAGGGTGACGCGGCGGCGGTCGCGCCCGTCGCGGATCCGGTGGACGTGCTCGGCACGCTCGAGCCGGTCGATCACCGCGGTCGTGGCGCCCGAGGACAGGCCGAGATGCTCCCCGAGCCGCCCGGGCGTCAGCGGGGCCCCGCTGACATCCGCCTGCATGACGGCGAGCAGGGCGTAGAGGTCGGTGGAGTGCATGCTGTGGCGCTCCGCGAAGACCTGCCCGAGCCGGTCCGCCTCCCCGGCATGGGCCTGCAGCAGACGCACCAGTTCGTCGCGCATCCGGTCGGCGTCCATGCGGTCAGACTACCTCAACGACGCGGATACTTGATCATCAAGATGTCTCTGCGTGACGACCGGATCCGATGGCACATCGCGTGCCGGCCCGACCCCGTCCCACCACCGCACGGGCCGCCCGGCCGGAGCCCGTGTCGAGGCTCCTACGCTTCTGCCGTGCGTTCCCCCCGCGTCCGTGTTCCCCGCGTCCGTGTTCCCCGCGTCCGTGTTCCCCGCGTCCGTGTTCCCCGCGTCCGTGTCCCTGTCCTCACCCGGGCACTCGGCCCGATGGCCCTCGTCGGCGGTGCCGCCCTGCTCGCCGGGGCCGCCCACGGCATCCCGCGCGCGATGGGCGCCCGTCCCGACGACCTGCGGGCGGCCGCCGCGCGCTCGCCGCATGCCGTCGCCGGGCGGTTCCGCAACACCGAACCGGGAGCGGCGCTGCGCCCGGTCGGCTCGTCCGCCGTGCTTCGCGCCCTGCTGCTGCGCAGGCGCACCGGCCGGCCAGCACGGCCGGTGCCGTTGGCCGCAGCCCCCCCGTTCGGGCCCGCATCCCCGCTGGCGATCACGTGGTTCGGCCACTCCAGCGTGCTCGTCGAGATCGACGGGCACCGTGTGCTCGCCGACCCCGTGTGGGCCGACCGCGTCTCCCCCTCCCGCCTCGTCGGGCCTCGACGTCTGCACCCCGTCCCCCTGCCGCTCGCGGCGCTGCCGGCGATCGACGCGGTGGTGATCTCCCACGACCACTACGACCATCTCGACATGCCGACGGTCCGGGCGCTGCTCGACCTGACCCCCGCGCCGTTCCTCGTGCCGATGGGGATCGGCGAGCACCTGCGCAGCTGGGGTGTCCCGGAGCATCGGATCGTCGAGCTCGACTGGGGCGGCTCGACCACGATCGGCGAGCTCACCGTCACGTGCACCGAGGCCCGGCACTTCTCCGGCCGCGGGCTGACGCGCAACACCACCCAGTGGTCGTCGTGGGCGGTCACGGGGCCCTCCCACCGCGTCTACTTCGGCGGTGACACGGGCTGGACCACGGCCTTCGCCGACATCGCCGCCGCCTGGGGTCCGTTCGACCTCACGGTGCTCCCGGTCGGGGCGTACTCGGACCAGTGGCCCGAGATCCACATGACCCCGGAGGAGGCGGTCCGCGCCCACGGTGACCTCGCCCGCGACGGCGGGCTCCTCGTGCCCGTCCACTGGGCCACGTTCAACCTCGGTTTCCACCGCTGGTCCGAACCCGCGGACCGGCTCCGTGCCGCGGCCGCGGCGGCCGGTGTGCGGCTCGTGGTCCCCCGGCCGGGTGAGCGTGTCGATGCCGGTGCCCACACATCGGTACAGGACTGGTGGTCGCCCATCGCCCGGACGGCTCGATCCTCCGGCCCGGAGCTCCCATTCGGCGGTATTGACCGGCGACCTCACACGGATCCGACCGGCGGCGCGGACGGCGCGGCACAACCGACGTTCCCGGCCAGATCGACAATGGGTGGTCCGTTCCCTTATTATCGGTCTCACAAATAGATCCCCCTCCCCCGTTCGGACCCGGAATCCTTCGGTGCCCACCGAAGGATCTCCGGCGCGCCGTGACATCCGTGGAAAGGCAGAACACGTGGCGAAGCAGACAACCTTCACCCTGATCGACGACATCGACGGCAGCGAGGCCGAGGAGCAGGTCGAGTTCGCGGTGGACGGCCGCTCCTTCGAGATCGACCTCTCCACGGCCAATGGCACGAGATTGCGGGAGGTGCTCGCCCCCTTCGTTTCCGCGGCCCGCCGCACCGGGGGCCGCCGCAACTCTCCGAGCGCCGCACCGGTGTCCCGCCCGGGCACCGACCGCGAGCAGAACCAGGCCATTCGTGAATGGGCCCAGCAGCAGGGGATGAAGATCTCCGAGCGCGGCCGCATCCCCTCGAACGTACTGGAGGCCTACCACCAGAACCACTGATCCGACCGTGCCTGCCGTCCGCGGCAGGTCACGCGGACTCCGGTGGCATCGGACCTGGTGGCAGACGCCGCGGGGCGCCCGCTCGCCGCGCGGCGCCGCAGGGCGCTCGACCCGATCGGGGCCGGCCGCCGACCCGGGCCGGGGGCCGAAAGATACGGGGGTACCCCGGCCGGCCGTCACGCGGCGGGGTGGCACGACCCGCTCGCGAGACCGGGTACGGTTTCCGCTCCCGGCATCGACGCCCCCTTCGGACACAGCGCTCCCGCGCCGTATCGAGACGAGGTCACACAGTGACGGACGACGACACCGTTCGCCTCCACCCGCACTACGGCACCTGCGACGACTGCCGACAGCTCAAGCACGTCACCGCCGACGGGCTCGTGCACGACCACAACAAGTTCAGGTCGACCGGCACCGCCGTCGCATCGCTGCGCTGCGGCGGGTCCGGCACGCGGTACCAGGAGCACCCGGGGTCGGACGGGATCAGCGCCTGAGTGCGCTGCCCCTCCGCGCGGTCACCACACCGTGATCAGGAGGTGGTTGACGGCCAGTGCCAGACCCGCCTGCGCCGCCAACCAACCCCGCGCCTGACGTCCGGGTAGCAGCGCCGCCGAGACGACGAGCCACACCCCGAACGGCAGCCAGATGCGCTCGACCTCGGCCTTGCTGAGCCCGGACACGTCTGCGGCGAGCACGGCGAGGGCACCGGCGGCGACCAGCAGGGCGGCCGAGGCGGGAAGCGCACGGGGGTGCGCGGCGAGGCGGCGCAGTCCCGCCAGCACGGCGGGTCCGGTCGCGAGCACCAGTGCGGCGAGGTTGGCCCAGACGAAGTACTCGTAGGGACGGTTCCGCGCCGCGCTGTCCGGGTAGATGACCATGAGGTACTCGAAGCCGGTGAACCACCAGAATCCGGCGACGGTGAACGCGGCGGCCACCGCGAGCACCCCGAGGGCTGCGAACAGCATGGCCCGCCACGGCCGCACCGTCACGCCGTTGCGTGCCGTGCCTGCGCCGCCGGCGGCCAGTACCGCCAGTGGCACGACCCCGCCGAGCACCAGCCCGTAGGACAGGTACAGGCAGTACCCCAACAGGAGGCCTCCGGCGAGCGCCGCGAGGTCGGCGCCGTCGGGACACGCACCGCGCCTGCGCCCCGGGCCCCCGGCGCGCACGGTCGTCCCGATGGCCAGCAGCGCCACGCCCCAGGCCAGCACGGCCGCGAACATCCCGTCGGCCGACACCCCGACCCACACCGCCCCCGGGAAGAGCACGGAGAACGGGAGCACCCTGCGGGCGACGTCCTCGGAGCCGAGCGCGCGCAACGTCACGGCGACCGCGGCGCAGGCGGAGGCACCCACGACGATCACGGCGACCCCGGCCGGGCCACCGCCGCCGAGCCCGATCCGGTCGAGCCACACGAACAGCAGCAACACCCCCGGTGGGTGGGCCCCGACGTGGGTGGCCCAGTGGACGGGCTGGTCGGTGAGGATGAAGTCGGTGAACGTTGCCAGCATCGCGGGGATGTCGGTGACCTTCCCGACGTCCGAGAGGTACTCCTGGTCGCTCGTCAACCGGGCGACGACACCGTCCTGCCAGCCGTCGACCATCGCGAGCGCCGAGGTCCACACCGTGGCGGCGGCCCACGACACCAGCAGCAGCGGGCGCCACGGCAGCCGCTGGGCGAGCGCGGGACCGTAGGCCACCACCAGCCCGGCGATGATCAAAGCGAACGGCGTGCCCGGTCCGATGTGCGGCGCCCATGCGGCGAGCAGCGGCGGGAACCCGAGGATGATGTCCTGGCCGGCACGGACGAGGTGCTGGCCGACCAACGCCGCCACCAGCACCAGAACCGCTCCGGCCCCGACGGCCGACAGATCCCGGCGCAGTGCGCGGCGGGGCTCGTCACGACGGGTAGCGGGCGTCACGGTCGGAGTCACGGGCACATGGTCACAGCTCCGGTCGACGAAGGGCACGCCGCCCTCGGCCGGTAAGGAACGCGCTGCGCGGACCCCTGACATGCCGAGGTCGCCGACGCCTGCCATCACGGGGACCTCGATACCCGCGTTGTGCCGGAAACAGCGGGGTCGACCTCGTTCTCGGCGCCGCGGGGGGTTCCTCGGAGTTCTCGACCGACGCCGGGCCGAACCGCTTCGACACCGATTCTCCTCGATCCGATGTGCGGCCCGGACCGGAGTGGGGGAAACCGGCCTCGGGGCAGGAGACACGGGGAACGGCAGAGCTGCGGGGTCCCCGTCGCATAACGAGCCCGCGACCCGCGAGGTGACCACTCGATCGGGCGAACCGGCGAACTTCTTCGATGGTCCGTACAGTTCTCTCCCGACTCGGACCCGCACGCCGGGAGTGCGACCGGTGCGGGCCGCAGGAAACAGGGTCGCGCCGCTGAATGGCGCTATCCGGCGCGCCGCGTGTAGCGGGCGCGGGCGAAGACGGCGACGAGCGCCAGCGGGATCGACCCGAGCACCGCTGCCTGGAAGATCGGGCCGTATGCCCCCGCCTCGGCGAGCGGGCCGGCCGCGGCCGTCCCCGCCGCACTGCCCAGGAACAGCATCGCCGCGAACAGGGCCACCGACGTCGCACGCTCGCCCGCCACCACCTCGGTGGCCCAACTCTGCAGCGTGGAGTGCAGGAACGCCCAGGAACCGCCGAGGAGGAACCCGGCGGCTGTGATCGTCGCGATGTTCACGGTGACGGCCGGCGCGGCCCACGCCGCGACGAGGAAGCCCCCGCCGATGGCCGCGAGCCCGGCCGGAGACGTACGTCCGACCCGCAGGCGCACCAGTCGCGACCAACCCAGCGCCCCGACGCCGAACGACGCGGCCACGACCCCGGCCACGGCGGCGGTCGAACCGAGGGCCTGCACCGCGGGAGCGAGGTAGACGAGTACGCCCAGCACCACGACACCTTCGACGAACGCGAGCGCCAGCACGACAGGTCCCCACCGCGTCCCGAACACCCGGCGGACCGATCGCAACGGGTTGCCCGTGACCGTCTCGCGGTCGGGTTCGGGCAGCCGGGCGAGTGCGAACCACAGGCCCGCGCCCGCCACGGCCGACAGGACGGGGACCGCCCGCCAGCCGACGAGGTCGGCGAGCAGCCCGGCCCCGGCCGTAGCCGTGGCGACCCCGAGCGAGGACGCCGCGAGCACGTCGGAGAGGGGCCGCTGGCGCACCTCGGCAGGCCACATGTCACCCACGTAGACCAGGGTCGCCGGGATCAGGGCAGCGAAGCAGGCACCGGCGACGACCCGGGTGACGCCCAGGACCAGCAGGTTCGGGGCCACGGCGGACCCGACGCCCGCCAGCGCCGCGCCGAGCAGGGCCAGCCGCATCACGCGGACCCGCCCGATCCGGTCGCTGACCATGCCCCACACCGGCTGCATCACGCCGTAGGCCAGGAAGTACCCGCTGGCCACCCCGGCCACGGCCGCGAGCGGGGCCCCCAGATCCACGCCGATCACGACCAGCAGCGGGGCGAGGGCGAAGCGGTCACAGGTGCTGACGAGGGCGGCGAGCTGCAGGAGCCGCAGCCGTCCGCGCTCCCCCACACCGGCGCCGGCCTCGGTGGTCACCGGTCAACGGTCCTCCTCGGCGGCCGTCCCCGCCCGCCCGGCACGGGTGAGAGATGCCACCCCCCGCCGTCGCCCGCGGGTTCAGGCCTGGTGGGAGCCGCCGGAGGCGCGGACCGCTGTGGCTACGCCACGTCCACCCCGGGAACGTGATGACGCAGGAGCACGCGGCTGCCGCGCTGGTCGTGGTGGATCAGCACGGACTCCGACATCCTGCTCATGAGCGGGATGCCGCGGCCGCCGTTGGACGGGTTCTCGGCGGGCGGCTGCCAGTTGCCGTGGTCGACGATCTCGATGCACAGGGTGCCGGGCTCGGTCCACAGCGTCAGCTCGACGACCCCACCCGCGCCGTCCACACCCGCGCCGTCCACGGTGCCGTACGCGTGGCGCACCGCGTTGGCGGCGGCCTCGTCGACCGCGAGTACGACGTCGGCGGTCTCGGTCTCGGTGAGCCGCAGGGGGGCGAGCCAGCCTGCCAGCTGATGACGGATCACCGCCAGCTGCCCGGGATCGGCGGGCCAGCGGCGGTGCACGAACTCGATGTGCCCGGGGGCGTCGGTCATGACAGGGGTTTCCTCCATCTATAGCAGTCCGAAACCCAGTTCGCCGAGAACCGATCGGCTACCAGTCGCCCGCGCCGGCCACGGAGGTCGGTGCCGGGTCGAGGCCGAGGCGTTCGCGCCCCGCGGTGAGGTCGAGCGTGCGCTCGTACCTTAGGTGGCTCACCGCATAGCGGCTCGACCGTCCTCCCCCGGCGACCGCCCACGCCACCCGGACCGGCACGTACCTGACGCGCACCTCGAGCCCCCGTGCGCCCAGCAACGCGCGCACGACGTCGCGAGTCGGGGTTTCCGTGCGCGCGAGTCGGGCTCTCAGTGCGGCCCGGTCCGGCTTGCGGGTTCGCCCGGCGACCGGAACGGCGTCGATCGACACGATCTCGTCGGGCAGCGCGGACGCGTCGATCACTCCGGGCAGAGCCACCGCCACCCGGTCGACGAGCCCCGGTGCGGCGTCGGGGGCGGGCACGAGCGCGAGCACGACCCGCTCGTCGCCGATCGCGTCGGGCACCCCGATCAGGAGTGCCGCAGCCACACCGGGCAGCCGGGTGATCACGGGCTCGTGCAGGCCCGGATAGATGTTCACCGTGCCACGGATGGTCATGTCCTTGGACCGGCCCGTCAGCACGGTCCGCCCGCCGTCGAGCCGGGCGAGGTCGCCGGTGACGTGTTCGGTCATCGGCTCCCGGCCGAGGTGGCCGCGAGCGAGATTCGGCCCCCACACGACCAGCTCGCCCCCGTTGGCGATCCGCACCTCGACACCCGGCAACGGCGAGCCGAGGAGATCCCCGGCGCCGGCGACCCGGCCGCCATCACGTATGGGCCGCGGGCCCCGGCGATGCGGTTGCCCGGGCGGTAGCGGCCGAACGTCGACGCCACCGCGACGGCGCCCACGAGCGCCCCGCGCCGCCACGGGGCGAGGCCCTCGTCGGTGCGGGGAAGCAGGCGGCCGCACACGAGCTCCAGGCCGTCGGTGAACGCCGAGGAGATGCGGGAGGTCCGGTCCCGGCGCGGGCACGCAGTCGGCGTCGGTGCGGGCGAGGTGGGTGGCGCCACCCCGGACCGCGACGCGCATGCCGGTGTCGGCGGCCGCACCCGTCCCGCGTTGCGGCTCGGACACGATCTCGATCCGCGTGGCCGGGTGGGCCGCGGCGAACCGGGTGACCACGTCGGCCGTGGCGTCGATCGAGGCGTTGTCCACCACGACCAGCGCGAAGTCCGGGTCTCGCTGCGCGGCCAGCGCGGCGAGCGTCGCTCCGATGCCCGCGGCCTCGTCGACGCGACGTTGCCGTGCTCGGCCACGGTGATCACGTGCCGGTCGGCCGGGACCCCGGCCCGTTCGGCGAAGACCTCGACGTGGGGCAGCGACACCTGGTGCACTCCGACGACGGCGAAATCGGTCCACCCCAGGCCCAACCGGGTGAGCGTCGTGTCGAGGATCCCGGTGCCGACGGCGAGGAACGCCGCTCTGAGCCGCGCGCCGTCCATGGCGAAGTAGGTGTGCTCGACCTCACGGGGATGGCGCGACCCGCCGGCGGCGAGCGTGCCGGCCTCCCAGTGCCACGAGTCGGCCGTGAACGCCGTGGCCAGCACGCCCGTGTCCGGCGGGGCGTCCGCGGTCAGCAGCATCGCCGCGCCCCCGTCCGACAGGGTGTAGCCGGGGAACGCGCGCAGTTGGCCGGCCAGCGAGCCCACGCCCCGGCGCGCGGCCCTCGACGGGGCCTCCCCGCTGACGACCAGCACCTGTCGGTAACGACCGGACGTGATCAGCGCATCGGCCATCTCGATGCCGTTGAGGACGCTTTTGCACGCGTTCTTGACGTCCATCACCGGGCAGGTGAGCTTCAGTTTCGCCGCGACGATGTGCGCCGTGCCGTCGTCGTCCATCACGTGCCGCGACTCGATGCCGGTGAGCCGCCTGATCAGCCCGGGCGGCGGGGTGAACGCCGCGCTCGTCGCCCCGACCCGGCCCTCGACGTCCGCGCTGCTCACCCGTCGCTCCGGCAGATGGACCGCCACACCCGCAAGCCGTGTCCCCACACGATCACCTCCCCCTCCCCGAGAGCCCACGGGCGTCCGGGTGACCACCGAGACGCGTCGCGCGACCTACCAGACCTCGCCGTCGCGCCAGTCGCACGTGAGTCCGCCCGCCAGGTCCAGCGGGACCGCACCGGGCAGGACCAGGATGGCGCCGTCCTCGTCCTCGGTGCGGACGATCCCGGCGGGGGTGAGCGCCGACGTCGGCCCGGTCCAGACCTCCCAACCGCGCGCCGCGTAGAAGCCGAGCGCCTCCTCCGTCGCTCCCAGCGCACCCAGGTCGTACGCGCGCCGCACCACCCGCTCCAGCTCGCCCATCAGCGCGGCGGCGTGCCCACGCCCGCGCCGGTCCGCCCGGACCCCCACACCTTCGACGTAGCCGGTCCGCAGCGCCCGTCCGCCGTGCAGCAGGCGGCGCTGCACCACCGAGCCGTGCCCGATCAGCTCGGCACCGTCCCAGAGCAGGGCGTGCACACCGCCGAGCGAGTTCTGCCAGTCCTCGACGGTGAAGTCCCCGTCGAACACCTCGACGAGCAGGGAGTGGGCGGCGGCCAGCACGCCACCGTCGAGGTCGGCGGTGTGGACGGTTCGCACGGTGGTCATGACCGCGATCCTGGCCGCTCCCGCCCGTCCCGTCGATCTTGTGCCATGATCGGCGGCATGCAGGCGTTCCGGCTCAACGGGTCGCGGGTACTGGAGATCGATCTCCACGGCGACGCGGTACGCGCCGCCACGGGAGCGATGATCGCCTACACCGGTGACGTGAAATTCAAGAATGCGGGGATGGGCGGCGGCGACGGCCTGATGGCCGGGCTGAAACGCCGGGCCACCGGTGAGTCGGTGTCGCTCATGCAGTGCTCCGGGCAGGGCACCGTGTGGTTCGCCAAGGACGCCATGGAGATCCTGCTCGTGGAGATCGCCGGCGACACCCTCAAGGTGGAGTCCGAACAGCTGCTCGCCCTGTCCGACAAGCTGAAGACCGACGTCGCGTTCGCCGGGCTGCGCGGGGCGTCGTCGGGGCAGGGGCTGTTCACCACGACCGTGAGCGGGATGGGTACCGCCGCGTTGCTGTCGGCGGGGGGGCCACCGATCGCGCTGGAGGTGTCCCCGCAGTCCCCGCTGGTGGTGGACCCGCAGGCGTTCATCGCCAGCCAGGGCCGGCTCAACCAGACCTTCGTCACCGACGTGTCGTGGCGCAACCTGATCGGCGAGAGCTCCGGTGAGGCGTTCTCCCTGCGCTTCGACGGCAGCGGTGTGGTCTACATCCAGCCCGAGGAGCGCTGAGGCATGGCCTTCGAGCAGATCAACGGCAAGGTCGTCGCCACGGCCGTGGCCCCGGGCCGGGAGATACTGGCCCGCCGCGGCGCGATGCTCGCCTACACCGGTGACGTCGGCTTCACCCCCGTCCACACCGGACCGGGCGGCGCCGGCGGCAGGGTCGGTCGGATGGTCGCGGGTGAGCACGTCGCGATGATGGTCGCCCAGGGCACCGGCACCGTCCACTACGGATTCCGCGGTCTCTACGTCACCATCATCGAGCTCGACGGCTCCGGCCCGCTGTCGGTGGAGGCCGACCGGCTGGTCGCCCACGACGCGTCGCTGCAGTCCACAGTGGTGTTCCTCGGCCAGCAGGGCGGCATCCGAGGGGCGGTCCGGGGCGCGGTGAGCGGGCAGGGCCTGTTCACCACCCAACTGCACGGGTACGGCTCGGTCGCGGTCATGTCGCACGGCGGCACGATCGCGATCCCCGTCACCGGCGCCCGTCCGACCGCGGTCGACCCGCAGGCCTACGTCGCCCACGTCGGGCAGGTGGACGTCGAGGTCTCCGCATCGGTCGGCTGGCGTGACGCGGTGGGCCGCGGCTCGGGCGAGGCGATCCAGCTCAAGCTCACCGGTCACGGCACCGTGTACGTCCAGGCGTCCGAGCAGAAGGTCTGAGACAGCGATGATCCCTCTCAACCCGCAGACGCTGCCCGACAACGACAACATCCCCGGCAACCACTACGCCTACTGCGTGCGACTGGACGGCCGACTGTTCATGCAGACGGGCCGGATGATCGCCTACTACCCGGCACCGCAGGGGTCGGGCATCCGGTTCGAGCCGCTGTCCTCGGCGAGCATCGGCGGCGTCGTGGCCGAGCGCTTCTCCGCGCCGCTCTACACCCGCGACTGGGTGGTGGTCTCAGGAACCGGGCACCTGATCCTGGGCGACCGCGGTTACGACATCAACAGCTACGACCTCGACTCCGGCAACCTGACGCTGCGCGCGGCCAACCTGCTGGCCTTCGACGCGACCCTGGACCTCAAGCAGTCGATCGTCCCCGGCTTCCTGACGCTGATCGGGTCGGGGAAGTTCCTCGCGTCGAGCTCCGGGCCGGTGATCTTCGCAGAACCGCCGATCCGGGTGGACCCGCAGGCGCTGGTCGGGTGGGCCGACTGCCCGTCGCCGGCACACCACTACGACGCACGTTGGATGACCGGGTTCCTGTCCTCCGCGATGGGGGTGCTCGGCGTCCAGTCCGGTGAGGAACGACAGTTCGACTTCACCGGCGCCGGCACGGTGCTGATCCAGTCCTCCGAGTCCGGCGTCGCCGACCCCCACCTCCTGCGCCAGCTGGAGAGCCAGGTCGGCACGCTGGAACCGTCCGGCCTGACCCGCCTGCAGACCGTGATCGGGCAACGCCTGGCCCAGCAGCAGAACTGACCGGGTCGGGTCAGGGCTCGGCCAGCCACACGAAGCCCAGGCCGGGCAGGTGGAGGCGGCCGCCGCGGGCCTGCAGGGGCCCGTCGCTGGACAGCACCGTGGGCAGCTCGCCGAGGCCGTCGAGGGCGTGCGCGTCGATCGACACCGTGTGCTCGGCGAAGTTGACGAGCCCGACGAACCAGCCGCTGCGCGGGTGGCGGCGGCGCCAGGCGAGCACGTGCGGGGAGTCGACCTCCAGCACCCCGCCCTCGCCTGCCGCGTGCAGCGCGGGCAGCTCCCGGCGCGCGGCGCCGAGGGCGCGCATCCACCCGAACACCCGGCCCTCGACGGTGGCCGGGTCGTAGCGGCGCGCCGCCGCGGCCTCGTCGAAGTACGGGCGGTGCATCCAGCGGTTGTCCCCGGCCAGCGCGGGGTCCCCGAGGTAGCTCACGTCGTTGCCCTGCGCCAGCTCGTCACCCATGTAGAGCAGCGGCACGCCACCCCAGGCGTAGGTCACCGCGTGCAGCAGCACGAGCCGCCGGATCCCCCAGTCGAGGGCGTGCGGATCGTCACCGCCGATCCCGCACAGCGCCGCGGCCGAGCCGGAGATCCGGGCGTCACCGGTCTCCGGGTTCGCGCCGAACAACGCGCCCCGGGCGAAGGACGCCGGGAACCGTCCGGAGTAGAACGCGTTGAGGAAGTCCCGGTGGGCCCCCGGGTCGTAGCCGACGGCCCACGCGTCCTGGTCGCTCACCGCCCAGCCGATGTCGTCGTGGCAGCGCACGTAGGTGGCCCAGGACGTCCCCTCCGGGATCGGGCGCAACCGCCCCAGCGACCGGACGGCGAGCCGCGCGTCCTTCGTCGCGAGGCTCGACCACAGCATCACCATCAGCTGGTTGTGGTAGGCCAGCTCGCACTCCGGGCGGTACCGCGCGTGCCCCCCCAGATAGGCGACCAGGTCGTCGGGCCCGACGATGGCCTCGGCCTTGAACACCGTGGCCGGCGCGGCCAGCTTGGTGAGCGCGTGCAGTGCCTGGGCGAGGTCGTGCACCTCGGGCTGGTTCGTGCAGCTGGTGCCCATGCGCTTGCCCATGAACGGCACCGCGTCCATCCGGAAGATCTCCACCCCGCGGTTCGCGAGAAACAGGATGGTGTCGAGCATCGCGGTGAACACGCGCGGGTTGGTGTAGTCGAGGTCCCACTGGTACTCCAGGAACGTGGTCCACACCCAGGCTCCGGCCCCGTTCGCGCCTGCCCCGTTCGCGCCTGCGCCGGGCACCCAGGTGAACGAACCGGGCGCACGGTCGGGGAAGACGTCCACGACCGTCGCCTCGTAGGCGTCGGGCATCGTCCGGTCGGGGAACGACAGGTAGAACCCCGCGTACTCCGGGTCGCCGGCCAGCCAGCCGCGCGCCCAGGTGTGCTCACGGGCGGTGTGGTTGAGCACGAGGTCGATACACAGGCTCATGCCCCGCCGCCGCAGGGCCCCGGCCAGGTCCTCGAGGTCGTCCATCGTCCCCAGGCGCGGGTCGACGGCCCGGTAGTCGGCCACCGCGTAGCCACCGTCGTTCTCGCCCTCACGGGGTGCGAGCACCGGCATGAGGTGCAGGTAGGTGACACCCAGCTCGTCGAGGTGGTCCAGCCGCCCGGTGATCGCGTCGAGGGTGCCGGCGAAACGGTCGGTGTAGGCGACGTAGCCGACCATCCGCTGATGCTGGAACCAGTGCGGGTCGATCTCGCGTCGGCGGTCCAGATCCCGCAACTCGACCGGTCGCTCCCCGACGGCCGCCCGCGCGAGGCGGACGAGCTGCTCCCCCAGCGCGTCCGCATCGCGCCGGCAGCCGTACAGGGCGGCGAGCGGGCCGTGGATGTCGGCGAACCAGAGGTCGAGCCGGGCGAGGAACGCGACCGCCTCCGCCCGCCCGAGGCACTGCTCCGCCTCGACGGCCAGCGCGGGGCGCAACCGGTCCAGCAGATGCCCCTCGATCGGAGGGTCGGGGTCGAGCCGTGACGTGATCACCGCCCCATCCTGCCAAGATGCCCGCCGGGGGCGTGGAGGTCCTGCGCCACATCGCGTTCAGCACCGATCCCGGTGGCGGCAACCCGCAGGCCGGCGCCCCGGGTCTCCAGGTCGCCGGTCCGACGCGGCAGCGGCATGACTCGCGCGATGAGAACCGAACCCCCGACGCCCTCAGCACGCCGTTCCGCGCCGTGAGTGCCGGCGTGGAACGGAAGCCGCTGATCCGCGTGCCGACGCTGCGCACCGGGCAGGAGGCGTCAGCGAGCAAGCTGCTAGGTGTCGTGGGTCGCGCCCCCCGATCGAGGCCGCGCTCCCCGTCGACCGGGAGCGTCGGTCGTAGAAGGGGAGCGTCGGCGTCGTCTCGCCCTACGATTCACCCGTGCCGGACAGGACGAGTGCCGACGGTCTCGACGCCGTCGCCGAGCATCTCTACGCACTGCGGCCCGACGAGTTCGTCCCGGCCCGCGACGACGCCGTGACGCGGGCCCGTTCTGACGGTGACCCGCAGCTGGCCCGGGCCATCGGCAGGCTGCGCAGACCGACCCGGGCGGCATGGCTGGCCAACCTGCTCGCCACCCGCCGCACCGAGCAGCTCGACGGGCTGCTCGCGCTGGCCACCGATCTCGCCGACGCGCAGCGCACCCTCGACGGCGCCACGCTGCGGGCCCTGTCCTCGCAGCGCAACCGGCTCGTGGCCGCGATGGCCCGTGAGGCCGGACGGCTGGCGCGGGAGGCCGGGGACTCCGCGACCGACCCGATGCTGCGCGACCTGGCGGGGATCCTCGAGGCCGCGCTCGCGGACCCGGCCGTCGCCGACGAGGTGCGGTCGGGACGGCTGACGCGGACCGTCAGCTACAGCGGGTTCGGACCCGCCGATCCCGACGCGGTCCCGGCGCGACGGGAGGCGACCGCCCGTCCGCGGTCCGTCCCCGACACCGACACGGGGCAAGGGCACGGCGGGCCCGGTGCCGACGGCACCGGACAGGACGGCACCGAACAGGACGGCACCCAACCGGACGGCACCCAACCGGACAGCACCCAACCGGACAGCACCCAACCGGACAGCACCCAACCGGACAGCACCCAACCGGACAGTGCGGAACGGAGCGGCGCGGAACAGGACGGCCCCGGGAAGGGGCAGGAACGGGCCGAGCAGGAACGGGCCGACCGCCGTCGCGCGGAACAGGAACGGGCCGACCGGGAACGCCGCGACCGCGAACGCGCGGGACGCGAGCGGGCGGTGGCCGACGCCGAACAGGAGGAGGCCGCGGCCCGGGAGCGCCACGAGGACGCCGAGGCGGCCCGCGGTGACGCCGAGGCCGCCCACAACGCCGCCCGGGACCATGTCGCGGTGCTGACCACCGAGCTGGACGCCGCCCGCGCCCGGGAACGGGCCGCGGC
>JAJAZD010000226.1 GCA_026785945.1 Pseudonocardia sp. | reverse complement strand
TCAGCGGCCTCGACCTGCCCCGTACCGACTGGCCCGCGACCACGCTGACCGCCGGGTCGAGCTTCCGGTTCGACTACCGGGCGACGATCCCGCACGAGGGTTCGTTCCGCCTCTACATGACACGCCAGGGCTATGACCCAGGCGAGCCGTTGACCTGGTCCGACCGGCCGCCGACGCGCCGGGGCAGGGGCTGCCGCTGATCGCCGGTTCGGCGCTGCTGGCGATCCTCGTCGTCGGCGGCGTGCTGCTCGTGCTCCGGATGCGGGCCCGGCGGCACGGGTAGGCCACGGCGCACGGCTCAGGCCCGGAACGGGGAGGGCGCGACGGAATGACGAGCGCAGGCCGCGACGGTCCGGTCGGCGTCACCACAGCACGTCCGGCGGTCGCGCGTTCTGTCGGTGGGCCCGATTACGCTGATGTCATGCTCCGTCGACTCGACCTGCGCGCCGAACCCCTGCCCCGCACCGCCGCGCTCCGCGGGCTGCTGCCCCGCTCCGAGGTGGACGTGGACGCGGTCCTGCACCGGGTGCGCCCGATCGTCGAGGCCGTGCGCGCGCGGGGCGTCGAGGCGGTCCTGGAGTTCTCCGAAGCCTTCGACAAGGTCCGGCCCGGTCGGATCCGCGTGCCGGCGCAGACACTGCGCGGGGCGCTGGCCGCGCTGGACCCGGCGGTCCGCAGCGCACTGGAGCTGTCGATCGCCCGCGCCCGCGCGGTCCACGCCGACCAGCGCCGCGCCGACATCGTCACCGACGTCGTGGCCGGTGGCACCGTCACCGAGCGGTTCGTGCCGGTCCGCAGGGTCGGGCTGTACGCACCGGGCGGGCTGGCCGTCTACCCGTCGAGCGTGGTCATGAACGTGGTCCCCGCGCAGGCCGCGGGCGTCGAGTCGCTGGTCGTGGCGTCCCCGCCGCAGGCCGAGCACGGCGGCCTGCCGCACCCCACGGTCATGGCCGCCGCGGCGCTGCTGGGCGTCGAGGAGGTGTGGGCGGTCGGCGGCGCGCAGGCCGTCTCGCTGCTCGCCCACGGCGGCACCGACACCGACGGCGGCGACCTGGAGCCCGTCGACGTCGTCACCGGCCCCGGGAACGTCTACCTCACCGCCGCCAAGCGACTTCTCCGCGGGCTGATCGGCATCGACTCCGAGGCCGGAACCACCGAGATCGCGGTGCTCGCTGACGCCACGGCCGATCCGGGACACGTCGCGGCCGACCTCATCTCGCAGGCCGAGCACGACCCGAACGCCGCGTCGGTGCTGGTCACGACGTCGACAGCGCTCGCCGACGCGGTCGACCTCGAGCTGGAGCGCCAGGTCGCCGAGACCAAGCACGCCGAGCGCATCCGCACCGCGCTGTCCGGCCCGCAGTCGGGCACGGTGCTCGTCACCGACCTCGCCGACGCCCTCGCCGTCGTCGACGCCTATGCCGCCGAGCACCTGGAGATCCAGACCGCCGACGCCCGCGCGGTCGCGCGACGGGTCCGCAACGCCGGGGCGATCTTCGTCGGGCCGTGGGCACCGGTGTCGCTGGGCGACTACTGCGCGGGCTCGAATCACGTGCTCCCCACCGGTGGCTGTGCGCGGCACTCCTCGGGGCTGTCCGTGCAGACCTTCCTGCGCGGCGTGCACGTCGTCGAGTACACCCGCGAGGCGTTGCGCGGGTCTCTGGACGCCGTCGTCACCCTGGCCGCGGCCGAGGACCTCCCCGCGCACGGACAGGCCGTGACGGCCAGGTTCGCCCGATGACGGTCACCCTGGACCAGCTCCCGCTGCGTGCGGACCTGCGGGGCAAGAGCCCCTACGGCGCCCCGCAGCTCGACGTGGCCGTGCGGCTCAACACCAACGAGAACCCGTACCCGCCGCCGCCGGAGCTCGTCGCCGAGGTCGTCGCGGCCGTCGGCGAGGTCGCCGCGGAGCTGCACCGCTATCCCGACCGCGACGCCGTCGCGCTGCGCACCGACCTGGCCGGCTACCTGACGCGCGCTACCGGCGTCGCGCTGAGCAGCCGCGACGTGTGGGCGGCCAACGGGTCCAACGAGGTGCTCCAGCAGATCCTGCAGGCCTTCGGCGGGCCGGGGCGCCGGGCCGTCGGGTTCGAACCGTCGTACTCGATGCACCCGATCATCGCCGGGGGCACCCGCACCGGCTGGCTCTCCGCCCCGCGCCGCGCCGACTTCTCCATCGACGTCGACGCGGCCGCCGCGCTGCTGCGCGCGGAAGCGCCGGACGTCACGTTCCTCACCAGCCCGAACAACCCCACCGGCCAGTCCGTGGGTCCGGCCGACCTGGCCCGCCTGGTCGACGCCGCGCCGGGGATCGTCGTCGTCGACGAGGCCTACGCCGAGTTCTCCGACCACCCCAGCGCCGTCGCGCTGCTCGCCACGCACGGCCACAAGCTGATCGTGTCCCGGACGATGAGCAAGGCGTTCGCGTTCGCGGGCGGGCGGCTGGGTTACCTCGCCGCGGCGCCCGCCGTCGTCGAGGCGCTGCAGCTCGTCCGGTTGCCCTACCACCTGTCGGTGCTGACCCAGGCCGCCGCGCGGGCGGCGCTGCGTCATGCGGGTGCCACACTGGGCTCCGTCGCAATGGTGCGTGCCGAGCGTGACCGCGTGGCCTCGGCGCTCGCCGCCGGCGGCTGCGACGTGGTGCCCAGTGACGCCAACTTCCTGCTGTTCGGCCGTTTCGTCGACGCGCCGCGGGCCTGGAGGTCGTTCCTCGACCGCGGCGTGCTCATCCGGGACGTCGGGATCCCGGAGCGGCTGCGCGTCACCGTCGGCATGCCGGCGGAGAACGACACGTTCCTGCAGGTGGCAGCGGACGTCATCGGAACGGAGCTGTCGTGACGAGGATCGGCCGCGTCGAGCGGATCACCAAGGAGTCCAAGGTCCTGGTCGAGATCGACCTGGACGGCACCGGGATCACGGAGATCTCGACGGGCGTCCCGTTCTACGACCACATGCTCGACGCGCTGGGCAAGCACGGCGCGTTCGACCTGACCGTCCGCGCATCGGGCGACATCGAGGTCGACGTCCACCACACGGTCGAGGACGTCTCCATCGTGCTGGGTCAGGCCGTCCGCCAGGCGCTGGGGGCCAAGAAGGGCATCCGCCGCTTCGGTGACGCGTTCGTCCCGATGGACGAGGCACTGGCCCACGCCGTCGTCGACGTGTCGGGGCGGCCCTACACGGCGCACACGGGCGAGCCGGCCGTCATGGCGGGTTTCGTCGTCGGTGGGCACTACCCGACGGTGCTCAACCGGCACGTGTTCGAGTCGCTGGCCTTCCACGGCCACCTCGCCCTGCACGTCCGGGTGCTGGACGGGCGGGATCCTCACCACGTCACCGAGGCCGAGTTCAAGGCCGTCGCCCGGGCGCTGCGCGCGGCGGTCGAGCCCGACGATCGGATCACCGGCATCGCGTCCACCAAGGGCATCCTCTGACGCGGTGTCCGCGAACGCGCACCGGTCACGGACGGCGATCATGGCCCGGAGGTCGGCGCGGCAGCGGTCGGCGTCGGGGGTCACCTCACCGGGTCCCGCGTCCCGACCGCCCGGCCGGCGATCGAGACCGCCAGCGCGGCGGGCACGACGGCCACGGCGAAGCCCACGGCGTACGCCACCGGGCCGGCACCGACGAGCGCGGCGAACAGCGCACCCGACGCGGCCAGTGCGACCGCGCTGAACAGGGCCTCGGCGATCTGCAGCGCCGAGCTGTTGGCCCCTTGTTCCGTGGGCGGTGACAGTTCCAGGACCAGTACCGACAGCGTCGGGTAGGCCAGCCCCATGCCGAGCCCGGCGGCGAGCCAGCCGATCACCGCCACCACGACGGGCACCGCCGGGATCACCACGGCCGACGCGGCCAGCACCCCCGACGCGATCGACGCCGTGCCGAGCCGGAGCCGCAGGGTCGGCGACGGCGCCCGGCGGCGGCCCTGGATCCACGACCCGGTGGCCCAGCTGAGGGCGGCGACGGTGATCACGAGCCCGGCGGCCGTCGGCGACAGCCCGCGTTCGCGGGAGAGCAGCAGCGGCAGGAATGCCTCGCCGGCGAAGAAGGCGGCGGCGATGAGCCCCCGCAGCGCGATCACAGCCGGCATCCCGGGCCGTCCGCGCAGCGTGCCGCGTGGGAGCAGCCGGGCCACGGACACGAGTACGGCGACGGTCGCCGCCACGCCGAGGAGAAGCCCGGGCACCGGTGGGAGCTGGCCGGCCTGATGCAGCCCGGTCGCACCGAGCGCGGCACCGACCGCCCACGGCACCTGCCCGATCCCGGCCGCCGGAGCCCGCCGGGCCAGGCCCCGCAGCGCCGGCTCCACCAGCAGTGCCGCCGGCACCGCCAGCACCGCGGCCACCAGGAACACCCACCGCCAGCCCACCCGCTCCACCAGCAAACCCGCCACCAGGGGTCCCACGACGGCCGGCAGCACCCACGCGGCCGCGAAGGCGGCGAAGATCTTCGGGCGCTGCGCCTGCGGTACGACGTGGCCGACCACGACGTAGAGCGCCACCGAGAACATGCCCGACCCCAGGCCCTGCACGGCCCGTCCGATCGCGAACACCGGCATCGACGGGGCCGACCCGGCCACCAGCAGCGCCACCACGAACAGTCCGACGCCGACGCGCATCGCCCACGCGGGACCGCGCGCGTCGCTCCACGTCCCCGCAACGACCATGCCGAGCACGCTCGTGGCGAGCGGTAGGCCGAACGCGAGCCCGTAGGCCGACAGGCCGTCGAGCGCCACCGCAACCGTCGGCATCGCGGTCGCCACGGCGACGGCCTCGAAGGCGGCGAGTGAGACGAGCGCCACGGACCCGACGGTGAGCGTCCGCAACGGGCCGCGGAGCAGCCGTTCCGGGGCGGCGATCGTGTGCATGTCCGCGACCCTGCCACCTCGACCCAGGTTGAGGTCAACGCCGGTCGCCTACCCTTTGACCATGGCGTCGATCGTGTTCGTGCACGGCAGCGGCATCCGTGCCGAGCGCTATGCGCGGATGCTGCAGACCGTCGAGCAGGGCCTCCGGACCGCCGGCCACCCCGCCGCACTCGTCCCGTGCGGGTGGGGGGAGGAGCACGGCAGCCACCTGCACGCGGGCGGCGCGTCGTTCCGCGACATCGGCGCCGGCAGCGCCGGGCCCGGCCGCGACGACACGGACCCCGAGTTGGCCGCGTGGACGCTGGCCGAGCAGGAGCAGGAGCAGGAGCACGAGCGGGAGGCCGGCCCGGCCTCCCGCTGGGCCCAGGTCACCGCTGGCCTGCACTTCCGGCCCGGCGGGCTGCGCCTGGGCACGTCGTTGCTCGGCACGTCGTCGTTGGGCGCGTCGCTGAACACCTCGCTGCAGGAGTCGAGCAGCGCCTTCACCGGCGACATCGCGCTCTACCTCTCCCGCGGGACGTCGATCCGGGACGCGATCCGCACGGCCGTCGCGGGCGCCGAGCCGCCGGTGACCGTCCTGGCCCACAGCCTCGGTGGTGTCGCCACGGTCGACCTGCTCGTCGAGAAGCCGATACCGGAGGTCGAGCTGCTGGTGACGGTGGCCACCCAGGCCGGGTTCCTCTACGAGATCGACGCGCTGCCCAGCCTGCGATTCGGCGACCCGCTGCCCGACACCTTCCCGCGTTGGGTGAACGTGCTCGACCGGCGCGACGCCCTCGCCTACATGGTCCAGCCGCTGTTCCCGGGACGTGCCGTCGACCAGCTGGTGGACAACCGGGCGCCGTTCCCACTGGCCCACACCGCGTACTTCAACAACAGCCGGTTCTACCGCGTGCTCGCCGGTCTCGGCCGGGAAGTCCCGCCCGTTACGCTGGGCCCGTGACGCGGATCGTCGTGCTGGACTACGGATCGGGCAACCTGCGCTCCGCGGAGCGTGCGCTGCACCACGTCGGTGCGGACGTCACGGTCACCGCCGACGCCGACGCCGCACTGGAGGCCGACGGTCTCGTGGTGCCTGGGGTCGGGGCGTTCGCCGCCTGCATGTCCGGCCTGTCGTCGGTCGGCGGGCCGCGGATCATCGAACGGCGCCTCGCGGGCGGACGTCCGGTGCTGGGGATCTGCGTCGGCATGCAGGTGCTGTTCGACCTCGGCGTCGAGTGGGGCGAGCGCACCCGGGGCTGCGGGCAGTGGCCCGGCACAATCGAGCGGATCAAGGCCGACGTGCTGCCCCACATGGGTTGGAACACCGTGCGCGCGGCGGCCGGATCCACCCTGTTCGCCGGGCTCGACGCCGACACCCGCTTCTACTTCGTGCACTCGTTCGGGGTGCGGCGCTGGGAGCTGGAGCCCTCCGACGTCCTGGCGCCACCGCTCGTCACGTGGGCGCACCACGGTGAGGACTTCGTCGCCGCGGTGGAGAACGGGGCCCTGTCGGCCACGCAGTTCCACCCCGAGAAATCCGGGGACGCCGGTGCCACCGTGCTGAAGAACTGGCTGCGTTCGGTCGCCCAGTGAGCGCCCGGCGAACTCAGCGCCCGGCGAACTCGCGCTTCTGCAGGTCGTAGCGCAGCTCGCGGCGGCCGTCGCGGATCCCGTCGACGACGAGACGAACCACCTCGTCCACCTCGGCGCCGGCCTTCATCGGCGGGGCCTCGCCGGCGATCGCCCGTTCGGCGAGGCCGGTCTCGAGGTGCGGCGGCCTGACGTCGAAGATCGTGACGCCCTTCCGGCGCTGTTCCTGGCGCAGTGCGGTGAGCCACGCGCTCAGCCCGGCCTTGCTGGCGGTGTAGGCGGCCATGCCGGCGGTCGGGTAGTCGGCGAGGATCGCGCTGAGCACGGCGACCGTGCCGTTGCCCTCCATCCGACGCACGGCCTGGCGGACCATCGCCATCGGCGCCATCGTGTTCACCGTCAGCAGGTGCTCGGTGACGACGTCGTCGGTGTCCTCACCGGGACCGAAGGCGGCGACGCCGAACGCGACCACCAGCAGGTCCAGCCCGCCCAGTGCGTCGGTCGCCTCGTCGACGACGGCGGCGCAGCGTTCGAGGTCCAGCGCCTCGAACGTGCTGGAGTGGGCGTCACCCACCTCGGCCGCGAGGGCGTCCAGCCTGGTCGCGTCGCGCCCGGCGAGCGCCAGGTGCGCGCCCTCCCGGTGCAGTGCGCGGACGATGCCGCTGCCCAGGGCGCCCGTCGCTCCCGCGACCAACGTCCGTGTCCCGCTGAGCTCCATGGGATCACCCTAGGGTCGGTCGCCGGGCTCCGCGCGGTGTCGGCCCGTTGTCGGGTGGGCCCGCGGCGGTCCTCGCCGGGCCGCACCGGAACACGGTCGTGCCGTCGGTACGCTCCACGGCGTGACTTTCACGTTGCTGCCCGCCGTCGACGTCGCCGACGGCCAGGCCGTTCGCCTCGTCCGGGGTGAGGCCGGCACCGAGACCGGCTACGGCGACCCGCTGGAGGCCGCCCTCGCGTGGCAGCGCGACGGGGCCGAGTGGATCCACCTCGTGGACCTCGACGCGGCGTTCGGGCGCGGTTCCCACGCCGAGCTGCTGGCCGGTGTGATCGGCAGGCTCGACGTGGCCGTCGAGCTGTCGGGCGGCATCCGCGACGACGCGTCGCTGGAGCGGGCACTGTCCACGGGCTGCGCGCGGGTCAACCTCGGCACCGCCGCGTTGGAGAACCCCGGCTGGTGCGCCCGCGCGATCGCGGCCCACGGCGACCGGATCGCCGTGGGTCTCGACGTCCGCATCACCGACGCCGGGCACCGCCTCGCCGCACGTGGCTGGACGACCGACGGCGGCGACCTCTGGGAGACCCTCGAACGCCTGGACCGCGACGGGTGCGCGCGCTACGTGGTCACCGACGTCAGCAAGGACGGCACGCTGCGCGGCCCCAACCTCGCCCTGCTGCGTGCCGTCGCCGCCGCCACACCGGCACCGGTGATCGCGTCCGGCGGCATCGCCGAGGTGTCCGACCTGGTCGCGCTGGCCGAGGTGGAGCCCGGCGGCGTCGCGATCGAGGGGTCGATCGTCGGCAAGGCGCTCTACGCCGGCCGGTTCACACTGCCCGAGGCTCTCGCGGCGGTCCGGGCGGTCACGGCGGCGCAGCAGGCAGCCGGCTGATGGGTGTCGCGGTCCGCGTCATCCCCTGCCTCGACGTCGACGCCGGTCGGGTCGTCAAGGGCGTCAACTTCGCGGACCTGCGCGACGCGGGGGACCCCGTCGAGATGGCGCGCGTCTACGACGCCGAAGGGGCCGACGAGCTGACGTTCCTCGACGTCACCGCGTCCTCGGGCGAGCGGGCCACCATGCTCGACGTCGTCCGTCGCACCGCCGAGCAGGTGTTCATCCCGCTCACCGTCGGCGGGGGCGTCCGCAGTACCGACGACGTCGACACCCTGCTGCGCGCGGGGGCCGACAAGGTCGGCATCAACACGGCGGCGATCGCGCGCCCGGAACTGCTGCACGAGGCCGGCCGCCGGTTCGGCGCGCAGTGCATCGTGCTCTCCGTCGACGCGCGCACCGTGCCCGAGGGCGGGCGGCCGACGCCGTCGGGGTGGGAGGTCACCACCCACGGCGGTCGCCGCGGCACCGGCATCGACGCCGTCGAGTGGGCGGTCCGCGGCCAGGAGCTCGGGGTCGGCGAGATCCTGCTCAACTCGATGGACGCCGACGGCACGCGGGCCGGGTTCGACCTCGCGATGATCACCGCGGTCCGGGCCGCGGTGGACGTCCCGGTGATCGCCAGCGGCGGCGCGGGGGACGTCGAGCACTTCGTGCCGGCGGTGCGGGCCGGTGCGGACGCGGTGCTCGCCGCCACCGTGTTCCACTTCGGACACTTCCGGATCAGCGACGTCAAAGCCCGCCTGCGGGCGGCCGACGTGGAGGTCAGGTGAGCGCACGCGTCGCGGTCTCGCGGCTGGACCCGGCCATCGCCGCCCGGCTCAAGCGCAACGCCGACGGTCTCGTGTGTGCCATCGCCCAGCAGCGGGACACGGGCGAGGTGCTGATGGTCGCGTGGATGGACGACGAGGCGCTGCACCGCACCCTGACGACCGGCCGCGCCACCTACTGGTCGCGCTCCCGCGAGGACTACTGGGTGAAGGGCGAGAGCTCCGGTCACGCCCAACGCGTCGTCGGGGTCCGCCTGGACTGTGACGGCGACGCCGTCCTCGTCACCGTCGACCAGACCGGCCCCGCCTGCCACACGGGCACGCGCACGTGTTTCGACGCAGATGTCCTGCCGGTCGCGGACGCGGGTTGACCGCCACGGGCGTTCAGGGCAGCGGCCCGGTCAGGTAGCGCTGCAGCGTGGGGGCGACCACGGCGACGACGGTGGCGTGGTCGGCCGACGCCAGCGGCTCCAGCTTGATCACGTACCGCATCATGCCCAGGCCGATGAGCTGCGATCCGCACAGCCCGGCCCGGAGCTGCGGACGGTCCGGCGCGACAGCCGCGACGATCCGTCCGACCAGGACCTCCCCGAAGAACTCGCGCAGCATCCGCGCGGCGTCGTCGTGGCCGGCGACGCTCTGCACGATCGCGGCGAGCCGCCCGCCGGCCGCCGCGTCCCACACGTGCAGGAACCGCAGGACGATCCGCTCGCCGAGCCGCTCCGGATCACCGGGAACGACCGCGGCGACGATCTCGGCCGGGTCCGCCGGCACGTCCAGGGACGCGGTGAACAGGGCGTCCTTGCCGCCGAACCAGTGGTGGACCATCGCGGGATCGACGCCGGCCCGCTCGGCGATCATGCGGACGGTGGCGCCCGTGTAGCCGCGCTCGGCGAACTCGACGCGCGCGGCCGCGAGGAGCTCGGCCCGCGTGTCGGCGCCGCCGGGTCGGCGCCCCCGGCGCCGCGATCCGGGCCCGGAGGGTGGCTCTGCTGCTGGTTGGGCTGCGGGTTGGGCTGCTGGCTCGGCGACCACGGCGCCCATCCTCGCCTGCGGCCACCGGCCCCGCCACGGGCGGGCGTCGGCCTGGAAGGATGACGCCATGTCCGCCTCCGTCTCGACGCCGACGGGTACCGCCCCGCTGGGTCCTTCGCCGATGGGTCCTGCGCCGATGGGTCCTGTGCCGATGGGTCCGGCGCCGTCCGGCGCGTTCGGCACGGTCACCCCCAGCCGCGAGGAGTTCCGGGCGCTGGCCGCCGGGCACCGGGTGATCCCGGTGACGCGTCGGCTGCTCGCCGACGACGAGACCCCCGTCGGGGTCTACCGCAAGCTGGCCGGGGACCGTCCGGGCACGTTCCTGTTCGAGTCCGCGAAGAACGGGCGGTCCTGGTCGCGCTGGTCCTTCGTCGGTGCGAGGTGCGCGGCCGCGTTGACCGTGGTCGACGGTGAGGTGATGTGGGTCGGAGACGTCCCGGCCGGCCTGCCGCTGACCGGCGACCCCCTCGCGGCGCTGCGCACAGTGGTGGAGGAGCTGCACAGCGAGCCGCTGCCCGGGCTCCCGCCGCTCACCGGAGGCATGGTGGGCTACCTCGGCTACGACGTGGTGCGGCGCCTGGAGCGGCTCCCGTCGCTCGCCGCCGACGACCTGCAGGTTCCCGAGCTGGTGATGCTCCTGGCCACAGACCTGGCCGCCGTCGACCACCACGAGGGCTCGGTCACGCTCATCGCGAACGCCGTCAACTGGGACGCGAGCGACGATCGCGTCGACGACGCCTACGACGACGCGATCGCCCGCCTCGACCGGATGACCGCCGAGCTCGCCGCGCCCGCGCCGTCGACGGTGGCGGCGTACCGGGCGGTGGAGCCGGTGTTCACGCGGCGGCGCAGCCCCGCCGAGCACCACTCCGCCGTCGAGGTCGCGAAGGAGCAGATCCGCGCGGGTGAGGCGTTCCAGGTGGTGCTGTCGCAGCGGTTCGAGACCGACTGCGACGCCGATCCGCTCGACGTCTATCGCGTCCTGCGGGCCACGAACCCCAGCCCGTACATGTACCTCCTACGGCTCGAGTCCGCGGCCACGCCGAGCCGCCCGGGCCGGCGGTTCGACATCGTCGGCTCCAGCCCCGAAGCGCTGGTGACGGTGCGCGACGGCGTGGCGACGACCCACCCGATCGCGGGTACGCGCTGGCGCGGTGCCACCGAGGAGGAGGACCTGCTGCTGGAGAAGGACCTGCGCTCCGACGAGAAGGAGCGCGCAGAGCACGTCATGCTGGTGGATCTCGGCCGCAACGACCTGGGGCGTGTCTGCGAGCCGGGCACGGTGAAGGTGCGCAGCTTCTTCTCGGTGGAGCGCTACAGCCACGTCATGCACCTGGTCTCGACGGTCACGGGAACCCTGCGCCGCGGCTGCAACGCCTACGACGCCGTCACAGCGTGCTTTCCCGCCGGCACGTTGTCGGGCGCGCCGAAGCCCCGGGCCATGGAGATCATCGAGGAGCTGGAGCCGACCCGTCGCGGTCTCTACGGCGGGATCGTCGGGTACCTGGACTTCGCCGGCAACGCCGACACCGCGATCGCCATCCGGACCGCACTCGTGCGCGACGGTGTGGCCTACGTCCAGGCCGGGGGCGGGATCGTCGCCGACTCCGACCCGGCCGCGGAGGACGTGGAGTGCCTGAACAAGGCGCGGGCGGTGCTGTCGGCTGTGGCGACCGCGGCGACGCTCGCGGAGCCGGGCATGAACTCGGCGGCGACGCTCGCGGAGCCGCGCGTCGGGACCGCTCCGTCATGACGGCGACGCCGGCCCGCGGTCCGCGCGCGCTGGCCGGCGTCTGCGGCGGCCTCGGGTCGGTGGCGGTGCTGCTGTGGGCGGCGTCGGCGTTGCCGTGGTTCCGGGTGGCGGTCGCGGGACGGGCACCGGTGACGTTCGACGGCGCGCAGGTCGCTCCGTCGCTCACCGGGTTGGCGCTGCTCGCGCTGGCCGGGGTGGCGGCCGTCGTGGCCACCGCAGGGGTGGTGCGTCGTGTGCTGGGCGGGATGCTGGCCGGCGCCGGCGGCGTGGTCGCGGCGATCGGGATCCGGGCGCTGCTCGCGACGCCGTTCGCCACCGATGCCTCTTCGTCGGATCTGCCGCAGCCGCCGCCGGGTCTCGTGGTGGACGACCTGCGCTACCAGCCGACGGAGACCACGGCGGCGCCGTGGCTCGCGGTGGCCGGGGGCCTGCTGTTGCTCGGGATCGGGCTGGTCGTGCTCGTCGCTGAGCCACGGCTGGCGCGCCTCGGGACGCGGTATGCGAATCCGGCCCGGCCTCGGGTCGAGGCCGATCCCGACCGTGCCGCGTGGCGGGACCTGGATGCGGGCCGCGACCCGACCGAGCGGCGCGATCGCACCGCCGACGCGCCGGGGGACGGGGGGGACGCCCCGGGAGGCCCGGTTCGGCCGGTCTAGCATGACTGGCGACCCGGACGTCTCGTCCCGGAACGTCGCCGGCCCGCTCGCCGTCGACCGGAGCGTCCGGTCCCGGGTTTCAGGTCGGATATTCCGCCCGGACCACCTCGGAGGGGGGCAACCGCATGGACCACAGCGGTGGCAGCGTCCTCGATGCGATCGTGGACGATGTCAGGGAGGACCTCGCCGTGCGCGAGGCCCAGGTCGACTTCGCCGAGATCAAGCGACGGGCGGCCGCGGTCGCGCCGCCGCGCGCCGTCATGACGGCGTTGCGCGCTCCGGGGATCGGGGTGATCGCGGAGGTCAAGCGGCGCAGCCCGTCGAAGGGCGACCTGGCGGCCATCGCCGACCCGGCGGACCTGGCGGAGTCCTACGCGGAGGGTGGCGCCCGCGTGATCAGTGTGCTGACCGAGCGACGACGCTTCGGCGGTTCGCTGGCCGACCTGGCCGCGGTGCGCGCGGTGGTCGACGTACCCGTGCTCCGCAAGGACTTCATCGTCAGCCCGTACCAGGTGCACGAGGCGCGGGCCTACGGCGCGGACCTGGTCCTGCTGATCGTCGCGGCGCTGGAGCAGAACGTGCTCGACGCCCTGCTGGACCGCGTCGAGTCCCTCGGGATGACGGCGCTGGTCGAGGTGCACGCCGAGGAGGAGGCCGACCGCGCGCTGGAGGCGGGCGCCAAGCTCATCGGGGTCAACGCACGCAACCTGCACACCCTCGACGTCGATCGGACGATCTTCGGCCGGATCGCGCCCGGCCTGCCGAGCGAGGTGTTGAGGGTGGCCGAGTCCGGCGTGCGCGGCCCTGGTGACCTGCTGACCTACGCCGGCTGGGGCGCCGATGCGGTGCTCGTCGGTGAGAGCCTGGTCACCAGTGGCGACCCGCAGGCTGCCGTGCGCGCCCTGGTGGCCGCGGGTTTCCACCCGTCGTGCTCGCGGATGGTGCGTTGAGTACACAATGCTGGGGTGAGCACCAGAGCGGGGACATCGGCCCGAGCCAGTGACGGCGTCTCCACGCCGTCGGGACACGATCCCGATGAGCGTGGCCACTTCGGGCGTTACGGCGGGCGGTTCGTGCCCGAGGCGCTGGTGGGGGCACTCGACGAGCTGACCACGGCGTACGAGAAGGCCCGTGGCGACCGGGAGTTCCTCGACGAGCTCGACCGGTTGCACCGCGACTACTCCGGCCGCCCGTCCCCACTGACCGACGCCCCGAAGCTCGGCGGGCACGCCGGTGGCGCGCGCATCCTGCTCAAGCGCGAGGACCTCAACCACACGGGTTCGCACAAGATCAACAACGTTCTGGGCCAGGCGCTGCTCACCAAGCGGATGGGCAAGACGCGGGTGATCGCCGAGACCGGGGCGGGCCAGCACGGGGTCGCCACGGCGACGGCGTGCGCATTGATGGGCCTGGAGTGCGTCGTCTACATGGGCGAGGTCGACACCGAGCGCCAGGCGCTGAACGTCGCCCGGATGCGGCTGCTGGGCGCCACCGTGATCCCCGTGACGTCCGGCTCGCGCACGCTCAAGGACGCGATCAACGAGGCGCTGCGCGACTGGGTCACCCACGTCGACGAGACGCACTACCTGCTCGGCACGGTCGCGGGCCCGCACCCGTTCCCGATGATGGTGCGTGACTTCCACCGGATCATCGGCCTGGAGGCGCGCGAGCAGGTGCTGGAGCGCACCGGACGTCTGCCCGACGCGATCGCCGCGTGCGTCGGCGGCGGGTCGAACGCCATCGGCATCTTCCACCCGTTCCTCGACGACCCGGGTGTGCGCCTCGTCGGCTTCGAGCCGGGCGGCGACGGCGTCGAGACCGGACGGCACGGCGCCACCCTCACGGAGGGCTCCCCGGGCGCCCTGCACGGTGCGATGTCCTACCTCCTGCAGGACTCCGACGGCCAGACCTCCGAGTCGTACTCGATCTCCGCGGGGCTCGACTACCCCGGTGTCGGGCCGGAGCACGCCCAGCTCAAGGACCTCGGCCGCACGGAGTACCAGTCCGTCACCGACCGTGAGGCCATGGAGGCGTTCTCCTTGCTCTGCCGCACCGAGGGGATCATCCCCGCCATCGAGACCGCGCACGCCATCGCCGGTGCGCTGCGGCTGGGGCGCGAGCTCGGGCCCGACGGCATCGTCCTGGTCAACCTGTCCGGGCGCGGGGACAAGGACGTCGACACGGCCGCGAGATGGTTCGGCATGATCGGTGCAGCGCAGAGCGCGGCGGAGGCGAGTGGCACGGCGATCGCCGACGCCCCGCCGGCCACCGCACCGTCACCATCGGGCTCGGACACCGGAAGCATGCAGCGATGACCGGGTCGACCCGCCCACCGCCCGGCGAACCCGCGAAGGGCCGTGGTGTGGCCGAGGTGTTCCTCGGCTGCCGGGCGCAGGGGCGTGCCGCGCTCATCGGGTATCTCCCCGCCGGCTACCCGACCGTGGACGGGTCGGTGGACCTGCTGAACGCACTGGTCGAGGGCGGTTGCGACCTGCTCGAGGTCGGGGTTCCGTACTCCGATCCCGTGATGGACGGGCCGACGATCCAGGCCGCCGCCGAGACCGCCCTGCGCGCAGGCACCCGGCTGCGCGATGTGCTCTCCGTCGTCGAGCGCGTGTCGGCGGCAGGTGGCCGCGCCGTCGTCATGACCTACTTCAACCCGGTGCTGCGCTACGGCGTGGACGCGTTCGCCCGGGATCTCGCAGCCGCGGGCGGGCTCGGCGTCATCACCCCGGACCTGATCCCCGACGAGGCCGACGAGTGGCTCACCGCCTCCGACGCGCACGGCCTGGACCGCATATTCCTGGTCGCGCCGTCGTCGACCGAGGAGCGCATCGCCTCCACCGCGGCCGCGAGCCGCGGTTTCCTCTACGCGACCTCGACGATGGGAGTCACCGGCGCTCGTGACTCCGTGGCCAGCGCGGCTCCGGAGATCGTCGCGCGCTGCCGGCCGCACACCTCGCTGCCCATCGGCGTCGGTCTCGGGGTGCGCTCGGGTGCGCAGGCCGCCGAGGTTGCGGCGTTCGCCGACGGCGTCATCGTCGGCTCGGCGTTCGTGACGGCGGCCGAGCAGGGCGGGGCCGCTGCCGTCCGGGCCCTGGCGGAGGAGCTGGCCGACGGGGTCCGCCGCGCGGTGCGCCCGCCCCACATCGCGGGAGTTACCGTGGGTCGGTGAGCTTCGCCATGACCACCGCAGTGCTGGCCTACCTCCCGAGCCCGGACCGCGGTGTCTGGTACCTCGGTCCCGTACCGATCCGGGCGTACGCGCTGTGCATCATCACCGGCATCGTGGTGGCGGTGGTGTGGGGCGAGCGGCGGTTCGTCGCCCGCGGCGGCGCGCCCGGTGTCGTCACCGACGTCGCGGTGTTCGCGGTGCCGTTCGGGCTGGTCGGCGGGCGGCTGTACCACGTCGCCACCGACTGGCAGACCTACTTCGGCCCCGGCCGCAGCCCCGTCGAGGCGCTCTACATCTGGCAGGGCGGTCTCGGGATCTGGGGGGCCGTGGCCCTCGGTGCTGTCGGCGCGTGGATCGGCTGCCGCCGCCGAGGCGTCCCGCTGGGCTTCTTCGCCGACGCCGTGGCCCCCGGCATCGTCGCCGCCCAGGCGATCGGGCGGCTGGGCAACTGGTTCAACCAGGAGCTCTACGGAGCTCCGACGACGCTGCCGTGGGGCCTGGAGATCTACGAGCGGGTCGACCCGGGGACGGGGCTGCCGGACGCGCTCGGTGGGGTCGCGGTGGACCTCACACCGATCACCATCGTGCAGCCCGCGTTCCTCTACGAGCTCCTGTGGAACCTCGGTGTCGCCGCCCTCGTCGTGTGGGCCGACCGCCGGTTCCGGCTCGGGCGCGGCCGGGCGTTCGCGATCTACGTCGCGGGTTACACCGCCGGCCGGTTCTGGATCGAGCTTCTGCGCGAGGACCCGGCCACGCGCGTGTTCGGCGACATCCGGATCAACGTGGTCGTGTCGGTGGTGGTCTTCGTGGGCGCCGTGCTCTACATCGCGATCGTGCGGGGGCCGCGCGAGGTGCTCCCGGCCCCGGCGGTCGGGGCCGCTGCGGATCCCGACGCCTCGGTCGCGGCCCGGGCGGCGCCGACCGGCGACGAC
>JAJAZD010000225.1 GCA_026785945.1 Pseudonocardia sp. | reverse complement strand
CGCGTTCTTTGCGGGCGGAGCCATGTGGTATCTGACTCTGCTCAGCGTCGCCAAGTCTCTCGACAAACTGACCCAGTAGCCATGCATCTTGGTCGGAACGTCAGAAGGATTCATGCAGCAGGCCCCGTCGCGGGTCGTAGGTGAGGCGGAATGCGGCGGCGCCATGGCACACGTCGGCGCTGCGGTCGGTGTCGAGCACCAGCACGAGCTGGTCTTTCAGCAGCGGGGCCTGGTCGAAGCTCACGTAGTGGTTGCGCTCCAACGCCGTGATCACATCCGAGGCCACACCCTCGTGGCTCATCGCAAGCGGCAGCCGCAGGGCACACGAGGCGATGGTGCGAGCGAGCCCGGCGGGTACCTGTGCGTCGAGCGGGATCTGTTGCCCGCCGCCGGTGTGGATCCAGTCCGGGGTGAGCAGGCCGCCGTCACGGTCGCGCTGCACGACCAGAACTTCGATCGTCTCGGCGCCGTCACGGACCTGAGCGAGACCCCGCGGATCCTTGTCTGCATCGCCGACGCCGGCCCGCACCCAACCATTGAGCGTGGCGGTCGGCGAGCCGATCTCGCCGAGCAGGAAGTCCTCCGCCCGTGCCCGGCGCTTCACCGTCGAGAGACCATGCGCGGACTCGGCGGCCTTCATCGCAGCGCTCCACGACTCCGGGCCAGGGGTCGGCTCGCCGTACCCGGCCTGGACCAGCGGCGCGATGTCGTCGGGCAACGTCACCACGTCGCGATCCGTCAACAGCGCCGCTGACCTCAGCAGCGTGTGCTCGCCGTAAACCCGGCGAGATCCCGGAACCGCGCGCACCGGAACCGCCGCCCAGTCCTCGACGCCCACGAGCACACAACGCGGCCGCGCCAAAGTCGGCGGGCGGTGCCGGACGTGGCGGTGCAGGCGGCCGATTCGCTGCAGGACGAGGTCGATCGGTGCGAGATCGGTGATCATGAGATCGAAGTCGACGTCCAGCGACTGCTCCACCACCTGCGAGGCCACCACGATGTGCATCTCCGGTCGGTCCGTGTCGGGGCCCGGTGGCCCGAACCTGCGCAGGAGCTCGGTGTCGGTGCGTGCCCGGTCGCACGCGAGATACCGCGAATGATTGACCGTGACGTGCGCGTCCCCGAACTCGGCGACGAGCAGATCAGCCGTCTCCTGCACCCGCGCCACCGTGTTGCGCACGACGACAGCGCATCCACCTCCGGCGAGCGCGTCACGGAGCACGGCGACGAGCGAATCAAGATCGTCGGTCGCGCGGTCGATGGTGACCGGCAACGGTGGCCGCGACGCCAGGACCACGCGAGGTTCCGATCCCGACGCCGTCACGACCGGGTATCCGGGGTCCCCGACGACAGAAGGCGTCGGCGCACCCCGCCCGCTCTCGTATGCGGCCAGCAGTTCAGCGCGACGTCCCGCCGGCAACGTTGCCGACAGCAGCACCACTGGCGTGCCGTAGGCGCCCAGCCAGTGCAGAACCCTGTCGAGGTAACGCGACATGTACACGTCGTAGGCGTGCACCTCGTCGATGACGACGACCTTCCCGGCCAGCGCGAGATGGCGCAGCATCAGGTGCCTGCTCTTCAGACCCGCGAACAGCACCTGGTCGACCGTGCCGATCACGAACTGCGCCAGCGCCCCCTTCTTGCGCCCACGCAGCCACAGATGTGCGGCGACACCCTCGTCATCGTGCTCGCCGATCCCACACAGCCGGCCTCGGCTCAACAGTCCGCGATAGTCGTCGTTCAGGCTCGCTGTGCCGTGCGCCAAGGTCACACTCGCGCCCCCGGGGAGACCGGGCAGCGCCTCCATCCAGGCCAGCACCCGGGAGAACATCGCGTCCGTGGTGGCCCGCGTCGGCAGCGCGACGAAACAGCCATCCGCGCCCGAGCGCGCCGCGAGAGCTTCGACCGCGAGCAGCGCCGCCTCCGTCTTGCCTTCCCCCATCGGCGCCTCGACGATCACCATGCCCGGACAGTCCTGTTGCTGAGCCGCCTCGACCGCCGCCACCTGCACCGGTCGGGCGCTCCCGGGCGTACGGTCGAACCGAGCCGCGAACGCTGCCTGCACATCACCGATCCGTCTCGGGGACCAGCGCGCGGGGAGTCCAAGCTCGGCCCACGCGGCCTCCGCCCGCGCGGCCGTCCGCCGCGGATCAGGATTTCGTGGTGGTTCCTGGGAGGTGTGAAGCGGCTCAAGGGGGAAGTACTCGCTGTTGGACGCGATCCAGTCCGCCATGATCACGACCGCAGTGAGCAGCGCCTGCGCGGGCCGGTCGAGCCGGCCACCGTCGAAGGACCGCAGAACATCCGGCCCGCCGACCAGATCCGTCGCCCAGCCGAGGATCGACGCCCGCGCCACCTCCCAGTCACCCTTGCCCGCGAGGTCCTTCCGACCCTGGACCACAGCAAGGGTCCCGAAGTCCGGTGGTACCCCGTGATGGCCGCCGACAACGGCGGCGAGCTGAGCAGCCACTCCTCCCCGAGCAAACCCCAACTCGGTGACCAGCCACGACCGCACCGCCAGCTGCCCCACGAACTCGTGTCGGACCCGCGGCCGGTCCGGATCCATGGCAAAGCCAGGCGCCGCATCGAGCCCGTGACCGCGCATGACGTCCGCCAGGGCCGGCACCTGCACCGCGAACGCCGGACTGGCCTTGCCCACGTCATGAACGGCCGCGAGCCATGTGACGAGCCGACGCACGTCCCCGACACCGCCGATACCGCGGACGATGCAGGACAGCACCTGAGGCGACACCCAATGATCCACCAGCAGTCCCGCTACCGCCGCGGTGTCAGCCAGGTGCTCATGAAGCGGAAGCCACGCGGTCACCGCCTGCGAGTCCAGATCACGGCTGGTCTTCGCCCACACCGACAACCACGGACGAACGTCAGTCACACCGTGTCCCCACTCAGTAACCCTCCGCACCATATGACGTCCATCTCAGGTTGGCCGTCACTCGTTACCGACCGCAGGTCAACGCCCTGCGAGCGAAATGCGTTGGTCGGCTGTAGCCGGATGCGGGGGACCGGCCCCCGTCTGCCGGTGTCCCGTCCACCGCGGCCAAGCGGCGCAGGAGGACTCGTCCCCGCGCGGAACCTCTTCGATCCCACCCCCTGATCGGGCTGGGCGCCTGCCTGCCTGACCGGGATGCGTGGGGAACGAGCGACGCCCCGTCCGGTCGCGCCGGAGGGGCGTCGCTGACGTGCTACCGGGCTCAGGGACCCGTGTACTCGAAGATGTACAGCCCGAGGTCGCGATCGGACGCGGCCACGTACTCCTTCCCGTCGGTGCCGGTGAACACCTCGACGCCCCAGACGTTGTTGCCGCCCTGATCGATGAACGAGCCGACCTCGACGAGCTTGTCGTTCACGATCTTGGCGACGCGGAACCCGCCGGCGTAGTAGGAGAAGTACGCCAGGTCGTTGCGCTTCGCGGACGTCGCGACCTCGTGCACCGACAGGTCGCCGAACCCGATCGCCTTGGACTGGTCGTGGCCCTCCGGTATCGCGTAGGTGTCGAGCTCGGTCATTTTGCCCTTGCTGTTGCGGTACAGGTGCACGTAGCCCCAGCCGTCGAAGAGGACGAGAAGGTCAGCGTGTCGCCCGTGGTGCCGACCGCGACCGGCAGTGCCTGCGGGCCGGTACCGGCGAGGCACGCCGCGTCGTCGTAGGGCTGGTTGAAGATGGCGAAGCCCTGACCCCGCGGGGCGACACCGAAGGTCGGGATGTCACCC
Organism: Pseudonocardia sp.; assembly: GCA_026785945.1. Classification (GTDB taxonomy): domain Bacteria; phylum Actinomycetota; class Actinomycetes; order Mycobacteriales; family Pseudonocardiaceae; genus Pseudonocardia. Next base: position 1,958 of record JAJAZD010000225.1, on the reverse strand, counting down.
TCGACACTCATGCCCAGCTGCTGGTTGCATGCGTCGGTGCCCGTCCGGTTGAAGATCAGCACAGCCGAGTAGCCGCCGGCGGCGATGACGTTGGCGATCTTCTCGGTGAACGTGCAGACACCACGCTCGACGACGGCGACCTGGGTGCCGTTGCCAGCCGGCACGGCCGGGTCGCCGATGCAGGCGCGGCCCGCGAACCTCGCCGCACCCGTGATCGTCTGGCCGGGCTGCAACTGCCGGCCGCCGCTGCCCTGACCGGCCGTGATCTCGGTGCCGTCGGTGACGTTCTGGGCCTTCAGGCCGAACGGCGAGAAGTCCTCGTCCGCGCCGATGACGTAGGCGTTGTCCTTGGTGAACTCGGCCTGGTGCCCGTTGCCCTCCGGCGCGACCGTGAGACCGCTCTCCGCCGCCTCCGGGTCCGGGTTCGTGAAGTCGGTGTCGCCGAGGTAGGCGATGTTCAGCGGGTCGGTCACGTCGATCTTGACGTAGCCGGCGTCCCAGTAGGACAGCAGCATCACCTGCCGGTTGCCGATCTGCTTGACCACCATGTCGTGCAGGAAGATCTCGGTCAGGTTGGCCGGCGCCGCCTGCACGATCTGCGGGAACGTCTCGTCGAGGTCGTACTCGGCGATCAGCACGGGTGTCTTCGGGTCGGTGATGTCGACGATGTCGACGTCGCGGCCCTCCTCGTTGTCCACCATCACGGCGTAGGCCTTGGCACCCGCGTCCCAGGCGAACACGCTGTGGATCTGGTTGGCGGCCTTCTTGCCCTGACCGGGCGCGGTCTCGTCGCCGAAGCCGACGGCCAGCGGGGTGGGCCGGGCCGGGTTGGTGACGTCGTAGATGCTCATGCCGCCGAAGCCGGCCTTGTCCTTGCAGACCTCGTTGTTGGTGACCAGGATGTTGCCGTTGAACGCGGGGGTGCTGACGGCGAGCGCCTGAACACCCTCCCCGGGGTAGGAGCCCTCCTTCGACGGCACGAAGGCGACCTCCTTCGGCGCCGCGGGTGTCCGGATGTCGACCACGTGCACACCGTTGGCCTCACAGGTCTGCCCGCCCCACGCGGCCAGGTACGCGTACCCGTTGAACACCCCGACGTCGGCGATCTTCCCCGGCACCACGTTGCGCAGTCCCAGCTTGCTGACCAGCCGTACGTTCGTGCTCGTGGGGTCGAGGTGCCCCCCGGTGCCGCCATGCTGGTCGTGCAGATCGTGACCGTGGGTGGCGGCGGCGTTGTCGATCCCGCCGTCGCTACTGCTGGGCCCGTCGTGAGCGGACGCCGGACCGGCGAAAGTCACCGTGAGAGCAGCGGCGACCGCGAGACAGACTCCGGTTCGGAGCCTTCCGAATCTGGGCACGAGACCTCCTCGTGGAAGGGGCAGGATCGACGCGGAGGACCTGACGGTGTGTCCGCCCCCACGCGACGACAATGCTGCCTTCACGTGCCCATCACAGTCAGTGCCGATCTGAGCAACCGACGATCCGAATATGCCGCCGTTCGGTCCAACGCGGGTCGCGCACGGCGAGTCAGACCGCGATCACGGTCGGGACGATCATCGGGCGGCGACGGTAGGTCTCGCCGACCCACTTGCCCACCACCCGGCGTGTCATGGAAGAAGGGTCAACGCCGGCGCGTGCTGCGTCCGGACCACGGTGAAATGGCGCCGATCTAGCGTTGCGACCTCCGTCAGACCCGGATCGGCGAGTAGGGCCGCGACACGGGCCGTGAGATGGCGATAGGTGCCCGCTTGACCTGCGATGATGGCAGTTGGCGGCGTGTGCGGGTCGGCGTGCCGGACCCGTCGTTGACCCGGTTTTCCGGGATGGTGGTGGTGACCGAACTGGTCGACCGCCTGAACATGATCACGCTGTTGGATCGGGCGATCGGGCCGATCAAGACTCGGGACCGTGGCTTCTCCGGCGGGCAGGTGTTGGTCGGGATGGCCTCGGCGCAGCTG
>JAJAZD010000224.1 GCA_026785945.1 Pseudonocardia sp. | reverse complement strand
TCGAGGACCCGCCCGCGCGGTACCCGCTCGCGCGCGGCCCGCCCGGCTCGACCCCGCCACCGGCCGTCGGGCGCCGACCGCCGCGGCGTGTCCGACGCCGACTGCGGCGATGCGTTCCGAGCCGGACCGCACTCGACAGGACCGGGCACCCCCGCGCCGGAGCCCTCCATGCCGGGTACCGACCCGGCTCTGGTGCTCTCACGCATCATCTCGCCGCCTCCGATTCAACGACTGCACCCAAACAAGCGTTCGAACGAACGTCTGTGGGATGTGTACCACCGGGCACCGACAGAATCGAGAATCGAAGGCGTGTCGTTCGAACATGTGTTTGGCGACGGGGGTGCATCGGGGCTACCGTCGTCCCCGACGGCGGTGGCCCCGGCCGGATCGGCGACGTCTCGACGATCCCCGAGGAGGCCGGCTCACCGCGACGCGCAGCACGGCGAGGAGGAGCGAGTAGATGGCACGGGACAAGCCCGGCAGGGGCGTCGGCGCGGCACCCGGCGGTGTGGCCGCGGGCGCCGACACCGTGAGAGCGGTGACGTCGGCGGGGGTCAGAACGTTCCCCGATCCCCCGACGGAGCCGGTCGGGCTGACTCCTCGCCAGCGCAAGGTCCTGGAGGTGATCCGCGACTGGGTGGAGCGCTTCGGCTACCCGCCGAGCGTGCGTGAGATCGGCGACGCCGTCGGTCTGACGTCCACCTCGTCGGTGCACCACCAGCTCCGCACCCTCGAACGCAAGGGCTACCTGCGCCGCGACCCCAACCGGACGCGAGCCGTGGACGTCCGCGGTCCTGACGAGCCGGCGGCCGCGCAGGTCACCACCGACGACGCCGCGTCCGAGCCCGACGACGCCGGTTCGAACGACATGCACCCGCTCCCGGCCTTCGTGCCCCTGCTGGGCAACATCGCGGCGGGCGGGCCGATCCTTGCCGAGCAGGCCGTGGAGAGCGTGTTCCCGCTCCCCCGCGAGATCGTCGGCGAGGGCACCCTCTTCCTGCTCAACGTGCGTGGCGATTCGATGATCGAAGCCGCCATCACCGACGGCGACTGGGTCGTGGTCCGCCAGCAGCCGGTCGCGGAGAACGGGGAGATCGTCGCGGCGATGATCGACGGCGAGGCCACCGTCAAGACGTTCAAACGCCGTGGTGGGCACAACTGGCTGATGCCCGCGAACCCCGCCTACGACCCCATTCCCGGTGATGACGCCACCGTGCTCGGACGCGTCGTGGCCGTGCTGCGCCGACTCTGACCCAGCCGACGCGACCCGGCCGACTCCGACCCGGCCGACTCCGACCCAGCCGACTCCGACCCAGCCGACTCCGACCCATCCGACGCGACCCGGCCGACGCCACCCAGCCGACGCCACCCGCCCGACCCCGGCTCGGCCGGACCCCGGCGAATCGCATTCCGACAGGCGATCCGCCGGGTTCAGCGCCGGGCTCCGCGGGCGGCCATTGCCACGGCGGCAACCAGGAGCAGGCCTGCGAGCGCGCCCGCTCCCACCAGCGCCGGCGACCACGCCGCTGCCGCGTCGTCGGCGGGTGCGGCCGCCGGGGACGGTGGCGCGGCCCCGTCCGATGTCGCCGGAACAGGGGCGCCGGAGGTCTGCCCGCTCTCCGCGGCAGGTGCGCGCTGCGCCGCGTCGGCCACGGTGCGGATCTCACCCTCGACGCCGCCGCGGGCCTCCGATCCCGAGACGAGGGTGCCGTCGCGACGGAACGCGATCGCCTCGCCCTGCGGCTCGCCGGGGAGCGGAACCCGCGCCGGCGTGCCGGTCAGCGCAGCAGCGAGATCGCCGTCCGGTACGCGGTACAACCAGGCGTCGGTGTAGCTGCGCAGAGCCACGACCTGCCCGTCCGCGCCGGCGGCGGCACCGGTCACCACCCGGGCCCCGAGACCGCCGAGCGGGCCGCCGACGGTGTCCGACGCGGGCAGCGTCACCTCGCCGACCCGCACGAGCGGGGTCGGGCCGTCGCCCGACGGCGACTGCGCCGTCCGGTAGATCCCGGCCGGACTCCCGATCTCCTTCGTCACCACGATCGGCCGGCCGTCACCGTCGACCAGCAGGGCCTCGGCGTCGTGCGGCCCGTCGGGATAGGTCAGGCGGTGCAGCCGAGCCTCGCCGAGCGCCGGGAGCACGATCACAGCGACGGTGTCGCGGGAGCGCTCGTTGTCGCCGAGGTCGCCGACCCACAGCGATCCGTCCGGGCCTCGGGCGAGGTCCTCGACGTCGAAGGGGTTGACCGACGACGTGCGCGTGTCGACGACCTCACAGGTGGCGGGTTCGATCCGGTACGCCTCCGCACGGCGTCCCCCGTCGTTCACCGCCCACAGTGCGTCACCCTCGGCGACGAGCCCCGACAGCTCGGTGAGCCGGCCGTCGACCACCACGCACGAGGTGTCAGGAGGCGAGGCCGGGGCGGACGACACCACCAGGAAGGCGACGGAAAGCCCAGCCGCGACGAGCGAACCGATCAGCGGGCCACACCGTGTGCGGCGCGTGGGGCACCGACCCCGTTGAACGGCCCGGTCGACGAAGCCGTCGACGCCACGGCGGCGGACGGAACGGTGAACGGCGCCACCACGGTGGCCAGCTCTGGACCCACGCGGGCGTGCAGGCGGGTGCCGTCGGGCGTGTGCTCCTCGGCAAGCACCTCACCTTCGGCATGGACCCGCGCCACGAGCGAGCCCTCGACGTAGGGCAGGAGCAACTCGACGTCGACCTCGGGACGCGGCAACAGCTCGGCGAGCCGGGCCCGCAGCTTGGAGATCCCGTCGCCGCGGTGGGCCGAGACGAAGATCGCGTCGGGCAGCAGGTGGCGCAGCCGCGCGAGCTGCAGGTCGCCGGCGATGTCGGTCTTGTTGACGACCAGCAGCTCGTGCGGCATCTTCCCGTGCCGCTCCTCGCCGATCTCGACGAGGACCTGGCGGACGGCCTTGATCTGGTCCTCCGGGAGCGAGTCGGAGGCGTCGACGACGTGCACGAGCAGATCGGCCTCGGCCGTCTCCTCGAGTGTCGACCGGAACGCCTCGACGAGCTGGTGGGGCAGGTGCCGCACGAAGCCGACCGTGTCGGTGAGGGTGAAGGTGCGCCCGTCCGCTGTGGACGTGCGGCGGGTCGTCGGGTCGAGGGTGGCGAACAGCGCGTCCTCCACGAGCACGCCGGCCCCGGTGAGCGCGTTGAGCAGGCTCGACTTGCCGGAGTTGGTGTAACCGACGATCGCGACCGACGGGATCTCGTTGCGTCGCCGGGACCCGCGCTGGGTGTCTCGGACCTGGCTCATCGCGGCGATCTCACGGCGCAGCTTGGACATGCGCGCGCGGATCCGCCGACGGTCGAGCTCGATCTTCGTCTCTCCGGGGCCGCGGCCGCCGATGCCGACACCACCGGCCGTGCGGCCACCCACCTGCCGCGACAACGCCTCACCCCAGCCGCGCAGGCGCGGCAGCAGGTACGACAGCTGGGCCAGCTCGACCTGCGCCTTGCCGTCCCGGGAGCGGGCGTGCTGGGCGAAGATGTCGAGGATCAGAGCCGTACGGTCGATGACCTTGACCTTGAGCTTCTCCTCCAGCTGGCGCAGCTGGCCGGGTGACAGCTCGCCGTCACAGATCACCGTGTCGGCCCCACCGGCCTGCACGGCGTCACGCAGCTCGGTGACCTTGCCCGAGCCGATGAACGTGGCGGGGTCGGGCCGCGGGCGGCGCTGCACCAGGCCGTCGAGTACGAGGGAGCCGGCCGTCTCTGCCAGGCGGGCCAGCTCCGTCATCGAGGCGTGGGCCTGCTCGGACGTGCCCTCGGTCCACACGCCCACGAGCACCACCCGTTCGAGGCGGAGCTGCCTGTACTCGACCTCGGTGACGTCGGTGAGCTCGGTGGAGAGCCCGGCGACGCGACGCAACGACGCGCGCTCCTCGAGCTCGAAGTCGCCACGGGACGCACCGGCGGGACGCCCGGGGTCGGCGGACCGGACGGGTTCGGCCGAGTTGGATCGGTCCGGGGCGGATCGCTCGGGGGCGGATCGGTCGGGGGTGGACAGGTCGGGATCAGTCATCGTGTCAGCCATGCTCCCACGTCAACACCGTCCCCGTCCGCATTGTTTCGGGCCCAGGCTCAGGTGAGCTGGTCCCACCAGGTTCGGCTGAGCTCGCCGTGCGCGACGAGCACCGCCGGACCGTGCAGCGTGGTGGTCGCCCCGTCCACCGTCACGCGGAGCAGGCCGCCGGGGGTGTGCACGGTGACGCCACCGGTCTCCCGGCCGTCGTGCCGCAGCGCCGCCACGACGGCCGCGACGGTGCCGGTACCGCAGGAACGGGTTTCACCGACACCCCGCTCGTGCACCCGCATGAGCACCTCGCCGGCCTCGTCGATCGGGGAGACGAACTCCACGTTCACCCCGTGCGGGAACAGCGCGGGGTCGTGGCCGGGCGGGCGGCGCAGGTCCAGGGAGTCGACGGCCGCGCCGGTGACGCAGGCCAGGTGCGGGTTGCCCACGTCGACGGCGACACCGGTGAACGCGTGACCGTCGACGGTCGCGGTGCTGCCCTCCCCGACCCTCGCGGGGCCCATCTCCACCGCCACACCGTCGGCGCCCTCGAACCTGACCCTGCGCACCCCGCCGCGGGTGCCGAGCAAGAAGTCCTCCGCGGGCAGCCACCCGGCATGGGCCAGGTAGCGGGCGTAGACCCGCGCGCCGTTGCCGCACATCTCGGCGACGCTCCCGTCCGCGTTGCGGTAGTCCATGAACCACTCGACCCCGGGCTCGGGTGCGGGCGCGTCGGGCCCGAGGGCCTCCCACCGGACGACGCGCAGCACACCATCGGCGCCCAGGCCGCGGCGGCGGTCGCAGAGTGCGGAGATGCGCGCGGGGCTCAGATCGAGGACACCGTCCGGGTCGGGGAGCAGCACGAAGTCGTTCTCTGTGCCGTGGCCCTTGCTGAACTGCACGTCAGGAGCCTACGTGGAGCTGCGGCACGACAGCTGCGGCCTGGTCGAACAGATCCGGCGCGGTGGCGTCGAGCCAGTGGATCCGCCCGTCACGCCGGTACCAGGAACGCTGCCGTCGCACGAAGCGGCGCGTCGCGAGGACCGTGTCGGCGGCAGCCCGACCCAGGTCGCCGTCGCCGTCCAGCGCGGCGATGACCTGGTGATAGCCCAGGGCCCGCGATGCCGTCACCCCGTCGCGCAGGCCTCGTTCCAGCAGCGCCCGCGTCTCACCGACGAGCCCGGCGGCGAACATGCGCGCCACGCGCCGGCCGATCCGGACGTCGAGGTCGGCGTTGGGGCGGTCCACCCCGAGCAGCACGGCGTCGTAGCGCGGTGCCGCCGCCTCGGGCAGCCGGGCCGGGTACGGGCGCCCGGTCAGGGCGATCACCTCCAGGGCGCGCACGATCCGGCGCCCGTTGCCCGGCAGCACGACCCGCGCGGCGGCGGGGTCTACGGCGGCGAGCCGGGCGTGCAGCGCACCGCTGCCGGTCGCGGCGAGCTCGGCCTCCAGCTCGGCCCGCAGCTCCGGGTCGGTGCCGGGGAACTCCAGCTCGTCGATCACCGACTGCACGTAGAGCCCGGAGCCCCCGACCAGCACCGGGGTACGCCCGCCCGCCCGCAGCCGCTCGATCGTGGTGCGCGCCGCCCGCTGGTACCCGGCGACGGACGCGGTCTCGGTGACGTCGAGGACGTCGAGGAGGTGGTGCGGGACGCCGGCGCGCTCGCGTGCGGTGGGCTTCGCGCTGCCGACATCGAGGCCCCGGTAGAGCGCCATCGCGTCGGCGTTCACGATCTCGCCGTGCAGGTGCGCGGCGAGCGCGACACCGAGGCCGGACTTCCCGGTCGCCGTCGGGCCGAGCACGACGATCAGCGGCGGGGCCACGGCACCCAGACGGCCACGTGGTAGCCGACGCCGTACGGCGTCGAGGAGTGCAGCAGCTCGCCGCTCCACCGGCTGCCACGTGCCGCACCGGCGAGCACCTGCCACGGCGCGCGCCCCGACGCGAGGAGCGCCGTGGCGACGGTGGCGTCGAGTGCGGCCAGGCCGGCCGCATCGGCGGCGCCCAGTGCGGCCATGACGGCCGCGTCGAACGGCCCGGCGCGCTCGTCGAGATGACCGGGCGCGTTCTCGCTGTGTCGGGCGGCCCCGTCCCCGACGACGAGCAGCCCCACCGGCTCCGGGCTCGCCGCGCACTCGGCGGCCAGCATGGCGCCCAGGTCCAGGCATTCCACGGTGGACGCGTCGGGCGCGACGAGCTCACCACGGACCTGGACCCCGGTGCCGGACCGGCCCGCCACCCAGCCCGCGACCAGCAGCGGCAGCGGGAACTCCCGGTCCACGGCGGAGTCCGAACCCGTGGTGTCGAGCCCGACCACGACGTCCGCGCCGAACCCGACGAAGCTGCCGCGCGCGGCGGGGCCGACCGTCCGGCGCCCACCGGGGTCCGCGCCGACCGCGATCCAGCGGCGGGCCGTGGCCGCGAGCCGGGACCCGGCGGTGACGCAGGCGGCCCGCAGGTCCGCCGTCTCGGCCGCGGCTCCGGTGGCCAGCTCGGGCACCAGCAGCGGCGGTTCCGGCACCACGGCGACCATCGAGAGCACGACCGGAGCGTAGCCAGCCGCACGGCTCGCCGATCGGGAGCCGCCGCTGGCTGCGCCACACCCGTCGGGAGCGTTCCGATCCGAACAGTGAGCTGCTTGAATCGCCGGACGGCTTCCGATGAGGAAGATCGCCGGTCAGACGGATCGGCGAGGACCGCTGTGCACGGCCCCGCCCTCGGACGGGGCGCCCATCGACCGCGATGGGCCGGAACGCGAGGAGAAGTGACCGTGTCGGATCAGCAGGCGGCGGACCAGACGGCGGCGGACCAGACGGCGGCGGACCACCAGGCCCGGCCCGACCCGCGGTCGGAGGCGGTGCCTACAGGTGAGCCCGCTGTTCCCAGCCCGGTCGATCCGCCGACAGAACCCGCGCCCGCAGACACGGGATCCGGGCGCGACACCGTCGCGTCGTCCGGCGATGCCACCGCACCACCGCACCCGACGACCCCGGTGCCTCCGGCGCAGACCCCGGTGCCCACACCGGCCGTGGCGCCCGCACCGGCCGTGGCGCGCCCCGAGGCCCCCCGCCCGACGGCACCCCGTCCCATGCCGCCCCGCCCCGCTCCCCCGCGGTCCGCCGTGCCGGCGACACCCGCCGCCCCCGCGAGTGCGAAGCCGGCGACCGCGCCCGACACGGCACACCGACCCGCGGCCAGACCCTCTCCGGTGGCCGTCGCGAGCGCCGATCCCGGCCGCTGGGGCCGTGTCGACGTCGAGGGCACGATCCACGTCCGCACCCCCGACGGGGAGCGGGCCGTCGGCTCGTGGCAGGCCGGGGCCCCGGAGGAGGGCCTGGCGCACTTCGCCCGTCGATTCGACGACATGCTCACGGAGGTCGAACTGCTGGCCGCCCGCCTCGACGCGGGCGGCGGAGAGCCGAAGCAAACCCTGAGCAGCGCGAAGACGCTCCGCGACGGGCTCGGCACCGCCACCGTCGTCGGGGATCTCGTCGGGCTGCGCGCGCGCCTCGACGACGTCATCGCCCGGGCCGAGGCGTCCGTCGGCGCAGCTCGATCGGCACGGGACGCCCAGCGTGGCGCCGCGGTCATGCGCAAGGGGGAGCTCGCCGTCGAAGCCGAGTCCCTGTCGGTGGAGGCCACCCAGTGGAAGCAGGCGGGTGACCGGTTCGTCGCGATCCTCGACGAATGGCGGACCATCCGCGGTATCGACCGCAAGACCGACGAGCTGCTGTGGAAGCGGTTCTCCAAGGCGCGCGAGTCGTTCAACCGGCGTCGCGGGTCGCACTTCGCCGATCTCGACCGGCAACGCGCAGGCGCCAAGGTCCAGAAGGAGGCGCTCGTCGTCGAGGCGGAGAAGCTGGCCGACTCCGACGACTGGGGCCCCACCGCCGCCCGCTTCCGCGACCTGATGACCGAGTGGAAGGTGACGGGCCGCGCCCAGAAGGACTCCGACGACGCTCTGTGGCAGCGGTTCCGCGCGGCCCAGGACGCGTTCTTCGCCCGGCGCTCGGAGACCTTCGCCGAGCGCGACGCCGAGTTCGCCGCCAATGCCGAGGCCAAGAAGGCGCTGCTCACCGAGGCCGAGCGGATCGCCACGGCGGACCCGACCGCCGCCCGCGCCGCCCTGCGCAACATCCAGGAGCGGTGGGAGGCGATCGGGAAGGTCCCCCGCGACGACATCCGGTCGCTGGAGGCGCGGTTGCGCGCCGTCGAGGAGAAGGTGCGGGAGTCCACCGACCGCCAGTGGCGGCGCACCGATCCGGAGGCCGAGGCGCGCGTGGCGCAGTTCCGCGACCGCGTGGCCCAGTTCGAGGCACAGGCCGCCAAGGCCGAGGCCGCCGGCGACCCGCGCCGTGCCGAGCAGGCGAACGCCCAGGCCGATCAGTGGCGCGAGTGGCTGACCACGGCCGAGCAGGCGGTCCAGCACCGCTGACGGGAAGCGTGATCACCGGTCGGGCGCAGGTCGGCCGGATCGTGGCCGGAGAACGCGCCCGGCCGATGATCACGCGGTACGGTCAGCGGCGCAGGGCGATGCGCGCCCACGACGCCGCGAGGACCAGCACCGCCAGTACCGCGAGCACCAGGCCGATCCCGGCGCCGGTGCCGCCGTCGGGCACGCCGACCTGGCGCGACCAGATGGCCCACATCCCGTCGATGACCGAGATTCCGCACCCCGCCGCACACACCCAGGCCAGACCCCACCAGCGGGTGGCCAGCGCCAGTGCCGAGCCCAGCACGCCGAACCCGATCGCGGTGAACGCGAAGAGCCGGGGCAGCAGGCCGAAGGACTCGGTGCCCGCGAGCACCTCCCAGCCGGGCGTGGAGCCGGTCCACGGCAGGACCAGCGACACCGTCAGCGCCAGGATGCCGATCGACACCGTCAGAGCCGTCCGGCCGGGGTCGATCCGGTGTTCAACGCGCCGGGCCACCCCGGCCAGCTCGGCGTCCAGCGCGGCGAGCTCCGCGGGAACCTCGCGGTCGTTCATCAGCTCTTCCCCTTCGTCAGCGGCGCTCCGAAGCCCGGCAGACCCAACCCCGTGGGGGCGACCCCGGTCCGGGTGCCGGCGTCGTGGTGCTCACCTGCGCGGGTTCGGCGGTGGGTCAACACCGGGCTGTCGGAGACGAGATGGTGCGGAGCACCGTAGCCGATGGTGACCTCCACGACGTCACCGGGACGGATCCCCGAGCCCTCCGACCCGGCGGCCCCCGGGGAGAAGTGCACCAGCCTCCCGTCCCGCGCGCGACCCGAGAGCCGCCGGGTGGCTCCGTCCTTGCGCCCCTCACCCGTCGCCACGAGCACCTCGACGACCCGACCCTCCAGCGCGCGGTTGGCCTCCCAGGAGATCTCCTCCTGCAGCGCGACGAGCCGCATGTACCGCTCCTGGACGACCGCCTTGGGCACCTGGTCGGGCAGCGTGGCGGCGGGCGTGCCGGGCCGGGGCGAGTACTGGAACGTGAACGCGCTGCCGAACCGGGCGGCACCCACGACGTCGAGGGTGGCCTGGAAGTCGGCCTCGGTCTCGCCGGGGAACCCGACGATGATGTCGGTACTGATCGCGGCGTCGGGGATCGCGGCCCGCACCTCGTCGATGATCGAGAGGTACCGCGAGGACCGGTAGGACCGGCGCATCCGGCGCAGCACGTCGTCGGAACCGGACTGCAGCGGCATGTGCAGCTGCGGACACACGTTGGGCGTCTCCGCCATGGCCGAGATGACGTCGGAGGTGAAGTCACGCGGGTGCGGCGAGGTGAACCGGACCCGTTCGAGGCCCGCCACCGACCCACAGGCCCGCAGCAGCTTCGCGAAGGCGCCACGGTCACCGAACTCGACGCCGTAGGAGTTGACGTTCTGCCCGAGCAGCGTCACCTCGAGCACCCCGTCGGCAGCCAGCGCCGCCACCTCGGCCAGCACGTCGCCCGGTCGTCGGTCCTTCTCGGTGCCGCGCAGCGAGGGGACGATGCAGAACGTGCAGGAGTTGTTGCACCCCACGGAGATCGACACCCAGCCGGCGTAGGCCGACTCGCGCCGAGCCGGCAGCGTCGAGGGGAACACCTCGAGCGACTCGGCGATCTCCACCTGGGCGGTCTCGTTGTGCCGCGCCCGCTCCAGGAGGACGGGCAGCGCGTGCACGTTGTGGGTGCCGAACACGACGTCCACCCAGGGGGCGCGGCGGACGATCTCGGCGCGGTCCTTCTGCGCGAGGCATCCACCGACCGCGATCTGCATCCCGGGGTGAGCGGCCTTGACCGGCGCGAGGTGGCCGAGGTTGCCGTAGAGCCGATTGTCGGCGTTCTCCCGCACCGCACAGGTGTTGATCACCACGACGTCGGCGTCGGCGGGGTCGGCGGACCTCGCGTACCCGGACGCCTCCAGCAACCCCGCCATCCGCTCGGAGTCGTGCACGTTCATCTGGCACCCGTAGGTACGGATGGTGTAGCTGCGGGTCACGACCACTCCTCGCTGGCGATCGTCGGGCGCGCCCGGGTGCACTGCCCGGCGGTGGCCCGGCTCCGCCGACGAAGCTCAGGGTATGCCTCGGAGAGCGGGTCGACCGCACCGCCCGGGCACGGCAGTATGCCGGGATGACAGGTGGGAGGCCGGCGTGACGGGCGGTTCGACGGCGATGGACCGGCGCGCCGTCCTGCGGGCCTTCGGCGCGCTCGGCCTGCTCGCTGCCGTCCCCGCCTGCGCGTCGCCCTTCGCCGGCAGGAGCCTCACCGTCGCGACCGGTCGGGCGTCCGGGGTGTACTTCGCGCTCGGCACGGCGCTCGCGCAGGCCTGGGCCGAGCAGCTCGACCTGGGCGTCGCGCCTGCGGTGCTCTCCACGGCCGGGTCGGTCGACAACCTCGCGCGCCTGGCCTCCGGTGCGGCCGACGTGGTGTTCAGCCAGGTCGACACGGCCGCCGATCACCAGTCCCGCGTCGGGCCCGCCGAACCGGCGGCGCTACGCGCCCTCGCGCGGATCTACGACGACGTCGTCCACGTGGTGGTGCCGGCGTCGTCCCCGGTGACGACGCTCCCCGAGCTGCGCGGGGCCCGGGTGTCGCTCGGGGAACCGGACTCCGGGGTGATCTTCGTCGTGACCCGGCTGCTGCGGTCGGCGGGGCTCGCGCCCGGCACCGACCTGGTGGCGGAGCACCTCGGCATCGACGGTTCGGTCGCCGCGTTGCGGGAGGGTCGCATCGACGCGTTCTTCTGGTCCGGTGGCCTGCCCACCCAGGGCATCACCGACCTCGCCGCGGCGCTGCCCATCCGGTTGCTGAACCTCGAGGACATGCTCGAGCCGGTCCGGCTCGACCACGCCGAGTACGCGCCGGGCACGGTCCCCGCGGCGACCTACGGCATCCCCGAACCGATCACCACGCTCCTGGTGCGCAACTTCCTGCTGGTGCGCGCCGAGATGGCCGACGACCTGGCCCGCGCGCTGGTCGACACGCTGTTCCGGGCGCAGGCGAAGCTGGCGCAGGCGAGCCGGGCCGCACTGACCATCGACCTGCGCGCGGCGATCGGCACCCAGCCGGTGCCGCTGCATCCCGGGGCCGAGCGGTTCTACCGTGAGGCGAAGGACTCCTGACGCGCCAGCGCGTCGGTCTCCTCCGACATGCGGTGCATGGCTGCGGCGAACAGTGCCCCGCCGTGGTGGTTGTAGGGGTGCAGGTGGCCGAGGAGTTCCAGCACCACCAGTCCGTGCATGCGCGCCCGCAGCTCGATGAAGTACGCCAGGGCTCCGGGCGGGAGCGCAATCCCGGGGAGGTGCAGCGACTCCATCGACTCCCCGCCGGGAAGGAGCGGCACGGCGGCGAGTTGCGCAGGCGTCCAGCCGTCGAAGACGACCTCGGCGAACGGCGCCGCGAGCCGCAGGGCCGCCGGCCCGGTATCGCCCTCGGGCAACGGCGCGAAACCGGGTACCGGGGTGCCGTAGATCAACAGGAAGGCGGAGCGGTTCGCCGTCGCCCAGGACCGGAACGCGGCAGTGGCGGCGAGCCGACGCGTGAGCGGCGGACGGCCCCGGCTCGCGTCGGCAGCGGCCTGCACGGCGTCGGCCAGTGCGTGATGGACATCGGCGACCAGCGCGGTGAGCAGGGCGTCGCGGCTGTCGAAGTAGTGGTAGAGCGACTGCACGGTCATCCCGACCGACCGCGCGACGGCCCGCAGCGACAGCGACCCGGCGCCCGACTCGGCCAGTTGCCCCAGGGCGGCGTTCTTGATCTCCTGCACGGTCTCCGCCCGTCGCCGATCTCTCACCGAACCCTCAACTGGCATCGACAGACCTCCTTGACAGTGTCAGGCGTCGATCGAGATACTGGCGCCGCTCGCACAGACTAACACTGCCAGTCAGGGGTCAGACCATGAACGCCGTCCTCACCGACGCCCGCCGGGGCCACCCCGGGCTCTACTGGTTCGCCGTCGCGATGGCGGGCCTCGCCACCGTGCTCGTCGTCGCGTCGATCGTCGACCAGCGGACGGTGCTCGGAGCGCCACTCTGGTTCAAGCCGCTCAAGTTCGCGATCTCCTTCGTCGCCTACGCCGGGGCGCTGGCCTGGATGCTCGGGCAGCTGCGGGAACGGGCCGTGCGACGCACCGGCTGGCTGCTCGTCGCCGCCTCCGCCATCGAGATGGTGCTCATCGTGGCGCAGGCCGCACGCGGCGTGCGCAGCCACTTCAACGACGACGACGCCGCCGGGATCACCCTCTACTCGATCATGGGCGTGACGATCGTCGTGCTCTACCTGGCCACCTTCGCCATCGCGTTGCGCTTCCTGCGCGAGCCCGGCCGCGACCGGGCCTCGGGCCTGGCGATCCGGCTCGGGCTCGGCATCGGGCTCGTGGGCCTGTCGGTGGGCTACCTGATGGTCGGCGCGGGAGCTCACGCCATCGGCATCCCCGACGGTGGACCCGGCCTGGCGCTCGTCGGCTGGAGCACCACCGGCGGCGACCTGCGGATCGGTCATTTCCTCGGCATGCACGCCCTGCAACTGCTGCCGCTGCTGGCCGCCGGGCTGGCGGCCGTCGGGGGCGAGCGCCTCGACGTGACCGCACGGACCCGCATCGTCGTCGCCGCCGCCGCCGGGTATCTCGGCGTGGTCCTGCTCGTCACCTGGCAGGCGCTGCGCGCCCAGCCCCTGCTCGCCCCCGACGGGCTGACGCTGGGCGCACTCGCCGTCCTGGCCTTCGGCACCGGCGCGGCCGTCCTCGTCGCCTGGCGCGCCCCCGGCCGCCGCACCCCCGGCCCGCCGCACCTCCGGCCGCCTCACTCCCGGCCGCACCTCGGTCTGATCCCCTCACCGCCCGGACAGGAACCCACCCGAGACAGGAACCCACCATGGACCCCCAGACCCTCTTCGACCTCGCCTTCCCCCTCGCCGTGCCCTTCTGGGCACTGATGATCTTCCTACCGGGCTGGTCGGTGACGCGGCGGATCATCTCCTCGCCGTGGATCGCCGTACCGCCGCTGCTGGTCTACCTCACCCTGCTGATCCCGCAGTTCGCCCCGTTCTGGGCGGCCGTGAGCTCACCGAACCTGGGTGTCCTCGCGGCGCTGTTCGGCACACCGGCCGGCGCCGCGGCGGCCTGGGCGCACTTCATCGGCTTCGACCTGTTCGTCGGGCGATGGATGTATCTGGACGCGCGGGAACGCCGGACGCACCCGCTGGTGATGGCGCCGCTGCTCGTCCTGACGATCCTGCTCTCGCCGCTGGGACTGATGGCCTACCTGCTGGTGCGCGCCGTGCTCGGGATCCGCCGCCCGGCACCGCAACCGGCGACGGTCTGATCACACCGCGACGATCGCCGCGCCCGTCATGGCGACGGTTCCTCGGGAGCCTGCGCGAACCTCGCGACGACCTGCAGGCCGCCGCCGGCCGGCAGCTCCAGGCAGAGCTCCCCGCCCGCGAGCTCGACGGTGCGCGCGGCGATCGCCAACCCCAGGCCGGAGCCCTCGACGTTGCTCTGCGCGGGGCTGCGCCAGAACC
Organism: Pseudonocardia sp.; assembly: GCA_026785945.1. Classification (GTDB taxonomy): domain Bacteria; phylum Actinomycetota; class Actinomycetes; order Mycobacteriales; family Pseudonocardiaceae; genus Pseudonocardia. The sequence continues at coordinate 3,884 of JAJAZD010000224.1, read as the reverse complement.
TGTCGGTGGCGCGCTCCAGATCCTCGGCGGGCAGGCCCGGGCCGCAGTCCCGAACCGTGACCTCGACGTGACCGGGCGACGAGGTCGTCCGGACGCTCACTGCGCCACCGGGTGGGGAGAACTTGACGGCGTTGTCGAGCACCGCGTCCAGCACGGTCTCGATCGCTCCGGCCGTCGCGACGGCACGCAGGCCGTGCGGTCCCTCACGCACCAGGCCCAGCCCGGAGTGCTCGGCGAGCGGGCGCCACGCGTCGATGCGGTCGTCCACGCCCGCGTCGACGTCGACGACGGTGAGCGGCGCGGTGCGCTCCGCGCGGGCGAGGGCGAGCAGCCCGTCGAGCAGCGTGGAGAGGCGCTCCGCCTCCTCCAATGCCGCGACGTGGTCCTCGGTGGCCGTTGCGTCCACATGACCATGCAGGTTGGACAACCGCAGGCGCAGGGCGGTGAGCGGGTTGCGCAGCTGGTGGCTCGCATCGGCGACGAAGGCGCGCTGCGCCGAGTAGGCCTGCGTCACAGTCTCGGCCATGCGGTCGAACGACACAGACAACCGCCGCAGCTCCGGCGGGCCGGTGCCGTCGGCCACCGGTTCCGGGGTCGCACCGGCGAGCACCGCCGCGGCGACCCGCCCGGTCCCCTCGTCGAGGCGGCGCACCGGGCGCAGGATCCACCGCACCACCGGGAGCGACACGAGCACCCCGAGTACGAGTGCGAGCAGCGCGGCACCGGCGAGCAGCGCCCACGCCCGCACCTCGTAAGCGCGCAGCGCCACCGTCGGCGAGACGGTCACCGCGACTCCCCGCACCCCGGAGTTGACGAGCACCGGCTCGGCCAGCACGAGCGGCTGCGGGTCCCACGGCATCAGCAGCGGATAGGTCTCCGACCGCCGGTTGGCCAGCGCTAGGCCCACCCGCTCCACGCCGGCCTCGTCGAGGACCGGCACCGGCCGGCGCGAGCTGGCGACGACGGCGCGGTCGACGTCCAGGACCAGCACGGCCACGTCGTAGGTCTCGTCGTAGCGGGCGAGCTCGGCCTCCAGCCCGTCCAGGTCGGCCTCGGTGAAGCCCCCCTCGGCGAGCGAGGCGTAGCGGATCGTGTCGGTGAGCTGCTCGGTGAACAGCTCCAGCTGGGCGACCCGCGCGCTCGAGAGCGCGAGCGGCACCCCGAGGCCCACCGCCAGCAACCCGACGAGGAACAGGACGATCACCAGCATCCGAGCACGCACGGCTACCCGCCCTCGGGAGCGACGCCCTCCGGGAGCCCCAGGCGGTAGCCCACCCCGCGCACGGTCTGCACCAGATCGGCGCGGCCGAGCTTCGTCCGCAAGGTGGCCACATGGACGTCCAGCGTCCGGTTCGCGCCGGCCCAGCTGCGCCCCCACACCTCGGCGACGATCCGGTTGCGCGTGCACACCGCACCGCCGGAGCCGGCGAGCAGGGCGAGCACCTGGAACTCCTTGCGCGTCAACGTCACCGGCCGGTCCCCGACCGTCACGATGTGCCGGTGCAGGTCGACGCTGATCCCGTCGACCACGACCACACCGCTCGCGGCGTCGGCGGAGCCCGCGTCGCCACCGCCGGCGGCGCCGGGACCGCGCCCCCCGACCCCGCGCCGACGGTAGACCGCGTGCACCCGCGCCACGAGCTCGCCGATGTCGTAGGGCTTGACGAGGTAGTCGTCGGCACCCGAATGCAGTCCGAGGATGCGGTCGTCCACCTCGCCCCGGGCCGAGACGACGATCACCGGTACGTCGCTGACCTCGCGGATCGCGCGGCAGACGTCGACGCCGTCGATGTCGGGCAGGCCGAGGTCGAGCAGCACGACATCGACGCCGCCGAGGTGGTCGACGGCCCCGCGCCCGGTCGCGAGCCGGCTGGTGGTCATGCCGTGGCGGTGCAGGGCGGGGCGCAGAGCCGCCGCGATGCGGTCGTCGTCCTCGACCAGAAGGATGTGCACGGGCGCCCCCCAGATGAACAGCGTTATACGAGTGAAACCCTATGGGTTCCCCAAGGTGCTGGACTGTGGTGTCCGATTCGCCCTAGCGTCCCGCCATGCCCGGAGGCCCCCGATGACAACACCCATGATCCGGATGGTGACCGTCGACAAGCACTTCGGCGAGCTGCACGTCCTTCGCGACATCAACCTCGAGATCGAGCCCGGCCAGGTCGTGGTGGTGCTGGGCCCGTCGGGCTCGGGCAAGTCCACGCTGTGCCGCACCATCAACCGGCTCGAGCCCATCGACAGCGGCGAGATCGAGATCGACGGCAAGCGGCTCCCCGAGGAGGGCAAGGCCCTGGCGGGGCTGCGTGCCGACGTCGGCATGGTGTTCCAGAGCTTCAACCTGTTCGCTCACAAGACGATCCTCGAGAACGTCACGCTCGGGCCGCTCAAGGTGCGCAGGACCAGCAAGGCCGAGGCCGAGACCGACGGGCTCGCCCTGTTGGAGCGGGTCGGGATCGCCAACCAGAAGGACAAGTACCCCGCCCAGCTCTCCGGCGGCCAGCAGCAGCGCGCCGCGATCGCCCGCGCCCTGGCGATGAAGCCCAAGGTGATGCTGTTCGACGAGCCCACGTCCTCGCTCGACCCGGAGATGGTCAACGAGGTCCTCGACGTGATGACCGCGCTGGCCAAGGAGGGCATGACCATGCTCGTGGTCACCCACGAAATGGGCTTCGCCCGCCAGGCCGCCAACCGGGTCGTGTTCATGTCCGACGGCCAGATCGTCGAGGACGCCAGCCCGGAGAGCTTCTTCACCAATCCCACCTCCGACCGTGCCAAGGACTTCCTCGGCAAGATCCTCACTCACTGATGACAGCTTCGACCCGACGGAAGGACCGCTCCACCATGCGTCTGTCCCACATCACGAGGATCGCCGCCGTTGCGGCTGCGCTGGTACTCACGGCCACCGCCTGCGGCGAGCAGGCCGAGCTCGGTTCGCCGGGCGCGAGCGCCCCGCCCGTCGCCGAGGCGACGTTCGAGGCCGGCACGACGATGGCGAAGCTGAACGAGGCCGGCGCGCTGCGTGTCGGCACGAAGTTCGACCAGCCGCTGTTCGGGCTCAAGGGGCTCGACGGCAACCCGGTCGGTTTCGACGTCGAGATCGCCAAGATCATCGCCGCCAAGCTGGGCATCCCTGCCGACGGGATCACCTACACCGAGACGCCCTCGAAGATCCGTGAGGACGTCATCGCCAACAGCCAGGTGGACGTCGTCGTCGCCACCTACACGATCAACGACGCCCGCAAGGAACGGGTCTCCTTCGCCGGCCCGTACTACGTCGCAGGCCAGGACCTGATGGTCGCGACCGACAACACGACCATCACCGGTCCGGACACGCTCAAGGCCGCGAACGCCCGGGTGTGCTCGGTCAGTGGCTCGACACCGGCCAAGACCATCGAGCAGTACGTCGACCCCGCCAACATCGTCCTGTTCGACGTGTACTCCAAGTGCGCCGACGCGCTGCGCAACGGCCAGGTCGACGCCGTCACCACCGACAACGTGATCCTGCTCGGCCTCATCGACTCCAGCCAGGCCGCGTTCAAGCTGGTCGGCGCCCCGTTCACGGAGGAGCCCTACGGGATCGGCATCACGAAGGGCGACGTCGCGTTCTGCGAGTTCGTCAACACGACCCTGACCGAGGCCGTCGCCGACGGCACCTACGCCGCGGCGTGGACCGCGACCGCGGGCAAGGTGCAGCCGGAGGTTCCGGAGCTCCCGGCCGCCGGAACCTGCAGCTGACATCAACCCCGTGACGGTGGGGGGGCGGGGGTTAGGCGGCCCCCCCGCGGTTCGGGGGGCCGGGGCGGGTGGGGGGGCCCCGTTTGTGGGTTTACGGGGGTGTCTGGGGGGGGGTTCCCGCCGGGGGGTCCCCCCCCCCGGGGGGGGGG
>JAJAZD010000223.1 GCA_026785945.1 Pseudonocardia sp. | reverse complement strand
GTCGGCGCCCCGGCCGAGCCGCTGCCCGGTGTGCCGCCGCCTCCCGGTGACCCGCCCCCGCCCGCGGGCGGGTAGGGCCTGGTCACTCTGTGGAGTGATACGGACGGGCGTCGGCGCGGATTTTCGGACGTCGGCCCCGCCGAGGCCTACCATCCGAGCCCATGGCGGTCGGAGCGGACGACGTGCCCCCCGGTCGGGAGGGCACCGGCGTCGAGGGCGCCCCGGACCGCGCCCCGCCCGCCAGGTCGGCCCGCCCGGCGTTCACGCGTCCGGTGCAGCCGCCCCGGGTGGAGGCGCGTCCGCGGGTCGTCGAGGATCCGGGGATCCTCGGGCTGTCGCGGCGTGCCCGCAGTCGCTTCGGGTCCCGGCTGTTCACACTGTTCTTCGTGCTCGTCTTCGCCGTCATCCTGATCCAGCTCGTGGTGTCGCTGCTGAGTCCCTGACCGGCACCGGGGGCCCGCCCGGACTCGAACCGTCGGTACCCCGGACTACCCTGGGACCATCGGCTTCTCCGATGCCGTAGCGCCCGGCCGGCGCCTCGCCGGGCCCGCCGAGGGAGGTGGACGAGCGATGGGCCCCGAGTCCGTCCTGCCGAGCACGTCCCCGCCCCGCACACCTCTGATGAGCATGCCCGGGCCGGATCTGGCCGTGCTGAGCGCCTCGACGGCCCACCGGGTCCGCAGCGTGTTGGCCATACCCGCATTCCGCAGGTTGTGGCTGGTCACGTCCGTGGCCGGAATCTGCGACTGGATGAGCCTGCTCGCGCTCTCCGCCCTCGCCACCCAGCTCACCAGCGGCTACCAGGCGCAGAGCTTCGCCCTCGGTGGTGTCGTCGCCATCAAGCTGCTGCCGGCGTTGCTCCTGGGTCCGCTCGCGGGAGCCCTCGCCGACAAGTTCGACCGCCGCCACGTGATGGTGGTCTGCGACCTGTTGCGTTTCGGCCTGTTCGTATCGATCCCGCTGGTGGGGTCGCTGTGGTGGCTGTTCGTCGCCACGTTCCTGATCGAGATCTGCGCGCTGTTCTGGATCCCGGCCAAGGACGCGTCGGTGCCGAACCTGCTGCGCCGCCCCGACCAGGTCGAGACGGCCAACCAGCTCGCGCTCGTCATGACCTACGGCGTCGCCGTCATCACGGCCTCAGGCCTGTTCGCGCTGCTGTCGCGCGCGGGCGAGACGTTCGGCGGCTCGGCGCTGTCCACGGTCTACATCGCACTCGTGCTCAGTGGCGTCGCCTACCTGGTCATCGCGCTCACGGTGCTGCTGGGCATCCCGGAGATCTCCGGGCGCCCCAGCGGCAGCCGCACCGCGACACCCGGCGTGCTGGCCCTGATCCGGGACGGCGCGGCGTTCGTCGTCCACACGCCGCTGATCCGCGGTCTCGTGGTCGGCATCGTCGGCGCCTTCGCGGCGGGCGGCACCGTCATCGGCTCGGCCACGATCTACGCCGCCAGCCTCGGCGGTGGCAACGCCGCGTACGGCGTGCTGTTCGCGTCGGTGTTCATCGGGCTGGCCCTTGGCATGGGCGCGGCCCCGCGCATGGCGCGGCGCCTGCCGCACAACCGGCTGTTCGGAGCGGCCATCGTCGCCGCCGGCTGCGCACTGGTGTTCGTGGCCGTCGCGCCGCACCTGTTCGTCGGGATCGCGGCGGTGACGGGGGTCGGGGGCTTCGCCGGCATCGCGTTCCTCACCGGCCTCACGATCATCGGATCCCAGGTCGCCGACGAGATCCGCGGCAGGGTCGTCGCGTTCGTGCAGTCGATCGTCCGGCTGACGCTGCTGGGATCGATGGCGCTGGTGCCGCTGGTCGTCGGGCTGGTCAGCGCGCAGCGCGTCGAGCTGTTCGGACGGTCGTTCCTCGTCGACGGCACGCGCGTGGTGATGCTGGCCGGTGGGCTCGTGGCTGCCGGCGTGGGGATGCTCGCCTACCGGCAGATGCACGATCGACGCACCGAGCCGATGCTTCCGGACCTGCTCGCGGCCCTGCGGCGCGGCGACCGCCGGCACGGTTCCGGGGTGTTGGTCGCGGTCGAGGGCTCCACGCCGGAGGAGACGGCCGAGCAGGCGTCACGCCTGGCGTCCCGGCTGCGCGCGGGAGGCCACACCGTCGTCGAGCCGGACGGCGGTGAGCGGGACAGGGATCGTTGGCGGGCCGCCACCCGCGGGGCAGAGCTGGTCGGGACCCGTGCCAAGGCGCTCGCCGCGGCCGCCGTGCGGGCCGACCAGGTCGAGCACGTCATCCGCCCGGCGCTCGCGGCAGGTGCGGTGGTGGTCGTCGACCGGTTCCTCGCCAGCCCGCTCGTCCAGTTCGGGGTGGCTGCCGACCGAGCGCGGGCCGAGCTCGATCCGGGCGAGCTGGAGAGCCTGGTGGCGTGGGCCACCGGGCGGCTGCGGCCCGATGTCTCGGTGCTGCTGGACCGGGCTCCCGCCGAGGCGGCCCTTCCCTCGGGGATGGCCGGTGAGGAGCACGTCCGCGTTCAGCGACTGCTCACGCGAATGGCCGCCGCCGAGCCGCACCGCTACGTGGTCGTCCCCGCGGACGGCACCGCGGACGAGGTTGCCGAGCGGGTGTTCGACGGTCTCGGCCCGCTGTTGCCCCGGCGATCGGTGGAGTCGGCGGGCTCCCCGGCGGAGAGCGTCGCGCCGTGACGGTCTGGGAGGAGGTCGTCGGCCAGCAAGCGGCCGTGGCCGAGCTGAGCGAGGCGGCGGTGAACCCGGCGGCGATGACGCACGCCTGGCTGTTCACCGGCCCACCCGGTTCGGGCCGGTCGGTGGCGGCTCGTGCGTTCGCGGCGGCGCTGCAGTGCCCGTTCCACGGCTGCGGCGAATGCAGGTCCTGCCACACGGTCATGTCCGGAACGCACGCCGATGTGCGGGAGGTGGTGCCGGAAGGGCTCTCGATCGGTGTGAAGTCGATGCGCCTGCTCGTCCAGTCGGCCGCCCTCCGCCCCGCCACCGGCCGCTACCAGGTGCTGATCATCCAGGACGCCGACCGGCTCGGCGAGCGGGCGGAGAACGCGCTCCTCAAGTTCATCGAGGAGCCACCGGAGCAGACGGTCTTCCTGCTGTGCGCGCCGTCGGACCATCCGGAGGACGTGAGCGTCACCATCCGTTCCCGTTGCCGCCCGGTGCCGCTGCGCACGCCGTCGCTGCCGGCCATCGCCGACGTGCTGATCCGCCGGGACGGGATCGACCCCGAGTCGGCGCGGTGGGCGGCCTCGGTGGCGGGCGGTCACGTCGGCCGGGCCCGTCGCCTGGCCCGCGACCCCGACGCACGCGCCCATCGCGAGAAGGTGCTGTCGCTGCCGCTCCGGATCCGCGGCATCGGCGACGCGTTCGCCTATGCCGGCGACCTGGTGCGCGGTGCCAAGGCCGAGGCCACCGAGCTCAGCGTGACGCGTGACGCGGCGGAGCGCGAGCAACTCGCTGTCGCGATGGGGGCGGGCGGGGTCGGCAAGGGCGTCGCGGCCGCCGCCCGTGGCGCGAAGGCGGCGGAGAAGGACCTCGAGAAGCAGCAGAAGTCGCGCAACACCCGAACCCAACGCGACGCGATCGACCGCGCTCTGGTCGACCTGGCCGGCTTCCTCCGCGACACACTCGTGGTCGGTACCGGTGCCCAGGTGCCCCTCACCAACCCCGACCGGGAGACCGACATCCGCCGCGCGGCGACCGACTGGCCGGCCGAGTCGGTGCTGCGGCGCCTGGAGGCGGTGCTCGCCTGCCGTACCGCACTCGACCAGAACGTCAAGCCCGAGATCGCGGTCGAGGCGATGATGACCGCTATGCAGCGTGGCTGAGGTGGGTGGCTGAGGCGGGCGGTTGAGGCGCGCACGACGGGGTAGCCGACGGGCATGGAAGACAACCACATCGCCGACGCCCGGGCCCGCAACTTCGTCGCGGCGCTCCGCAAGTTCGAGCAGGACTCCGACGCCGCGCCGCTGGTGGCGCTCTTCGCCACGGATGCGGTCACCGAGCGCCTCGACGCCCGCGGTGAACGCCACGGGGAGGTGGAGCAGTTCTGGCAGGAGTACCGCGCCCAGTTCCGCGAGATCCGCACGACGTTCTTCAACGCCGTCGAGGGCCAGGACCAGGTCGCGCTGGAGTGGAGGAGCCAGGCCATCCTGACCGACGACCGCCCCCTCACCTACCGCGGCGTCACGGTCATCGACCTGGACGGTGACGCCATCGTCCGGCTCCGGACGTACTACGACTCGGCAGCGTTCGTGCTGGTCCCGGCCGCAACCACCTGATCGCGGGGCGGCCAGTGGAACGGCACTCCCGGCCCCGTACACT
>JAJAZD010000222.1 GCA_026785945.1 Pseudonocardia sp. | reverse complement strand
GGCATGCCCCCGTTCTCCGGTGGTACTCCCTGCCGCGGGTCGGTGCCCCCGTTCGACGGGGGGTGTCGCCGCGGACGGGGAGCACGGGCGCCGTGTCGAGTCGTGAGTCAGCCGCCCCAACGCCTCCTCGCCCTGGCCGCAGGTATCAGGCGCAACTGGGCACTCGACGTCACCGCAGAACGATCACTGGTCGTCGACGACCGCTGAACACCAACTTCACGGAATCACTCATCTAGATGCGCGCGAGTCGGGGTCGAAGTGCCCGGTCAGGCGACGGTGAGGATCTCCGCGCCGTCGGCGGTGACGAGAACGGTGTGCTCGAACTGGGCCGTGCGGGACCGGTCCTGGGTGACCACGGTCCAGTCGTCGTCCCAGATGTCGTAGTCGATGCCGCCGAGGGTGATCATGGGCTCGATCGTGAACGTCATGCCCGGCTCGAGCACGGTGTGCACATCCGGCTCGTCGTAGTGCAGGACCACGAGCCCGCTGTGGAAGCTGCGCCCGATCCCGTGCCCGGTGAAGTCGCGCACGACGCCGTAGCCGAAGCGCTTCGCGTAGGACTCGATCACGCGGCCGACGACGTTGAGCTCCCGGCCCGGCCGCACCGCCTTGATCGAGCGCATCATCGCCTCACGGGTGCGCTCGACGAGCAGACGGTCCTCCTCGGAGACGTCACCGGCGAGGAAGGTGGCGTTCGTGTCGCCGTGGACGCCGCCGATGAACGCCGTGACGTCGATGTTGACGATGTCGCCGTCCTGGACGACGGTGGAGTCCGGGATGCCGTGGCAGATCACCTCGTTGAGGCTCGTGCAGCACGACTTCGGGAAGTTCTTGTAGCCCAGCGTCGACGGGTACGCGTCGTGGTCGACGAGGAACTCGTGGACCACGCGGTCGATCTTCTCGGTCGTGACCCCCGGCGCCACCGCCGCGCCACCGGCGGCCAGGGCCTGCGCGGCGATCCGGCCCGCCGGGCGCATGGCCTCGATCACCTCGGGCGTCTGCACCCACGGCTCGGTGCTGCGCGCGGGCTTGGGCCTGCCGACGTACTCCGGGCGCGGGATGTGCGCCGGAACCGGACGGATCGGCGAGACGACACCGGGAACGAGCAGCGTGCGGGCGGACATGACCCCAGTGTAGGTCGGAACCAGGGCAGCCCGGACCCCGTAGGTCGGACCGGTGCAGGTCGGACCCGCCCGGCGGGAGGCGATCAGCGGACGCGCTGAGCCGCCCCGTGCGCCACAGCGATCGACAGCGCCCGCCAGCCCAGCAGCAGCACCGCGAGGGCGACGACCGTGACCACGGCGAAGCTCACCGGCAGTCGTCCGGTGAAGCCCGCGCGCAGGGCCAGCCCGATCACCACCGTGCCGGCCAGTACGACCGCACCCGCACGCAGACCCGCGGGTCGGTCGCGTACCAGCGGTGTGGCCCAGGCCACCGCGAGACCGACGAGGAACGGCATGACGGTGGCGAGCAGCCCGATCACGTCGTCGGCTTCGGCGTGGCTCGTCCGACCGACGGCCGCGAACACCACGACGGCGACGACATCGGCCGCGAGCGCGAGTGCCGTGATCCGGGTGTAGCCCATACGGCCCAGTGTAGGCCCCCGGCGCGGGCCCGTGTCCCGCCGTTGGGGTATCGCCACACCACCAAGGGACCGAACCCGACGGTGCCGGGTTCCACGCTACTGGGCCGCGAGGAAGCGCTCGGCGGCCGCCACCGCGGGCTCGGACGACCCGCCGTCCACGACGAGGACGGCGAACGCGACATCGCCCCGGTACCCGACGAACCACCCGTGGGCCCGCCCGTCGTTCGTGAACTCGGCCGTTCCGGTCTTGCCGTGCACCTCGCCGAGCCCGGCCAACCGGGCGCCCGTGCCCTCGGTGACGACGGCGCGCATCATCTGGCGGAGCTGGTCGACGGCGGCGGGGTCGGGAGCCGTCGCCGGCTTCACGACCTGCGTGGGACGCCCGCGGACGAGCTCGGGCACCACCGGTGTCCCCCGGGCCACCGTCGCGGCCATCAGAGCCATGCCCAGCGGGCTCGCCAGCACCTGGCCCTGGCCGATCCCGTTCTCCGCGCGCTGCACGACGTCGTCGGAGACGGGCACGGAACCGGTGATGGTCACCATCCCCGGGATGGCGTAGTCCGCACCCAGGCCGAGTCCCGCCGCCGCGGTGGGCAGGGCGTCGGGCCCGAGCTGCGAACCGATCTGCGCGAACGTGGTGTTGCACGACCGGGCGAACGCCGTGAGCAGCGGCACGGTGCCGAGGTCGAAGCCACCCGCGTTCGGCACCGGACGGCCCCCGATCACGATGGTGCCGGGACACGCGACGGGCGAGGTCGTGGTCAGGCCGCTCGCGGTGATCGCGGCAACGGCCGTGGCCATCTTGAAGGTCGACCCGGGCGGGTAGCGGCCGGTCAGGGCCAGCGCACCCGCGGCATCGGCCGGGCCGTTCTGGGCGACGGCGAGGATCTCCCCGCTCGACGGTGCGACGGCGACGATCATCGCCTGCTGTCCCAACGGTTCGACGGCGTCCTCGGCCGCGTCCTGCACCACACGGTCCAGCCCGACGGTGACGGTGTTTCCCGGCCGCGGGGCCTGTTCGACGAGCGTGGCCACGGTGGCCCCGGAGGCGTCGACGACGAGCACCGACCACCCGGCGATCCCCTCGACCTGCGACGCCGTCTCGGTGCGGACGCCGGGCAGCACCTGTCGCGCGAAGCCGGCGTTCGGGGCCAGCAGCCGTTCCGCGGTGCTGAACCGGACGCCCGGGAGCTCGTAGACGGCGGGCTTGACGATCTGATAGTCGGCGTCGCGCAGGACGGCGACGGTGTAGGCCTGCCCGTCGGGCGTCCGTGCCGCACCATCGGTGATCGACTGCGCGGTGATGGTGGGCTCCAGCGGAGCCAGCGCCTGGGCCAGCGCGCCCGCGATGGTGGGCAGGTCGCCGGTCGCGAGCCGATCCAGCAACACCGACACCACGGGGGTCGCCGCGAGCAGCGGTACACCCGCCCGGTCGACGACGGGCGCCGGCGTCGCCTCGTCGGTCTGGGTCGCCAACCGCTGCCCGACCGCCAACCGCGGGTGCACGACAGTTGGAGCCCATGCCACCTGCCAGCCCTGTTCGGTGTCCGGGGCGGCGAGGAGCTGGATCTCCCCGAGGTAGCTCCAGGCCCGGTCCGGTCCGAGGATCCACGTGACGTCGATCGACGCGGCCGCCCGATCGGTGGCCGTGCGCAGCTGCGCGAGGGTGGCGTCGATCCTCTCGGGCGCCAGCGTCCCGCGGCTCGTCGCCAGTACCTCGGCCGCCGCCGGCGGATCGTCGGTGAGGACCGCGGCGCCCGCGTCGTCGCCGGCGGACCAGGCCGCGAGAAAGGCGGCGACCGTCTCCTCCGGCCCGTCCTTCCCGAAAAGGCCACAACCGCCGATGCTGATCAGGACCCCGACGGCGGTGAGCAGAGCGGACATCCGCCGGACGGGACGGGTCGGGCGGGCGGACGGCATGGCGACGAGTATGCCGATGCCCGACCCCCAGGCCCCGCCACTACCCTCAATGCTCACCGACGGCCCGCGATCGAAGGACGAGACCGCAACCGATGCTGATTCACACCACCCCGCTCCCCGGTGCCGCGCTGGTCGACCTGAAGCTGCTGGAGGACGACCGCGGCTTCTTCGCCCGTGCGTTCTGCCGCCAGGAGTTCCTCGACGCCGGTCTCGAGCCGCTCGTCGAGCAGGCCAACATCTCCTTCAACCACAAGGCGGGCACCCTGCGCGGGTTCCACTTCCAGCTGGAGCCCGACGCGGAGACGAAGCTGATCCGCTGCTACCGGGGCGCCATCTACGACGTGATCGTGGACCTGCGCCCGGAGTCGCCGACCCACATGCAGTGGTTCGGCGCCGAGCTCACGCAGGACAATCGCACGGCGATGTACGTACCCCGCAACTTCGCCCACGCCTACCTCACGCTCACCGACTCAGCCGAGGTGGTCTACCAGGTATCCACCGCGTACACCCCGGGCGCCGAGCGAGGCCTGCGGTGGGACGACGCGGCGATCGGCGTCGACTGGCCGATCCCGCCGGTGATCGTGTCGGAGAAGGACGCCGCCTGGCCGCTGCTGTCCGAGATGTCGGTGGAGGCCCGATGATCATCCTCGACACCGCGCTGCGCACGCGCGAGGCGCAGCGGCGCCCGATCCGCGTCGGCATGGTCGGCGCCGGGTTCATGGGCCGCGGACTGGCCAACCAGATCGTCAACTCGGTACCGGGCATGTCGCTCGTCGCTGTCGCGAACCGGACTCTCGCCAACGCAGAGCGTGCCTACGCCGAAGCCGGTGTCGAGCCGGTGGCCGTCTCGGGCACCTCCGAGCTGGACACCGCGATCGCCGCCGGACGCCCCGCAGTACTGGAGGACGCGTTCGAGCTGGTGGCGTCGGAACAGCTGGACTGCCTCGTCGACGTCACCGGTGCCGTCGAGTTCGGCGCGCGCATCACGGTCGCCGCGATCGACGCCGGGCTGCCCGTCGTGACGATGAACGCCGAGCTCGACGGGACGGTCGGCCCGCTGCTCGCCCACCGCGCCCGCGCCGCCGGCGTCGTGTTGACCGGCGCCGACGGCGACCAGCCCGGCGTGCAGGCCAACCTGCTGCGGTTCGTGAAGGGCATGGGCGTCACACCGCTCGTCGCGGGGAACATCAAGGGCCTGCAGGACGAGTACCGCACGCCGACCACGCAGAAGGAGTTCGCGCAGCGCTGGGGACAGGACCCCTACATGGTCACCAGCTTCGCCGACGGCACCAAGATCAGCTTCGAGCAGGCGATCGTGGCCAACGCGTTCGGGCTGACCGTCCCGAGGCGCGGCATGAACGGCTGGGACCACGAGGGCCACGTCGACGAGCTCACGGAGCGGTACGACGTCGACGAGCTGAAGGCGCTCGGCGGCATCGTCGACTACGTGGTCAAGGCCAAGCCGGGCCCCGGCGTCTACGTGCTCGGCACCCATGACGACCCGAAGCAGCGCCACTACCTGGAGCTCTACAAGCTCGGCAAGGGCCCGCTGTACAGCTTCTACACCCCGTACCACCTCTGCCACTTCGAGGTGCCGAACTCCGTCGTCCGCGCCGTCGACTTCGCCGACGCCGCGCTCTGCCCGCCCGCCGGTCCGCGGGTCGACGTCGTCGCCACCGCCAAGCGGGACCTGTCGGCCGGTCACACCGTCGACGGCCTCGGCGGCTACGACACCTACGGCGTGGCCGAGGCGACGCCCGTCACCCGCACCGAGGGCCTGCTGCCGATGGGGGTGGCGCAGGGCGCCACGCTGGTCCGTGACGTCGCCAAGGACGCGGTGCTCACCTACGCCGACGTGACCCTGCCTCCGGGCCGCCTGGTGGACGCCCTGCGCGAGGAGCAGGAGAAGCTCTTCGCCTGACGCGAGGCCCGGGCCCGGTACTACCGCTTGCGGCCCACCGCGCAGAACTCGTCCACCTCGGCGGCGGGGCTGGTACCCGGCGCCCGCCAGCGGCTGCAGGACACCACACCGGGTTCCAGCAGCTCCATGCCGTCGAAGAACTGCGCGATCTGCTCGGGCTTGCGCAGGTGGTAGGGCAGCGAGCCGGCCTGGTTCCACATCTCGATCGCGGCGTCGAAGGCCGGGCCGTCGACGACGTTGGTCCCGTCCGCGACGACCAGGTAGCTCCCGGACGGCAGTCGGTCGACCAGGCGCGTGACGACCGACCGTGCCAGGTCCATGTCGGGCACGTGGCCGAGGATGTTCATGAGCACGAGTGCGACGGGCCGGTCGAGGTCCAGGCTCTGCGCCGCGCTGTCCAGGATCGCGTCGGTCTCGTAGAGGTCGGCGTCGATGTAGGTGGTGGACCCCTCGGGCGAACCGAGCAGCAGGGCGCGCGCGTGGGCCAGCACGACCGGGTCGTTGTCGACGTAGACGACCCTCGCGGACGGAGAAACCCGCTGGGCGACCTGGTGGGTGTTGTCGACGGTCGGCAGGCCGGTGCCGATGTCGAGGAACTGACCGACCCCGGCCTCACCGGCCAGGTGCTCCACCGCGCGGCTCAGGAACAGGCGTGACGACCGCGCGATGTCGACGATCGCCGGGAAGATCTCCCGGAACTGGTCACCGACCATCCGGTCGACCTCGTAGTTGTCCTTGCCGCCGAGCCAGTAGTTCCAGATCCGGGGCGAGTGCGCGACGGTCGTGTCGATGGCGGCTGGTTCCTGTGTCACGATCGTGGTCTCCGTTCGGCTGGCGTCACCCTGTCGAGGTGCAGCCTAGCGAGGGGCTGTGAGTTCCGTGATCACCCGGTCCGCTCGGGCGGGGGCGGTCAGAACAGGATGGTCGCGAAGCTGCCGACCTGCGCGAATCCGATCCGGGAGTACGCGGAGCGCGCCACCTGGTTGAACCCGTTGACGTACAGGCTCGACGTCCGGCCCATCACGGCCAGCCGGTCGGCGACGGCGGCGGTGCCCCGGGTGCCCAACCCACGCCCGCGCCACGCCGGGTGCACCCACACACCCTGGATCTGGCCGACCCGCGAGGACAGCGCGCCGATCTCGGCCTTGAACACCACCTCGTCGCCCTCGAACCGGGCGAACGCCCGCCCGGCCGCGACGAGCTCGGCGACACGCGTCCGGTAGCCGACTCCCCCGTCACCGGTCCTCGGGTCGACGCCCACCTCCTCGGTGAACATCGCGATGGCGGCAGGAAGGTACCGGTCGAGCTCCGACGGGCGGACGGGTCGTACGAACGGGTCGGGGCTCACCTCGGGCGGCCCGGCGAGCATCATCAGCGGCTGGTCACCACGCACCTCGCGGGCCGGGGCCCAGTCGCCGGCGAGGTCGTCCCACAGCGGGAGCACGAGCTCGGCACGCCCCACGAGCGAGGAGCAGCCGCGGCCGTGGCGGCGAGCGCGGTCCGCGAAGGCGCGCAGTGCCGACCGTTCGCCACGCAGCGGCACGAGATTGGCTCCGGAGAAGCACAGGCCGTCCATCCTGGAGCCGACGGCCCACAGCTCGCCCCCGAGCCGCCACGGGTCCAGCCCGGCCACCTCGACACGGGCGGCGACCATGCAGGCAGCCACCGGATCGCTCTCCAGGGCCGCGCGCACTCCGGCGCGGTCCCGGTCGTCGAGGAGCCGCGCTCCGGCGACTCGAAGCACCCTCCTACGGTGCCACATCGCGCGGGTCGACGACACGACGGGCCGGGTGGTGGACGCCGCGGGTGTGGCGGCGTGGATCTCCGGTGGAGTGCGCACTCCTCAGCCGACCGAGACGTGCGGTGCGCCCCCGCCGTCGCCTGCCGCCTCCATGGTCTCGGCCAGCTTCATGGCCTCCTCGATGAGGGTCTCGACGATGGCGTGTTCGGGCACGGTCTTGATGACCTCGCCCTTGACGAAGATCTGGCCCTTGCCGTTGCCCGATGCCACGCCGAGGTCGGCCTCCCGGGCCTCCCCCGGGCCGTTCACGACACACCCCATGACGGCGACGCGCAGCGGCACCTCCATGCCCGTGAGCCCGGCGGTGACCTCGTCGGCGAGCTTGTAGACGTCCACCTGCGCGCGACCGCAGGACGGGCAGGACACGATCTCGAGCTTGCGCTGCTTGAGGTTGAGCGACTGCAGGATCTGGATGCCGACCTTGACCTCCTCGACGGGAGGGGCCGAGAGCGAGACACGGATCGTGTCGCCGATGCCCTGGCGCAGGAGCGCCCCGAACGCGACGGCCGACTTGATGGTGCCCTGGAACGCCGGGCCCGCCTCGGTGACGCCCAGGTGCAGCGGGTAGTCGCACTGCTCCGCGAGCAGCTCGTAGGCGCGAATCATGACGACCGGGTCGTTGTGCTTGACCGAGATCTTGATGTCGTGGAAGTCGTGCTCGGCGAACAGGCCCGCCTCCCACATCGCCGACTCGGCCAGCGCCTCGGGCGTGGCCTTGCCGTACTTGTTCATCAGCCGCTTGTCGAGCGAGCCCGCGTTGACCCCGATCCGGAGCGGGGTGCCGTGGTCGCGCGCCGCGGCCGCGATCTGCTTGACCTGGTCGTCGAACTTGCGGATGTTGCCCGGGTTGACGCGCACGGCGGCGCAGCCCGCCTCGATGGCGGCGAACACGTACTTGGGCTGGAAGTGGATGTCGGCGATCACCGGGATCTGCGACTTGCGCGCGATCGCGGGCAGGGCGTCGGCGTCGTCCTGGCTCGGGCACGCCACCCGCACGATGTCGCAGCCCGCCGCGGTGAGCTCGGCGATCTGCTGCAGCGTGGCGTCGACGTCGGAGGTCAGGGTGGTGGTCATCGACTGCACCGAGATGGGGTGGTCGGATCCGACTCCGACCGTGCCGACCTGCAGTTGCCGGGTCCGCCGGCGATCGGACAGGGTCGGGGCCGGGGGTACGGGCATGCCCAGGGAGACGGTCACGGTCGCCAGTATCCCCTGCTGCGCCCCCTCGCGCCGTGAGGCCCACGACACGCGCGCGCTCCCCCTGGCGAGGCCTCGGCGCCCACGCGTCAGGTGCGGCCCTCGACCTCCTGGGCGCTCTGCAACGTCGACGAGTGCGGCAGCCAGGTCGCCAGCTCGACCGGCCAGCCGTCGGCCTCCAGTACGGCGACGACGGCCGGGTCGTCGTCGAGGACCGAGGCGACGTCGCGGGTGCCCGCCAGGGTGCGCAGCGCCTCCCGCTTCATGTAGCGCGCGGGCCGGTGGTCGTGGTCGGCGCGCATCAGCAGCGGGCCCGTGGGGAGGTCGTGGCGGGCGAGCCAGCGCTCGGTCATCCCGCGCGTGCGCTCGGGGCGTCCGGTCAGGTAGACCACGTCGAACCCGACCAGCGCGGCCCGCAGCCGATCGGCCCCCTCCTCGAGGACAGGATCGCGGTCGGCGGCCCGGAAGAACCGTTCCCAGCGTTGCGGCCGAGCCTCCAGGTGGTGCAGCCGGTGCCGGACGTCGGCCAGCACGCCGTCGACGTCGAACACGGCCAGGGGGCGCGTGTCGGAGGGCGACGGCTCGGACAGCGGCGCGGCCATCAGAACAGGCGCACGGGGTTGACGACGTCGGCGATCAACAGAACTCCGCTCCAGGCGATGAACACCAGCGCGACCACATAGGACACCGGCATCAGCTTCGCGACGTCCACCGGCCCGGGGTCGGGGCGCCCGCGCAGCCTCGCGATCCGCCGTTTGACGGACTCCCACATCGCCGGGAAGATCTGCCCGCCGTCCAGCGGCGGGATGGGCAGCAGGTTGAACAGGAACAGCGAGATGTTCACACCGGCCAGGAGCTGCAGGAAGAACGCGATCTCGTCGAGGACCGGCGCCTCCTGCGCGAGGATCTCCCCGCCGATCCGCGACGCGCCCACGATGCCCAGCGGACCGTTCTGGTCGCGTTCCTCGCCCAGGAAAGCCGAACCGAACAGCGCCGGAGCCCGCGAGGGCAGCGCAACGATCGCACTCCCGGTGCGAGCGAGGATCGCGCCGATCTGGTCGGCGACGGCGCCGGCGTCCTGACGGACGTAGGCCCCCCGCACGAGGCCGACGCCGAGGAAACTGCCCTGCTCGAAGACGCCTCGCTCGGTCAGGCTCCTGAGCTGGTTCGGTACGAGGGTGACCGTCAGTGGCACGAGCGAGCCGCCCCGGTCGACGACGATCGGTACCGACCCCGACGAGCCACGGATCGTCTCCCGCAACTCGGTTCCCTCGGCCTCGCCGATGGTCTTCCCCGCGAAGGACGCGATCCGGTCGCCCGGCTGGACACCGGCCGCCGCCGCGGGCGTGAGCGGGGCGCCCGGCGGGCAGGTCTCGGTCTCGGCCGACGCCGGCACCACGCAGGCGCTCACCGATCCCACGGTCGTGTCGCTCGGCACCCCGATACCCATCAGCACGATCGCGAACAGCGCAACGGCGAGGATCAGGTTCATGAACGGCCCGGCGAACATCACGACGATGCGTTTCCACGGGGCCCGCAGGTAGAACTGGCGGTGCTGGTCCTCGGGGAGGACGTCGAGCGCCGACTGCTGGCGGGCGTCGTCGATGAGGCCCTGGAACGGGCCGGTGCGGCGGCTGCGGCCGAGTGTCCCCTCGCCCTTGGCGGGCGGGATCATCCCGATCATCCGGATGTACCCGCCGAGCGGGATCGCCTTGAGCCCGAACTCCGTCTCGCCGACCTTGCGTGACCAGATCGTGCGACCGAACCCGACGAAGAACTCGGGCACCTTGATCCCGAACCACCTGGCCGTGGTGAAGTGGCCGAGCTCGTGCCAGGCCACCGACAGCAGGATCCCGACGAAGAACAGCACGATCCCGATCACGGTCATCATGTCGTCACCCCGGGTCGGCTCGTGTCGGTGCAGGCTCCGCCTGCGATGAGCGACGCCAGTTCGCGCGCGTGGGCACGAGCCCAGTCCTCAGCCGCCAGCACGTCGTCCACGGTAGCCGGGTCGGCCGACCAGCCGCCCGCGGCGTCGAGCACACGCTCCAGCACCTCGGTGATGCCGGTGAACGACAGCGCACCCGCGACGAACGCCGCGACGGCCTCCTCGTTGGCCGCGTTGAGCACGGCGGGCACGCAGCCACCCGTCGTGCCCGCGGCGCGCGCGAGCCGCACGCCCACGAAGACGTCCTCGTCGAGCGGCTCGAACGTCCAGCTCCGGGCGGTGTCCCAGCGGCACGCCGCCGCGGCACCCGGCAACCGGTCCGGCCAGCCCAGTGCCAGCGCGATCGGCAGCGTCATGTCCGGCGGGCCGGCCTGCGCGAGCGTCGAGCCGTCCACGAAGGTGACCATGGAATGGACCACCGACTGCGGGTGCACCACCACGTCGATCCGGTCGTAGGGCACGTCGAACAGCAGGTGCGCCTCGATCAGCTCGAGACCCTTGTTGATCAGCGTGGCCGAGTTGATGGTGATCACCGGACCCATGGCCCAGGTCGGGTGCGCGAGCGCCTGCTCGACGGTGACGCCGGCCAGCTCGTCCCGGTCCCGGCCGCGGAACGGCCCGCCGGACGCGGTGAGCACCAGCCGCTCCACCTCCTCCGCCCGGCCGCCGCGCAGGCACTGGGCCAGCGCGGAGTGCTCGGAGTCCACCGGCACGATCTGGCCGGGGGCCGCCGCGCGGGTCACCAGCGAACCGCCCGCGACCAGCGACTCCTTGTTGGCCAGGGCCAGCACCGCGCCCGAGGCGAGTGCGGCCATGCTCGGCCCGAGCCCGACCGAGCCGGTGATGGCGTTGAGCACGACGTCCGCGCCCGACGCGGCCGTGAGCTCGGTGGCGGCGCCGGGCCCGCTCCACACCTCGACGCCGCGCAGCCCCATGCCCGGCAGCGAACGGCGCAGCGTCGCCGCGGCGGCGTCCTGCGCCACCGCCACCCGCGTGACGCCGTGCTCGCGGATCTGTCGCGCGAGCAGCGCGACGTCCCCGCCTCCCGCCGCGAGCCCGGCGACGGTGAACCGGTCGGGATGGGCGGCGAGCAGGTCGAGGGCCTGGGTGCCGACGGAGCCGGTGGAGCCCAGCACGAGGACGGAACGGGTACTCATCACCGACCATCATCCACGCGGCGGTGTTGTGCGAGGATGAGGCCACCCGGGCCGTGGGCCCGACCGGATCAGGAGGACGGCGTGGCGAGGAAGTCCCGAGAGCTGGCGCAGCGGCCCGCGGCGGACCCCGAGGACGAGCCGTCGGCCGAGTGGGGCTGGCACGGCACGTTCCCGTTCGGCAGCACCGTCGCGGGCATCGCCACCATCGTGATCCTGATCCTGTTCACGTTGGGCGACTACCAGAACCGGCTGCAGGACTACTGGTTGTTCGGCATCGCCGCACTGATCGCCTTCGCCCTGGTCCTGCAGGCCGCGGGCAAGCGCAATTCCTGGCGCCGCTGAGCGCTCGTGGGTCCCGCCGTCGAGCTGGAGATCGGTGACCGGACCGTCCGGTTGAGCAACCCCGACCGGGTGTACTTCCCCGCCCGGGGGGAGACGAAGCTGGACCTGGCCCGCTACTACCTGGCCGTGTCCGACGGGATCGTGCGCGCCCTGCGTGACCGGCCCTGCATGTTGCACCGCTACCCGACCGGTGTGACGGGCGAGAAGGTGCACCAGAAGCGGCTGCCGCGCGGCGCGCCGGACTGGGTGCCCACCGTGCGGGTGCACTTCCCCCGCTACAACCGCCACGCCGACGAGCTGTGCGTCGCCCACCCCGCCGATGTCGTGTGGGCCGTGCAGATGTCGACCGTCGAGTTCCACCCGTGGAACTCACGGCGCGCGAACGTCGAGCGGCCCGACGAATGGCGCGTCGACCTGGACCCGATGCCGGACGCGACCTACGCCGACGTCCGGCGCGTGGCGCACGTCGCGCACGCGGTGCTCGACGAGCTCGGCGCCACCGGTTTCCCGAAGACCTCGGGCGGCAAGGGCATGCACGTCTACGTCCGCATCGCCCCCGAGCACGGCTTCCCCGACGTCCGGCGCGCGGCCCACGCGTTCGCCCGGGAGGTCGGGCGGCGCTGTGACCTGGTGGACCTGACGTGGTGGCGCAAGGACCGCGACCCGGCGTCGATCTTCGTGGACTTCAACCAGAACGCCCGGGACCACACCATCGCCGCGGCCTACTCGGTTCGCGGCGTGTCCGAGGGCGTGGTGTCCACCCCGATCCGATGGGACGAGATCGACGACGCCGAGCCCGGCGACTTCACCATCGCCACCGTCCCCGCCCGCTTCGCCGAGCTGGGCGATCTCCACGCCGGCATCGACGACGCCGTCTTCTCCATCGACGAGCTCCTGGACTGGGCCGACCGCGACGGAGCAGGGATCCCGGCGGCCCCCGACGTCCAGGACCTGGATGAGTGAGGCGTCATGTCCGGTCCGCGGCTGCCGGCAGGGCTGGGAGGACGATCCGGCCGGGCGCGCGGCCGGTTCGTGCCGCGCCGGGGCAGGATGGGCCCGTGGACCTGCCCGTCATGCCGCCCGTCAAGCCGATGCTGGCCAAGCCGCTGCCCGCGATCCCCGCGGGCCAGCTGTACGAGCCCAAGTGGGACGGCTTCCGTTCGATCGTCTTCCGCGACGGTCCCGACGTGGAGATCGGCAGCCGCAACGAGAAGCCGCTGACCCGCTACTTCCCGGAGGTCGTGGAGGCGGTGCTCGCGAACTTCCCGCAGCGCGCGGTCGTCGACGGCGAGATCGTGGTGGTCGACCGCGAGCGCAACTCGCTCGAGTTCGAGGTGCTCCAGCAGCGGATCCACCCCGCCACGAGCCGGGTCACCATGCTGGCGCGGGAGACGCCGGCGAGCTTCGTCGCGTTCGACCTGCTGGCACTGGGCGACGAGGACCTGACGGGCCGCCCGTTCCGTGAACGCCGGGCCCGGCTGGAGGAGGCGCTGGCCGACGCCGCGCCGCCGGTGCACGTCACGCCGATCACCGAGGACCACGACCTGGCGACGGTCTGGTTCGACCGTTTCGAGGGCGCGGGCCTCGACGGGCTGATCGCCAAGCGGCCCGACCAGCGCTACGAGCCCGACAAGCGCGTGATGACCAAGATCAAGCACGAACGGACGGCCGACTGCGTGGTGGCCGGGTACCGCGTGCACAAGTCCGGGCCGGACGCGATCGGTTCGCTGATGCTCGGGCTCTACCAGGAGAGCGGCCACCTGGCCTCGGTCGGCGTGATCGGCGCACTGCCGATGGCCCGGCGCAGGGCCCTGTTCTCCGAGCTCGCGCCGCTCGTCACCACCTTCGACGACCACCCGTGGGCGTGGGCGAAGCAGGAGGACGGCGAGCGTACCCCGCGCAAGGCCGAGACCAGCCGCTGGAACGCCGGCAAGGACCTCTCGTTCGTCCCGCTGCGTCCCGAGCGGGTGGTGGAGGTGCGCTACGACTACATGGAGGGCGTGCGGTTCCGGCACACCGCGCAGTTCGTCCGGTGGCGCCCGGACCGCGATCCGGAGTCGTGCACCTACGCCCAGCTGGAGCAGCCCGTGACGTTCGACCTGGCCGAGGTGCTGGGGCTGGTCCGAGCGGCGGTCACCGGTCCAGCAGCGGGCGGGCCGGGTCGAGCGGTTCGCCCGTCCGGCGTCGCGCCAGCGCCGAGAGGGCCTCGAGGACCACCCGGTTGGCCAGCGCCGCGGTGATCTCGGCGTGGTCGTAGGGCGGGCTGACCTCCACCACGTCCATCCCGACGACGGGCAGCTCCAGGCACACGCGGCGCACGGCGTCGAGAAGCTCGCGCGCCGTCAGGCCGCCCGGTTCCGGGGTGCCCGTACCGGGGGCGTGGCCCGGGTCGCAGACGTCGATGTCGACGGACAGGAAGACGCCGTCGCAGTCGTCGACCGCGGTCGCGAACGCCTCGGTCAGGCACGCGGTCGGGCCCCGGTGCACGATCTCGGTCATCTCGTAGGACCGCATGCCCTGCGCGGCCATCCAGTCGAGCGTCGCGGGCCCGGGCCAGTAGCCGCGCAACCCGATCTGCAGGAACCGGTCGCCGCGCAGCGCACCGGATTCGATCAGCCGCCGCATCGGCTGCCCGTGTCCCCACAGCGAGCCGAACTCGATGTCGCCGGTGTCGGCGTGCGCATCGAAATGGATCATCGAGACGCGGCCGTACCCGAGCACCTCGGCCACCCCCCGTGCGTCGGCGAAGGCGATGGAGTGGTCGCCCCCGAGCACCAGCGGGATCGCGCCCGATCGGCGGACCCGCTCTACGGCGGTCGCGAGCCGCGCCAGCGCGGTCTCGATGTCGCCGGGCGGCATCTCGACGTCACCGGCGTCGAGGACACGCAGGTCACGCAGGCCGTCGACGCGCAACGCGAGGCTGGGCCGCGAGCCGTCGTGCGGCAGGTAGTCGGTCGTGCGGATGGCGTGGGGCCCGAACCGCGTGCCGGGCCGGTGCGAGGTGCCGCCGTCGAACGGCGCGCCGAGTATCACGACGTCGGCGCCCGCGTAGGACGCGGCGTCGCCGATGTCGCAGCGCCGCACCCCGAGGAACGTGACGTCCGGCCCGAACTGCGCGCCGTACCGGGCCACGTCGGACCTGGGCCCGTCAGACCTGGGACGCCGCGAGCTGCCCGCACGCCGCGGCGATCTCCCGGCCGCGGGTGTCACGCACCGTGCACGCCACCCCCGCGGCCAGGACGCGCCGCACGAACTCGTCCTGCACCGGGCGCGGGGAGGCGTCCCACTCGCTGCCGGGCGTCGGGTTGAGCGGGATCAGGTTGACGTGGACGAACCGGGCACCGATGTCCTGGCGCAGCAGCTTCCCGAGGAGGTCCGCGCGCCACGGCTGGTCGTTGACGTCGCGGATCAGGGCGTACTCGATCGACACCCGGCGCCCGGTGGCCTGGGCGTAGCGGCGGGCTGCGCCGAGCACCTCGGAGACCTTCCACCGGTTGTTGACCGGCACGAGCGTGTCGCGCAGCTCGTCGTCGGGGGTGTGCAACGACACCGCGAGCGTCACCGGCAGGCCCTCGGCCGTGAGCCGGTCGATCGCCGGCACCAGCCCGACCGTCGAGACGGTGACACCGCGCGCGGAGATGCCCAGGCCGTCGGGTGCGGGTGAGGTGATCCGCCGCAACGCCGCGACCACCCGCGTGTAGTTGGCGAGCGGCTCACCCATGCCCATGAAGACGACGTTGGACAGCCGGGCGGGCCGCCCCAGCGCCCCGTCACGCGCGGCGGCCGCGGCCTGCCGGACCTGCTCGACGATCTCGGCCGTGGACAGGTTGCGCTCCAGCCCGCCCTGGCCGGTGGCGCAGAAGGGGCACGCCATGCCGCAGCCGGCCTGGCTGGACACGCACACCGTCGCGCGGTCGGGGTAGCCCATCAGCACGGACTCGGCCCGGGTGCCGTCATGCCCCTTCCACAGGGTCTTGCGCGTGGCCCCGTCGTCGCAGGACTGCTCCAGGACCGGCACGACCAGCGAAGGCAGCAGGCCCCGCAGGGTCTCACGCGCGGCGGCAGGCACGTCGGTCATGGTGTCGACGTCGGTGGTGAACCGGCCGAAGTAGTGCCGGGCGAGCTGGTCGGCACGGAACTCGGGCAGGCCGAACTCGCCGACGGCTGCCCGGCGCTGCGCGGGATCGAGGTCGGCGAGATGGCGGGGCGGGAGTGCGCGCCTGGGCGCGTCGAACACCAGGGGGAGAGCAGTCATGACCTGTCCAGTGTGCCAGGTCGACGGGCAGGGTGTTCAGCGCCGGATGCCGCCCCGCAGGTCGGCGAGCATTCCGGTGCGGTACGCCCCGACCGTCCACAGCACCGCACCCGCGACCAGTCCGACGACGCCCTGCGGGTACAGCAGACCGGCCGAGCCGAGTGCGAGCAGCGCGCCGGCCGCGCCGAGCACCATCAACACGGCACCGGCGGCGACCAACGCCCGCTCGTCGAGCACCGACGACACCGGCAGCAGCGCCACCCCGACGATCGCGCACGCCACCGGGACTGCCAGCTCCCCGAACCCGAAGTAGGCCAGCGCGGTGGCGGCCACCGCGACCAGCGCGACGGTGATGCCGAACAGTCGCAACAGCCGACCGGTGGCCCCCCGGGGCAACGGTGCGCCGGCACCGAACCGGCGGCGCAGCGCGACGGTCATCGCCGCGGTGAGCCCGAGCCCGGCGGCGAGGACCACCGTGCCCGAACCGCCGCCGAGGGCGGCGCACCCGACCGTCCACCACGCCGCGCCGGCCGCGGGCTCCAGGTACGGCACCCGCTTCGACAACTGTGCCGGAACAGTGGGCTCACGCATGGGCTCCACGGTAGCGGGACACCCGGGCGCCGGAACCCACGGCCGGCCCACATCCGCTTTGCGATGATCGTCCCGACGAGTCCCTACCGCCAGGAGATCCCACCATGCCCCAGCACGACCCGATCCCCTCCCCCGACCTCAGCCGCCGGAGGGTCGTCGGGGTCGTCGGGGGCGCAGCCGCACTCGGCGGCGCCGGAATGCTCGCCGCCGGCTGCTCCACCGTGACGCCCACCACCCGCTCGAACAGCGACGCCGCCGCGGGTGTGGCCGGCACCGAGCTGGGCGCAGCGACCGACGTGCCCGTGGGCAGCGCGGCGATCTTCGACGAGCAGGGCGTCGTGGTCACCCAGGCCACCGCCGGGGAGTTCGCCGCGTTCTCCGCCGTGTGCCCCCATCAGGGCTGCAACGTGGCGTCGGTGGAGGGCGGCAGCATCATCTGCCCGTGCCACAACAGCGTGTTCGCCCTCGATGGCACCGTCACCACCGGACCGGCGCAGACCGGCCTCGCACCCCGCGCCGTCACCGTCGAGGGCGGCCGGATCACCCTCGCGTGATCCCCGCCCTGCGGACGTGGAGCCGGTAGCCGACCGGGATCGTCACGCCCGGGGTCTGCGCGACGGCGCGCTCGGCGACCTCCGCCGAGAACTCGATGCGCAACACCGCCTCGCAGGTGGCGCGGTCGGGGAATCGCCACACCGTCGGCACCCGCCGCGTCGAGAAGCCCTGCGCGGCGAAGAACCGCTCGACCCGGCCGGGATCGTAAGCGGGGATGTCCGCCCGCATCCACGGGCCGTAGGGGCCGACCGAGGCGTCGAGGTCGACGACCGCGAGCGCCCCACCCGGGCGCAGCACGCGCTGCGCCTCGGCCAGGCCCGGCTCGCACCCCGGCCCGAAGAAGTACGCCGTGCGGGCGTGCACCAGGTCGACGGAACGGTCCGGTAACGGCAGTGCCGCCGCCCCGGCCTCCAGGACCCGGGCACGGTCCCCGACCCGTCGTCGTGCCCGTGCCACCAACGGCGGGTACGGCTCGACCCCGATCACCGACGCCGCACCGGTGGCGAAGACCGGGAGGTGGAAGCCGTCGCCACAGCCGACGTCGAGCACGTCGAGGCCGTCCCACGGCACGGTCTCCCGCAGCGCGGCCCAGATCGCACCGTCGGCGTCCTGCGCGGCGTTCTCCCGCTCGTAGACCTCGGGCCAGTGCCAGATGTTGGGGCTGGGGATGGGGGGCGCGGGCACCGCCCGACGGCCGAGCCTCACCCCGGCACCACCAGGCTGAGCACCACCCACGCCACGACCGCGGTGGGGAGCAGGGAGTCGAGCCGGTCGAGCAGGCCGCCGTGCCCCGGCAACAGGTTGCCCATGTCCTTGATCCCCAGGTCGCGCTTGACCATGGACTCGACGAGGTCCCCCAGCGTTGCGCTGATGACCAGCAACGAGCCGGTCAACGCGCCGGCCCACCAGGTCCCGTCGAGCAGCAGGGACACGCAGACCGCCCCGGCCGCGACGCCCACCACCTGCGAGCCGGCGAAGCCCTCCCACGACTTCTTCGGACTGATCCGCGGCGCCATCGGGTGACGCCCGGCGAGCACCCCGGCCGCGTAGCCCCCGATGTCGGACCCGACGACACACAGCATGAACGTCAACGCCCGGCCGAGACCGTCGTCGGCCACCACCAGCAGCGTCGCGAACGAGCAGAACAGCGGCACGTAGGCGGCGGTGAAGAGCCCGGCCGTGACGTCGCGGACGTAGTGCGCCGCCTCACCGCGCATCCGCCACAGGAGCACCCCCAGCGCTGTGACCGCGAACGACACGGCGAGCGCGCGGAGCCCGAACGGCCACGACAGCCACACCATCGCCTGTCCGCCCACCAGCAGTACCGGCAGTGGCACGGCGATCCCGGCCCCGCGACGCAGGGCACCCGCGAGCTCCCAGGTCCCGACCGCCGTGGACACCGCGAGCACGGCGACGAAGAAGTGCCGCTCGAACAGCAGGGACGCCAGGATGACGGCCGCGAGCGACGCGCCCACGCCGATCGCGGCAGCGAGGTCGCGGCCCGCGCGGGAGGCGCGTCGAGGGCGACCACCGCCCGACGTGGCGATCACGGCGGAGGCAGGGACGTCGGGGGCGGCCATCTGGCTCAGACTTCGAGTAGCTCGGATTCCTTGTGTCTCACCAGGTCGTCGATCTGGTGGACGTAGCGGTCGGTGGCGCCCTGCAGCTCCTTCTCGGCGCGCCCGACCTCGTCCTCGCCCGCTTCGCCGTTCTTGACGATGCGGTGCAGCTCGTCCATCGCCTTGCGCCGGACGCTGCGGATCGTCACGCGGGCGTCCTCGCCCTTGCCGCGGGCCACCTTCACCATCTCGCGGCGACGCTCCTCGGACAGCTGCGGGATCACCACCCGGATGATCTGGCCGTCGTTGCTCGGGTTGAGACCGAGGTCGGAGTCGCGGATCGCCTTCTCGAGCGACTTGAGCGAGCCGGCGTCGTAAGGCTTGATCACGGCCATCCGTGCCTCGGGCACCGAGATCGACGAGAGCTGGTTGATGGGCGTCCACGCGCCGTAGTACTCGACGACGACCCGGGAGAACATGTTCGGCGTCGCGCGTCCGGTGCGGACGCTCGCGAGGTCGTCCTTGGCCACCGAGACGGCCCGCTCCATCTTCTCCTCGGCGTCGAAGAGCGTCTCGTCGATCACGTCTGCTCCCTAGTTCGCGTAGTCGGGGGTGCTGACCAGCGTGCCGATCCTCTCACCCCGCACCGCGCGGGCGATGTTGCCCTCGGTCAAGAGGTTGAACACGATGATCGGCATCCGGTTGTCCATGCACAGGCTGAACGCCGTGGCGTCGGCGACCTTCAGTCCCTGCTCCAGGACCTCCCGGTGGGTGATCTCGTCGAAGAGCTTCGCGCCGGCGTCCAGCTTCGGATCGGCGGTGAACACGCCGTCGACACCCTTCGCGAGCAGCAGGACCTCCGCGCCGATCTCGAGGGCCCGCTGGGCGCCGGCGGTGTCGGTGGAGAAGTAGGGCATGCCGACGCCCGCACCGAAGATCACGACGCGGCCCTTCTCGAGGTGCCGGATCGCGCGGCGGGGGATGTAGGCCTCGGCGACCTGACCCATGGTGATGGCCGTCTGGACACGGGTCTCGATGTCGTGCTCACGTTCGAGGAAGTCCTGCAGCGCGAGGCAGTTCATGACGGTGCCGAGCATGCCGATGTAGTCGGCACGGGCCCGGTCCATGCCCCGTTGCTGCAGCTCCGAGCCCCGGAAGAAGTTGCCGCCGCCGATGACCACGGCCACCTGGGCACCCGTGGACACGACCTCGGCGATCTGCCGGGCGACGGTCTCGACGACACCGGGATCGACCCCGACGGCACCCCCGCCGAACATCTCGCCACCGAGCTTGAGCAGCACGCGGCGGAATCCGCGGTGGTCGCCGTCGGGGCCGGTCCGTGGGTCACTCATCAGACTCGTCGCCTCCGGCCGCTCAGGCCTGGCCGACCTCGAAGCGGGCGAACTCCTTGACGGTGACACCCACCTCGTCCAGCAGCGCCTTGATGGTCTTCTTGGAGTCCTGCACGGAGGACTGCTCGAGGAGCACGACGTCCTTGTAGAAGCCGTTGATGCGGCCCTCGACGATGCGTGGCAGCACCTGCTCGGGCTTGCCCTCCTCGCGGGCCGTCGCCTCGGCGATGCGTCGCTCGTTCTCGAGGACGTCACCGGGCACCTGCTCGCGGGTGGTGTAGCGCGGGCGGGCGGCGGCGATGTGCATGGCGACCCCGCGGGCGGCGTCGTCGGAGGGGCCGTCGTAGGCCACCAGCGCTCCGATGGCCGGCGGCAGGTCCGACGCGCGGCGGTGCAGGTACAACGCCACCGGACCCTCGATGTGGACATACCGCTTGAGCTCAAGCTTCTCGCCGATGCGGGCCGAGAGCGACAGGACGGCGGCGTCAACGGTGGCACCGTCGAGGGCGGTGGCCCGCAGGGCGTCGAGGTCGGCCGGCTTCTGCTCGACCGCGACCCGCAGGATCTTGTCGGCGAGCGCCTGGAAGTCGGCGCTCTTCGCGACGAAGTCGGTCTCGCAGTTGACCTCGACCATCGTGCCGCCCTCGGCGACGACCAGGCCGTTGGCCGTGTCACGCCCGGCGCGCTTGCCCACGTCCTTGGCGCCCTTGATACGCAGGATCTCGACTGCCTTGTCGAGCTCGCCCGCGGACTCCTCCAGCGCGTTCTTGCAGTCCATCATGCCGGAGCCGGTGAGCTCACGGAGCTTCTTGACATCGGCGGCCGTGTAGTTCGCCATGGTGGTGTCTCTTCGTCCGTTCTGGAGGGCGGGAGGAGCGGGACGGCGAACGCCGCCCCGGACCCGATTCTGACAGGCCCGGGGGCGGCGCCCGTCCTCAGCTCGCGTTCTGCGGGGTGCCGTTGGTGGTGGTGGCGGCAACCGGAGCCGCGGCGGGCGCCGCTGTCCCGGTGGTCTCCGCCGGGACAGCGGTCTCCGCACCTGCCGGGGCCGCCGGGCGCCCGGGCCCCCCCCCCGGCCCCCCCGGCGCCCGCCGCGGCTCCGGTTGCCGCCACCACCACCAACGGCACCCCGCAGAACGCGAGCTGAGGACGGGCGCCGCCCCCGGGCCTGTCAGAATCGGGTCCGGGG
>JAJAZD010000221.1 GCA_026785945.1 Pseudonocardia sp. | reverse complement strand
GGGGGGGGGGGGGGGGGGGGGGGGGGGCGCCCCCGACCCGCTGCTCACGCTCAGCGCGATGTTCTCACCGGGCAGCGCCGTGCCGCGAGGGGACTGACCGATCACGGTTCCCTTCGCCGCGGCGTTGTCGACCGAGCGGGTGGACACCGTCCACCCGGCGCCTTCGAGCGTGCGTCGGGCCTCGCCCTGACCGTTGCCGATGACGTCGGGCACCCGCGATGCCGCGCCGCCTTCCAGGAAGCGGTCGTCGGTGGGCGGCAGCGGCAGCACCGGCTGGCCTTCGAGCAGCACATTCATCGTGCCGAACCACGTCTGGGCGGGGGTCTTGCCGCCGAAGATGTTGCCGTTGGAGCATGCGAACGGTGCTCCGGCGCCGTCGCACAGCGGTTGGGGCGCGTCGGTGTTGTCGTAGGTGATGACCGCGCCGGAGTACTGCGGCACGATGCCGATGAAGGCTGCGGACTTGTTGTCCTGGGTCGTCCCGGTCTTGGCCGCGATCGGCCGGACCCATCCGGCGCGGCTCGCGGCGCCCGCTGCGGTGCCGCCCGCCTGGTCGTCCTTGGACAGCGCGGCCAGCAGCGTGTTGGCCAGGCCCGGATCGACGGCCTGCTCGCACGGTGCCTCGATCAGCGGCACGGCGTCACCGGCCGGGCCGGTGATCGACTCGATCGGGCTCGGCGGGCACCACATCCCGGCGCTGGCGAGCGTGGCCCCGACGTTGGAGAGCTCCAGCACGCTCGCCGGGCTCACCCCGAGGGTGAACGACGACTCCTTGCCCTCCTTGGCCTTCTCGGCGTAGGAGCGGTCCGACCCGGGGAACCGGTTGTTGGCCAGTGACTTCATGCCCAGGCGGACCGCCATGTCCACGACGTCGGGCACACCCGTGAACTCCAGCAGCTTGACGAACGCCGTGTTCGGCGACTTCGCGAGCGCATCGGTCATCGACAACCGCGGCGGGTATGTGCCGGAGTTGCCGATGGGCACCGGCCGGCGGTTCGCCCCCAGGTAGATCGGCGACAGGTAGCCGCTCGGCGGCACCTCGAGCTGGTAGTTGATGCCCAGCCCCTTGTCCAGCGCCGTGGCGGCGGTGAAGATCTTGAAGATCGAGCCCGCACCGGGCGGGACCGGCTCGTACGGCAGGCCGTAGCTGGTCTCCTCCAGGTCCGCGTTGAGCCCGAACGTGCGACTCGACCCCATCGCCAGCACCCGGTGCTTGTCCGCGCCCGGCACGACCACCGACATCACGTTGGCGACGTCGGGCTGCTTCGCGGGGACCTCGGCGAGCAGTGCGGCCCGCATCTTGTCCAGCACCGTGCGGTCGAGGGTCGTCTTGATCGTGTACCCGCCGCGTTCGATCTGCTCCTTGGAGAACCCGGCCTCGGTGAGGTACTCGAAGACGTACTGGCAGAAGAAGCCGGCGTCACCGGCGCCGATGCAGCCGTTGGGTTGGGTGATCAACGGGCTGACGACGCCGAGCGGGCTGTCCAGCGCCGCCTGCATCTGCACGTCGTCGATCATCAACTGCTCGCGCATCTGCCGGATGACGAGGTCCCGGCGCTCGACGGCGGCCTCGGGGCGGGTGACCGGGTCGGTGGCCGTGGTGCTCTGCACCATGCCGGCGAGGAGAGCGGCCTGGGGCACCGTCAGCAGGTCGGGCGTGGTGTTGAAGTACGTGCGCGCCGCCGCGGCGATCCCCGCGGCACCGTTGCCGAAGGAGACGATGTTCAGGTACCGGGTGAGGATCTCCTCCTTCCCGAGGTTGCGCTCCATCTGCAGCGCGATCTGCGCTTCCTTGAGCTTGCGTGCCGGTGTCTGCTCGGTCGCCTTGAGCTTCTCGGTCCGGGTCTGGGCCTCGACGTAGAGGATGTAGTTCTTCACGTACTGCTGGGTCAGCGTCGAGGCACCCTGCTGGATCGAACCCGACGTCGAGTTCGTCACGACGGCGCGGATCGTGCCCTGCCAGTCGACCCCGTTGTGCTGGTAGAAGCGCCGGTCCTCGATCGCGACGATCGCCGCCTTCATCGCCGGAGCGATGCCCTCCCACGCGACGGACCGGCGGTTCTGGGTCTGCTCGAAGAACCAGGCGATCGGCGCCCCGGCCGAGTCGGTGACCGTGGTCGTCTCCGGGAGCGGGCCGTCGACGAGATCGGTGGACACGGTGTTGACGCTGTCACCCGCGTCGTTCGACACCAGGCCCAAGCCAGCCGCAACGGGGAACGCCATCCCGGCCACGACCACCCCGGCGACCAGACACAGTGCGAGAAGCAGGCCGACCGGCCGCAGGACCCGGCTCAGGAAGCTCACGGTCGCCGAGACTACGCCCGGCCGTGTCACCGTCCTGTCAGGTCGGGTGCGGGAGGGGTCGGTGCGCGAAATTGAGTAGTTTTGCTCGCTGTCCGGTGGAACCGATCGTCCCCAGAATTCGTCTGTGCTGGTCGTGAAGACCACAGGACGCGTCGAGGGAGCAGCCATGACGGAGCACTGGAACTGGCGGGCGGCGTCGCGGTGCCGCACCACCGACGCCGAGGGTCTCTTCGTGTCCGGCGCCCTGCAGCGGGAGGCGCGCGAGTTCTGCCGCACCTGCCCGGTCCGTACCGAATGCCTCGCCCACGCCCTCGACGAACGCATCGAGTTCGGCGTGTGGGGCGGCATGACGGAGCGCGAACGCCGGGCGCTGCTGCGTAGCCGCGCCGACGTCCGCTCGTGGGCCGACCTGCTCTCCGACGCGCGCGACGCCCACTACTGCGGCCGGGCGTCCCAGGGACGGGAGCCCGATGTCGAGGACACCGGCGAGTACCTGGCGATGTCCACCGAGCTGGACGCCGGGATGGGCGTCCTGCACCGGTCCGCGTAGGGACGCGGACCGGGCGTGGGGCCCGCCACCGGGCGGGCCGGGTGGGCCGGGCGGGTCACCGGGCCGGACGAAGTGACTGCTCGGACGCGACGGCCTCCGCGCCCGTGACGTCCGAGGCGGCCGCGAGGCGCGCACCGATCTCGCGCAGCCCGTCGAGATCGGTGATGTCGCCCGACACCACCGGCACCCGCGTCACCGCGACGGCCGGGTGCGCGCTGGTGAAGCGGGCGAGCAGGCGCTCCTCACGGTCGGCGAGGTCCACGCGGTCGGCGTGCAGGCGCAGCACGGCTGCGGCCAGCGGGGCGCCTCGCAGCCCGTCGGCGGCGTCGCGGGCACGGGTGGCCGAGAGCGGGGCGAGCACGGGGTGGGTGCGGTTGAGTACGAGCCCGGACAGCGGCATGCCCTCCGCGGAGAGCCGGTCGACGAAGTACGCGGCCTCGCGCAGCGCGTCCGGTTCGGGTGCGGCCACCACGACGAACGCCGTGCCCGGGGAGCGCAGGAGCTCGTAGGTGGCTTCCGCCCGCTCGCGGAACCCGCCGAACATCGTGTCGAACGCCTGCACGAACGCCGAGG
This sequence comes from Pseudonocardia sp., assembly GCA_026785945.1. Classification (GTDB taxonomy): domain Bacteria; phylum Actinomycetota; class Actinomycetes; order Mycobacteriales; family Pseudonocardiaceae; genus Pseudonocardia. The sequence continues at coordinate 13,465 of JAJAZD010000221.1, read as the reverse complement.
CGTCGGCCAGCAACTGGCCGCCCAGTATCGTGCCGACACCCCTGGCGAACAGCGAGAACCCGGCCCCGAGAAGCTTGCGCAGGCCCTTGCCGCCCGCCCGCGCCGGCGAGGAGAGCAGGCGGATCATCCGGCCGTCGAGGAAGGTGGACATGCGTTGCGGGGCGTCGAGGAAGTCGAGCGCCGACCGTGACGGCGGGGTGTCCACGACGATCAGGTCCCACTCGCCGGTGGCCGCGAGCTGTCCCAGCTTCTCCATCGCCATGTACTCCTGCGTGCCGGAGAACGAGGAGGAGATGGTCTGGTAGAACGGGTTGGAGATGATCTTCTCCGCCCGGTCGGGCGGCGAGTGGGACTGCACCATCTCGTCGAACGTGCGGCGCATGTCGAGCATCATCGCGTGCAGCTCACCACGCCCGTCGGTGGCCGAGAGCGCACCACCGTCGGCGGCCTCCACACGGCCTGGCTCATTGCTCAACGCCTGCAGCCCGAGGGCCTGCGCCAGCCGCTTCGCCGGGTCGATCGTGAGCACGACGGTGCGCCGGCCGCGCTCGGCGGCACGGATCGCGAGTGCCGCCGAGGTCGTCGTCTTGCCCACGCCGCCCGAGCCGCAGCACACCAGCACGCGGGTCCCCGGGTCGTCGATCAGGGCGTCGACGTCCAACACGGCGGTCACTTTCGGTGCAGGGCTCACGCCAGCACCCCGGCGCCCACGCCCACACCCTGCTCCACCAGGGCCTCGGCGAGACCGTAGAGCGAGCCGAGGTCGACGCCGTCGATCAGCCGCGGCAGCTCCAGCAGCGGCGGGCCCAGCCGCGCCAGCGCCGTGGTCTCACCGTGCACGCGCACCGCGTGCTCGACGGTCTCGGCGACCAGGCCGTCGAGCACGTCGGTCGACAGGTCGAGCCCGGCCGTCGACAGCCCGGCGCGGATCCGGTCGGCGTCCACCCTGCCGTTCGCCGCGGCCGTGACCGAGCGGTCCGGCAGCCACTGCGGCCGGACCTGATTGGCGATCACCGCGCCGGGCGGCAGGCCCACGGCGAGGAGCTGGTCGACGGTCTCCAGCGTCTCGGTCACCGGCAGGTCCTCCAGCAGCGTCACCAGATGGACGGCCGTCAGCGGCGAGTGCAGCAGTCGCACCACGCCCTCTGCCTGGCCGTGGATCGGACCGCTCCTGGCCAGATCCGCCATCGCCGTGGTGACGTCGAGGAAGCTCACGATGCGACCGGTCGGCGGGGCGTCGACGATCACGGCGTCGTAGACGGGACGTCCGTCGGGTCGGTTGCGCGCGACGCACTCCTTGGCCTTCCCGGTGAGCAGGACATCGCGCAACCCGGGAGCGAGCGTGGTCGCGAACTCGATGGCCCCCATCCGGCGCAGCGTCCGGCCGGCCATCCCGAGCCGGTAGAACAGCTCGAGGTACTCCAGCAGGGCCGCCTCGGGATCGACGGCCAGCGCGCGCACCTCGCCGCCCCCGGGTGCCACGGCGATCTTGCGCTCCTCGTAGGGCAGCGGCGGGGTGTCGAAGAGCTGCGCGATGCCCTGGCGGCCCTCGACCTCGATGAGCAGCGTCCGTCGCCCGCCCGAGGCCAGCGCGAGCGCGAGCGCGGCGGCCACCGTGGTCTTCCCGGTACCGCCCTTGCCCGACACCACGTGCAGTCGCGCGGCCGACAACGATGATGGCCATCCGGATGACGTCACGGTTCCCAGGTTAAGCGCGGGTGTCCCGACCGGCCGCCCGGGCGCGTGAGTCGCTGACTACAGTCCTGCTACATGAGCGAGCGAAAATTCCACACTGCGCTTCCGGGACACGGTCGACCGGGCCCCGGCGAGGTCGGGCGATGAGCTCGCCACGCCGAGCGGCCAACGGGTGGGAATACCTCACGGCCCCGGTACTGATCCACAACACGCAGGCCATCCTGAACAACTTCGGCCGTGACGGCTGGGAGCTGGTCACGGTCACGAGCGGCGCCAACGGCGAGCAGCTCGTCGCCTGGTTCAAGCGCCCGTCGGAGGACTGAGACGTCGTGGCCACCCCCACCGAACGACTCGCCGAGCTGGGCATCGCCCTGCCGGCCGTGGCCGCACCCGCCGGCGCGTACGTTCCGGCCCGCCGCACCGGCTCGCTGGTCTTCACCGCGGGTCAGGTCCCGTTCGTCGACGGGAAGCTCGCCGCGGCCGGCAAGGTCGGCTCCGCCGTCGACGCCGGGGACGCCTACGGGCTCGCCCGCACCTGCACTCTCAATGCGCTCGCCGCGATCGACGCCCTCGTCGGGCTCGACGCCGTGACGGGCGTCGTGAAGGTCGTCGGGTTCGTCGCCTCGGCACCGGGCTTCACCGGGCAACCGGGTGTGGTCAACGGCGCGTCGGACCTGCTCGGCGAGGTGTTCGGCGAGGCCGGCCGGCACGCGCGCTCCGCGGTCGGGGTGGCGGAGCTGCCCCTGGACGCGCCTGTCGAGGTGGAGCTCGTCGTCGAGGTGGCGGGGTCGTCGTGACCGCCGACGTGGCCTCCGGCGGGGGTGCTGACGTGGCGGCAGAGGCGGCGTGTCACGACCTGCTCGTGCGGCTCGCCGGACGTCTGCCCGACGAGGTGCTGTGGCGGATGCGCGACTGGCTCGCCGCCGACGGGCGGGCCGCGCTCGGCGCGATGCTGCCGCGCGAGCTCCTGCGCCACCGGGTCGGTCTCACCGACGACGAGCAGGACCTGCTGCTGGCAGCCGTCGGCGGTTGGGGTGCGTCCCGCCGCACGCTCGACGCGGTGCTGCCACTGGTCGTGCCCGAGGAGTCGACGGCCGTGTTCGGCCCCGCGGACGACGTCGATCAGGCGGCGCTGAGCGTGCTCGCCGTGGTCCGCGGCCACCCGGGCTGCGTCGAGCTGCGGCAGGCGTGGCGGCACAGTGACGGACGCGGTCCCGGCAGCGGGCAGGGTCAGCAGCGCGTGGTTCTCGTGCTCGGCGCCGACCGGCCGTGGACGCTCACGGGCACTCTGCAGCGCGTTCTGCGGGCCCATGGCGACCGCACACCGTGCGTGGAGGTGCTCCCACCGCACGGGGAGCCCCCGAGCTACCATGGGGCAGCCATCATCGTCTCCGTCTCCGTGTGGCGTTCCGTCTCGATGGCGGCGCCGGCGAGTTCGTGACAGGGCAGACGACAGGGTGGAGGACACCGGTGGACGGGACGGCATCGTCGGGGGCGCACGATCTCCTGCTCGCCATGGCCGGTCGCGTGGACGACGACCTGCTCGCCTGGGCACGCGAGCTCCTCGCGATGGACGAGGACATCCGGGCGGTCGAGTTGCTGACCGCGGGCCTGCTGGCCGACCGGGTGGTACTCCCCCACCCGGTGTGGACCGCGCTCGTCGACGTCGGCCGCAACGCTCGCATCGACCTCGACGCCGAGACGGAGCTGCCGCCCCCCGGCTCCGACGAGGGCACGAGCCACCGGTTCGGTCCCGCCCCGGCGGGCGAGGACGTGACGGCCGCCGTGCGTGGGCTGCCCGCCCGCCAGCTCCACGACTGCCGCGCGCAGCTCGCGTGGCGCCGCACCCCGGCCGGTGGCGCGCCCGGACCCCTGCCGCACCCCGTCCTGCTCGTCGAGATCGAGCCCGACACGCGCGCCGCCGACGTGCTGGCCTACCAGCTGGCGGCGTCCCTCGACCGGGCCGGCGTGCACGTCTCGGTCGAGGTCCTCACGGCCGGGCATCCGCTGTCGGAGTACCACGCGGCGGCCCTGCGTGGGTCACGCCCGATCGGCACGGTCGAGTCGCCGGCCGATGGCAGCGATGCGGTTCCCGAACGGTCGTTCGGACGGGCGGATGACGGCGGCGCGGACGAACACCCGCCCCAGACCGGCACCCGCCCTTCGCCTCAGACCCCCACCCGACCGGCATCTCCGCACCCGGCGCCGCGACAGCCCGCCCCGCACCGCGCCGCATCAGCACAACCGGCCTCCCATCAACCGGTCTCGCACCACCTGCTGGAGCCGCCGCCGGACGCGGCTCGCACCGAGGATCGCATCGACACCGGGCACCACACGTCGGCCGCCGACCCGGGTCGAGCGCCCTCACCCCGCCCGTACTCCTCGCCGGACGTCGTCCAGGACAGTGCCGGCGCGCCCGGCGCCGTCACACCGCGCACCACGAGCCTGCCCCGCCGACCTCCGGCTCCTTCCCCCTCCGGAGAGAGCCTGTTCACGGCCGAGCAGCCCCGCGCCCGTACGGAGCCGCCCGACGGGGACGATCCCCCGTCGCAAGGCCTCCCGGCCCCGCGGCCCGTGCGTCAGCTCCCCGGCTCGGGTGGGCGCAGGCGGACGTCGATCGACGACGCCCCGGGTGAGAGGCCGCCCCGTCCGGGACCGGAGTGGGAAGCACGGCACCCGACGGTCACCTCCATCAGCCGCGTGGTGCCTACCCCGATTCCCCTGCTGCGGCGCGGCGGGCAGGACGACTCGCGACCGCCGGCCCCGACCAACGGCAACGGCATGTTCTCCACGCCCGACGAGAACCCTGTGCTCGAGACACACTCGACATCCGGGCAGTCCTCGGCGCCCGAGCCCTTCTCGAGCGAGAGGCGGTTCACGATGCCGGAGCCGTTCTCGGCACCGGGATCCGTCTCCGCACCGCAGCCCGACCGGTGGACCCCGCCCCGCACCGATGTGACCTTCGATCAGGGGCCGATCGACGGCCCGCCGCACGGCCCGTCCACGACGAGGTCCGCACCCGAGCAGGACGGCTGGTCGGCGGACTGGGCATCCGGGGCATGGGCCATGCCTCAGTCGTCCGGCGAGGACCGGGCGCCGGATGACCGGGCGACGCAGGACCGTGACGGGCCGGCACCGCGGGCGGTCGACGGCTCGTACCGCAACGGGAGCGGCCCGACGTCCGAGGATGACGAGTCGGACCACATCCCGCGCCACCGGTTCCTCAACGAGGTCGACCAGGACGCCTCCTCCCCGGTCGACGAGGCACGCCGGCACGAGACGGCCGCACCGTTGCAGGGCTCCGACGTCGGACCGGACTCCCCGGTCGGTCCCGACCTGGGCCTGCGTCCCGAGCAGCTCGCCCGTCTCACCGACGCCGACCGCGACCTGTTCGGCCGGCTGCAGGCCGAGCTGACACACGACTCCCGCCAGGGCGGGAGCGGGCCGACGGGCGGCGCCACAGTGACGGGCGGGGCCATCCCGATGGGCGGCGCCCACCCCGCCAACGGCTCGTCGGCGAACGGCAGGTCGTCCCACGATCCCGGGCACACGAACGGGACCCGGTCGGACGGTTCCCCGGACGTCGACGGCTGAGCCCGGCCCGCGGCCGACCCACACGGCCCGATGTCCGGTTAGTGTCCGCCGGTGCCATCCACCCCATCCGGGCCCGTCACCCCCAGGCCCGCGGCGACCGTGCTTCTCGTCCGCGACGATCCGGATCCACCGCCGGGGCGGGCCCCACTTCAGGTCTTCCTGCAGCGACGTGTCGCGGGAATGGCCTTCGCCGGTGGCATGACGGTGTTCCCCGGCGGTGGCGTGGACGCATCCGACCGGCCCGACCCCGGGGCGTGGAGCGGGCCCGACCCGGCGCAGTGGGGCGAGCGGCTGGGGTGCGGCGCAACGCTCGCAGGCGCGTTCGTGCAGGCCGCGGTGCGGGAGACGTTCGAGGAATGCGGAGTGCTGTTGGCGGGGCCCGGTGACACGGCCGGGCTGCACCACGAGCGTGCCGAGCTAGTGGCCCGCCGCCGTACGCTCCGGCAGGTGCTCGCCGACGCCGGGCTCGTCCTGCGTTCGGACCTGCTGCACGCGTGGGCCCGCTGGATCACCCCGCCCGCGTCGCCCAAGCGGTACGACACGGCCTTCTTCGTCGCGATGCTCCCCGCGGGCCAGGAAGCCGACGCGCACACCACCGAGGCCGTCGAGGCGGCGTGGTGGCACCCGTCCGCGGCGCTGGAGCACTGGCAGCGCGGCGAGCTCCAGCTGATGGCCCCGACCTTCCGCACCCTGCAGGAGATCGGCGCCTTCGCCGACAGTGCGGGCGTCCTCGTGGCGGCCGGCGCCCGTGTCTTCGAGCCGGTGATGCCGCGCCTCAAGCGTGACGGCGACTCGATCGTCGTGGTGCTTCCGGGCGATCCGGACTTCGACACCGCAGCGGACCATCTCCCCCCCGGAGGGGGATCATGACACATCCCGCGTACGGCGAGCTGCGACCCGTCACGCCGTTGGCCTCGGTGTTGCTGGCGCGCAACCCGTCACCGATGACGCTGGAGGGCACCAACACGTGGGTACTGCGGGCCCCCGACGCCACCGACTGCGTGGTCGTCGACCCCGGCGAGGACGACGAGGACCACCTGCGCGACGTCGCGGGACAGGGGCCGGTCGCACTCGTGCTGCTCACCCACCGCCACCACGACCACGCAGGCGGGGCCCGCCGGTTCGCCGAGCTGACCGGCGCACCGGTGCGGGCGTTGGACCCGTCGCTGGTGCTCGGGTCCGAAGCGCTGGTCGACGGTGACGTCGTCGGGGCGGCGGGCGTGGAGCTGCGGGTGGTGGGCACGCCCGGCCACACGTCGGACTCCCTGTCGTTCCTGCTGGACGGGCCCGGCGCCGCCGCGGGCGCTGTGCTCACCGGCGACACGATCCTCGGCCGGGGAACGACCGTGATCGCGCACCCCGACGGCACGCTCGGCCCCTACCTCGGCTCCCTGCGTCGGCTCGCCGACCTGCCGCGGGGCACCGTCGTGCTGCCCGGTCACGGCCCCGACCTGCCCGACGCACCGGCTGTCGCCACCGCGTACCTCGCGCACCGCGAGCAGCGGCTGGGCCAGGTCCGCGCCGCGCTGGAGCAGCTGGGCACCGGCGCGACGGCGCGCCAGGTCGTGGAGCTGGTGTACGCAGAGGTCGACGAGACCCTGTGGCCCGCCGCGGAGCTGTCGGTCCGCGCCCAGCTGGACCATCTGCGCACCTGAGGATCCTCGAACACGGCACGTCCGAGGTCCACGACCGACGGCCGGTGCCGTTCGGCGGTGAGCTCAGGCCGGCGCGGGTTCCTTCATCGGTGCGGACGGGGCGAGCGTTCCCCGCCGGGCCCACAGGACCACTGCCACGGCGGCGCCCGCGATGCCGCCCGCGAGGAACGCGCCTGCCGGCCCGGCCGCCTCCACGACGATCCCGGCGCCCGACTGGCCCGCGGCGAGCCCCAGCGTCGCGGCCGTGACCACCCAGCCGAAGCCCTCGGTCGCCGTGCCGGCCGGAGAGGCGATCTCCACCGCCAGCGAGTGCGCCGTCACCTGCGGGGTGATGAGCGCGCCCGCGAGCAGCATCGCCACGACGAGCACCGGGATCGATCCCGTCGGCCCGGTCAGCGCCATGCCCGCCACGCACACCGCGAACACGCCGAGCAGCACGGGCATCCGCAGGTGCAGCGGGCGCGGCCAGGGTCGCAGGGAGTAGAGCACTCCGGCCAGCACGGAGGCGACGGACCAGGCCGACAGCAGGATCCCGCCGAGCGCGACGGACCCCATCGCCGTGGTCGCCGCGGGCACCCCTACCTCCACCGCGCCGATGACCAGCCCGAAGCCGAGCGAGGCGAGCGCGACCGTCCGCATCCCGGGGCGGGCCAGCGCGCCGAGCACCCCCGTCGGCGGCCCGCCGTCGGCGTCGCCGGGTCGGTCCGGTCCGGCCTGGCTCCGGACGGGGCGGCTGAGGGCGAACCCGACGGACCCGGCCGCCATCGCACTCGCGGCGACGGCCAGACCGGTACCCGGCCATGGTGCCGTGATCAGGAACACCGCGATGGCGGGGCCCAGGATGAAGAAGACCTCCAGGCTGATCGCCTCGTAGCTGTAGGCGGCGTCGCGGCGGGGACCGGCCGGCACCAGCAGGCCCCAGAGCGCCCTGGACGCACCCGGCAGGGCCGGTTGAACCAGGCCGGAGGCGAGCGCGAGCCCCACCAGCACGGGCAACGGCTGCGCCGTCTCCACGGCCGCGACCAACGTTGTCGCGGCGCCCGCGAACAGCGCGGCCGCGATCAGCAGTGGGCGTGTCGGGCCGACCCGGTCCATGATCCGGCCCTGGGCGACCGACCCGAGCGAGACACCGGCCAGTACTCCGGCGGAGACCAGCCCGGCGGCGGCGAAGGATCCGGTCTCGCGCTGGACGTACAGCAGCGTGGCGAGCCCGATCATCGCGATCGGGAACCTGCCCAGCGCGGAGGCGAGCGCGGGCACGAGCGCACCCGGGGAGGTCAGGGCGGCGCGATAGTCGCCGAGCGACACGGACGAGGAGGACACACGATTCAGCGTCGCACACTCTGGTACGGCCGTACCACTTTATTCGCCCTCGACGCGACGAACAGCACTACCCGGGGACGGACGGTGCGTTCGCGGGTCAGCGGGCCCGGCGGGCCAGGCGCTCCGGCTCGAGGATGAGCACGCTCTTCCCCTCCAGGCGGAGCCAGCCGCGGTGGGCGAAGTCGGCGAGCGCCTTGTTGACGGTCTCGCGCGACGCACCCACGAGCTGCGCGATCTCCTCCTGGGTCAGGTCGTGCGTGACGCGGAGCAGTCCGGACTCCTGCGAGCCGAACTGGCGCGCCAGCTGCAGCAGCGACTTCGCCACGCGCCCCGGCACGTCGGTGAAGATCAGATCGGCCAACATGTTGTTGGTGCGGCGCAGCCTGCGCGCGAGCACTCGCAGGAGCTGCTCGGCGATCTCCGGACGCTTGCCGATCCACTCCCGCAGCGCGGCGCGGTCCATCGTGTAGGCCCGGACCTCCGTGACGGCCGTGGCCGAGGACGTGCGCGGACCCGGATCGAAGATGGAGAGCTCCCCGAACATGTCGGACGGACCGGCCACCATCAGCAGGTTCTCGCGTCCGTCGGGGGACTTCCGCCCGATCTTGACCTTGCCGCTGCCGACGATGTAGAGCCGGTCACCCGGCTCACCCTCCGCGAAGATCACGTGTCCACGCAGGAAGTCGGCGGGGTCGAGCGCCTGCGCCAAGGCGTCGGCCGCGTACGGCTCGACCCCCTGGAAGATCCCTGCGCGGATCAGAACTTCGTCCATTTCACCGCTCCTCGTCCCGGCCGCTGCCCCGCGGCGGTCCACCGGCGCGCCAGTCTAGGGGGTCGATCGACACTGCGTGACGTCGCCGGGGTCGTTTCGCGCGCACCATCAGGTGACGCTGGGCAGATCAGGAGTAGGACGGCGCCGTCGCGGGGCGGAAACCGCAGAGGGCTCAGGCGGCCCGGCCGCGCTTGGTCACCCGGCGCTTGCCCGGGTTGCGGTTGCGGAGCCGGAACAGCTCGAGTGCACGGCCCGTCCCCGGCCCGAACAGCGCACGGACCTCGTCGGGGCGGGGCCGCTCGAGCAGCTCTTCCAGCTCCTCGGGGCGCACCGTGGACTCCCGCAACTTCGATTCGACACGCTCCATTCCGAGCGCGAAGAACATGACGAGCAGCGGCACGAGGACAGCGATCCAGGCAGTCATGACCAACGTATCTTCCCGCACCGGACGGTCCGCGCGCACGGCGGGGGGGCCGCACGCCGGCGTGCCGATATCGTTTCGTGATCTCGCTGCGACACCCTCGAGACGGTGTTGCCGGGAGGCCATGACGCTGCGTGATGCCTGGTTCGGACCGGTGGACCGCACCCGCGTCGGGTGCTCGACTCGCCCAGGAACTGTCGGCCCCCCGCCGTAGGCTGCGACCTATGAGCACCGCACCGCGCGATCCCGCGTCCCGTGTCGCGGCACGCCTGGCCGGGCGGGTCGCCGCCGGCGAGCCCGCCCTCGGACGGGCGCGCCGGGTGGGTCGGATGCTGCGCGCGCTGGCCGCCACCCATCCCGATTCCCACTGCGAGCTCGATTTCCGCACGCCGCTGGAGCTCGCGGTCGCCACCATCCTGTCGGCGCAGTGCACCGACAGACGGGTCAACGAGGTCACCCCGGCGCTCTTCGCCCGCTACGGCGCCGCGGTCGACTACGCGAAGGCCGACCGACCCGAGCTGGAGGAGATGATCCGCAGCACGGGCTTCTTCCGGAACAAGACCACCTCACTGATCGGGTTGGGCGCCGCCGTCGCCGAGAGGCACGGCGGCGTGCTGCCCCGCACCCTCCCCGAGCTCGTCGCGCTGCCGGGCATCGGCCGCAAGACCGCCAACGTCATCCTCGGCAATGCCTTCGACGTGCCCGGCATCACGGTGGACACCCACTTCGGGCGGCTCGTCCGCCGCTGGGGATGGACGCAGGAGAAGGACCCGGTCAAGGTCGAACACGCCGTCGGTGAGATGGTTCCCCGCCGCTCCTGGACCCTCGTCTCGCACCAGGTGATCTTTCATGGGCGCCGGGTCTGTCACGCCCGCAAGCCTGCGTGCGGAGCGTGCTCCCTCGCGGCCGACTGCCCCGCCTACGGCGCGGGACCCACCGATCCGCAGGAGGCCGCGAGACTGGTCACCGGCTCGTCGCGGGCCCAACTGCTCACCCAGGTGGGCCTGCCCCCCGACGAGCCGCCCGCACCCTCGGCCGGGGCTCGCGTCGAGGACCGGGACGTGCCGTGAGCGGCACGCGGACCGGGCCGAGCCGGGCGGAGATCGTCACCACGCTCGTGGTCGTGCTCCTCACGGCCGCGGCGGCGTTCGCGCTGTGGCCCCGGGACGGCCGCGCTCCCGACAGAGCACCGGCCGTCGGCGAACCCGTCGCGGTCCGGGTCTCCGACGCCGAGCTGGAGCCGGCCCGCCTCGCGGCCGCACTGGCCCCGTGCCCGGAGCCCACCGGAGGGTCCCCCCCGGGGCCGCTGGCCGGTGTCCGGGTCCCATGCCTGGGCGCAGCGGGCGCCATCGATCTCGGAGCCGCCCTCGCGGGACGTCAGGTGCTGCTCAACGTATGGGCGTCGTGGTGCGGTCCCTGCCGCGCCGAGCTGCCCGTGCTCGCGGAGTACGCGGCCCGACCGGGCGCGGTTGCGGTGTTGGGTGTCGACGTCCGCGACGACCCCCGTGTCGCGCTCGCGCTGCTGGAGGAGATCGACGTCTCGCTGGCGTCGGTCCACGATCCGGACCAGGTGCTGCGCGTCGCGCTGGACATCCCGCCCGGCCTGCCCATGTCCTATCTCGTGCGCGCCGACGGGAGCGTCGCTCGCGTCGACCCACCGGTGCCGTTCGCCACGGCCGACGACGTAGCGCGTGCCGTCGAGGCGTTGTCGGGATCGTGAGCGGACCCTCCCTACGGCCCGAGCTCGCCCCGGCCCGGCTGCGCCACCTGGTGGACGCCACCCGTGACATCGACGCCGTGACGCTGTCCCGCCATCACGTCGCCACCCCGGTCGACGGGCGGCGTGCCGCCGTCCTCGTCCTCATCGGTGAGTCTCGTGGGGTCGAGAACGGGACGGGCGAGCCGGATGTCCTGCTCGTCGAGCGCGCCATCACGTTGCGCGAGCACGCCGGACAGGTCGCGTTCCCCGGTGGCGGGACGGATCCCGAGGACGCCGACCCGGTCGCGACGGCCCTGCGGGAGGCCGAGGAGGAGACCGGGCTCGACCCGTCGGGCGTCGTCCCGCTCGCGTTGCTCCCCGAGCTCTACCTGCCGCCGTCGGGATTCGTGGTCACGCCGGTGCTGGCCCACTGGGCACAGCCCACCGCCGTGCGCGCGGTCGACGCGGGTGAGACGGCCGCCGTCGTGCGCGTGCCGCTCGCGCATCTCGCGGACCCCGCGCACCGGCTGAAGGTCGGACACCCGTCCGGGTACGTCGGCCCGGCGTTCACCGCGGCGGGGCTACTCGTGTGGGGGTTCACAGGGGGAATACTCTCCGCGCTGTTGGATCTCGGTGGGTGGACCCGACCATGGAACACCACGCGGGTCCTGGATCTGGACGACGCGTGGTCCACAGCAAGGTCCCACCGGTAGGAGGTCGCAGGATCGTGTTCGGGGGAGGGCGCACACAGGCGCCCGGGACGGTGAACCGATCTTGAGGGCTCGTGCGAGCGCACCATCCACACAGCTGTCCGCTGTGACGTCCGGGGGGACGCCGGAGGAACGGTCGACCGAGCGCGGCGAGGGAGTCCGATGAGCTGGGTCGATGTGATCGTCATCCTGCTCGCGCTCGTGGCCGGTGTGTCCGGGTGGCGCCACGGCATGGCCGTCGCGCTGCTGTCGTTCGTCGGGGTCCTCGGCGGGGCGATCCTCGGGGTACGGCTGGCTCCGTTGCTGGCCGCCGGTGTCGACAACCCCAACACCCGCATCATCGTCAGCATCGTGGTCGTGGTCCTGCTGGTCGCCCTGGGCGAGACCACCGGGGTGTACTTCGGTCGCCACATCCGCGAGCGGATCAGGGGCGAGCGGACGCTCCGGGTCGATTCGACACTCGGCTCCGTGCTCCAGGCGGTCACCGTCGTGCTCGCCGCGTGGCTCGTCGCCCTGCCGCTCGCGTCGGCGAGCTTCCCGGCGCTGGCCGCGGGCGTCCGGGGTTCGGAGGTGCTGGGCGCCGTCGACTCCGTGATGCCGGACGCGGCCAAGCAACTGCCGGGCGAGCTGCGCCAACTGCTCAACGACACGGGCCTGCCCGACGTCCTGAGCCCGTTCGCCCAGACCCCCGTCACCCCCGTCGGGCCGCCCGACGCCGCACTGACCGGCAACCAGGCGGTCATCGACGTCGCCGACAGCATCCTGAAGGTCCGTGGGCGCGCCCCGTCGTGCTCCCGGCAGCTGGAGGGCACCGGTTTCGTCATCGGCGAGGAGCTGGTGCTCACCAACGCCCACGTCGTGGCGGGCACGTCCGACACCGGCGTCGAGATCGTCGACGGCCAGGGCCAGATCGTGGAGCTCGAGTCCGAGGTGGTGCTGTACGACCCGAAGGTCGACGTCGCCGTGTTGCGGGTACCCGACCTCGACGCCGAGCCGATGGTCTTCGAGCCACAGCCCGCCGACCCCGGCGAGGACGCGATCGTGCTCGGCTACCCGCTCGACGGGCCCTTCACCGTGACCCCCGCCCGCGTACGCCAGAAGATCCCGCTGCGCGGGCCCGACATCTATGACAGCGGTGAGGTCACCCGGGAGGTCTACACGGTGCGGGCCACCGTGCGGTCGGGCAACTCCGGTGGCCCGCTGATCGACCCGACCGGGCGGGTCATCGGCGTCGTGTTCGGTGCCGCTCTGGACGACCCGGAGACGGGGTTCGTCCTTACGGTCGACCAGGTTTCGGCCGCCGTGGCGGCCGCACCGTCCCTGACGCGGGGTGTGGACACCCAGGAGTGCGCCGTCTGAGCCCATGGCACGTCGGGGCGGATCGTGCCGCGATCAGACGTCGCGGGTGATGGTCTGGTCGCGGCCGGGGCCCACCCCGATGGCGCTCACCGGCGCACCCGTCAGCTCCTCGATGCGATGGACGTAGGCCCGGGCTTCGGCCGGGAGCTCCTCGAACGTCCGGTACGGCGAGAGGTCCTCGAACCAGCCCGGCAGCTCCTCGTACACCGGCACGGCGTGGTGCACGTCGGTCTGGGT
>JAJAZD010000220.1 GCA_026785945.1 Pseudonocardia sp. | reverse complement strand
CGCGGGGCAGGTGCACGATCACGCGGTCGCGTCCGCGGTGCGCTATCCGTGCCGGCACGTTGATCAGCTCGCGGCGCAGGGTGGCGCCGTGGGCTTTCCCATGACGCCGCGAGGCGAGAGCGCCAGCGGCGCGCAGCAGGTACTGCGGCGCACGGTGTTCGGCGATGAGCATCGTGAACCGACTGACGTGCACGGATAGACCACTTGCGCATGGCGTACTCAACGAACGACGCTCTAGTAATGCGTAGGACTGGGGTTCGACTCCCCAAGGCGGCTCCACTTCTGCAGGTCAGCGGCTTGTGCCGCGTTGCAGAGATCTTCCACGATCCGGTCGTGGAACCGACCGTGCGTCGCTCAGCGTGAACTCGGTGCGCGTTGCAACACACTGTTCACCGCACTTGCCGTCACACCCCAACGCCGACGGATGTGGCTGCGGCACCCCGCGAACGTCCACGAGATGCGACCGTGATGGTGGCAGACTCCCCACATGCCCACCGATGAGCGTTTCAGCGTGCCGCTGTACTCGGTGTCGGAGGCTGCCCGGCATCTGGACGTGCCGTCGTCGACGTTCCGCACGTGGGCGCGGGGATATTTGCGCCGGTCGGAAGGTCGGCGTCCGGTGACCGGTGAGCCGATCGTGACCACGCTCCCTGGCGATGCGGGTGTGTGCGTGCCGTTCGTCGGCCTGGCCGAGGGTCATGCACTGGCGGCGATCCGAGGGGCCGGAGTGCCCTTGCAGCGGATCAGACCGGCGCTTGATCTCTTGCAGCGCGAGCTGGGCATCGAGCATGTTCTTGCCTCGCGGTCGCTCTACACCGACGGCGCGGAGTTGCTCTTCGACTTCGCTGAGCGTGAGGGTGATACGCCGGAGGCTCGCAGCGCCCGGGATCTGGTTGTCGTGCGCAACGGGCAACGAGTCTTCAACGACGTTGTGGACAGCTACCTGCGTCGCGTCGAGTTCGCCGACGACGGTTGGGCGCAGCGCATCCATTTGAGGAAGTACGGCGACGCGGACGTGGTGGTCGATCCACAGCGGTCGTTCGGGATCCCGATCTTCGCTCGGGGCGCGGTACGGGTGGAGACGGTGATCGCAGCATTCAAGTCCGGTACCGACCTCGATGGCCTGACTGCGGAGTACGGCGTTCCTCGCGACGACTTGCTGAGTGTGCTGCGTGTCCACACCGAAGCCGCCTGATCGGCCGAGCGACCTCCCTACCTTCTTTACCGATCGCGATCTCGGACGCCTCGCGTTCCCCGACGGCCTGCGGGCCGCTGGTCTGAGTGTCGTGACGATCTTCGAGCACTACGGGATCGAGGCGAGCCAAACCGTCGCTGACGACGAATGGCTGCCCGAGGCGGCAGGACGCAACTGCCATCTCTGGGCCGTAGGAGTCGATCAGCCATCGTCGGCACCCCACAGCGCCCGGCCCATCCGCGCGGCCGCGTCCCGTGCGATCTCCGATGCCACGTGCGTGTAGCCCTCGGTGATCCGCACGTCGGAGTGGCCCAGGATCTCCTGCACCGCCCGGATGTGGACGCCCTGCGCCACGAGCAACGTGCCGGCGGTTCGGCCAATGGCCTTGTCTTAGGACGGCCAGCGGCATGGTGACGTCCTGTGTTTGCGGAGGTAGACGGCTTGCCAGGTGCCTTAACGCAAGGCCATTGGGCGGTTCGGCCGTCACGCGCTCTACCGCGCGTCGCGGTGATGTTGCCTTGCCTCACAACACGCGCACCCTCGGGCGGAAACAAGGGTCAAGGCATCGTATAGCGTCATCTTTTCTGTAGTGACATCATCACCTCAACTCCAGATCTCGGACGCGGAACTGTCGATGCCGGACGCGGGCCACTCACCGGAGGCACGAGATACGCTGTCGGTATGCCGACGAGAAGGCGCAACTCACCTGGGGTGCCGCCCGGTCCGGATCGGCTCTCGCCGTGGATTCAGGTCTGCGAGATCGCGTGGGCGGCTCCGCAGGTGATCGCCTACCGGACGGCGCGGATGGTGCGGGGCGGGTGGCCGCCCAGTGCCCGCGACCGGCGGGAGTACGCCCGCATGGGCCGAGAGAAGGTCGAGGTCCTCGCGCAGGCGGCGGTAGCTGCCGCCACGTCGTCACCCCGGGCGGGCGCCGCTGTCATCGGGACGACCGTCGCCTCCGTCCACCGGCGGGTACTGGCCAACAGGCGGCGGCTGTCCCGGGGCTGTTAGCCGCTCTCGCGACCAGCGGGAGCACGCGCACGGGCCGGGAGAAGGGCGAGGCGTTCTCTCCGGCCGCCGGCGTCATGACCACGCCCGAGACGTACACCGCACCGGGCTGGGAGCTGCAGTTCGCCACCAACCACATGGGTCACTTCGCGCTCGCGCTCGGTCTGCACGCAGCGCTGGCCGCCGACGGGTCGGCGCGCATCGTCTCCGTCAACTCCAGCGGGCACGGCAACTCGCCGGCCGTCTTCGACGACCTGTTCTTCGACCGGCGCCCCTACGATCCGGGCCAGGCGTACGGGCAGTCCAGGACCGCCAACGTGCTCTTCGCCGTCGAGGCCACCCGACGCTGGGCCGGCGACGGGATCACCGCGAACGCGCTCATGCCCGGCGGCATCTGGACCAACCTGCAGCGCCACTGGGATCCCGACGTGCTCGCCGCCACGAAGGCCTCCGTGGTCGCGGCAGGAATGGCAGCCAAGACCGCCGGAACAGGGTGCGGCGACGTCGGTGCTGCTCGCGACCTGGCCGGCGCTGGACGGGATCGGCGGCCGGTACTTCGAGGACTGCCATGAGGCCGACCTCGTCCCGGAGATCATCCACGGCATCCACGGGGTGCGCGACTACGCCCTCGACCCCGCTGCGGCCACCCGACTCTGGGACGTCTCACTCGAGTTGCTGACCACCGCGCGCACCACCGCGTGACCCTGCACCACCACGTCCGACGACCGCAGGAGAACGGGTGTCAGCTCAGCCGTTGCGACCGACCCGCAACAGATTCCCGCTCGGGTCCCGCACGCTGAACTCCTGCATTCCCCACGGCTCGACCACCAGATCGGTGACCGGCAGGCCGGCGTCGCGCCAGCGCTGATGCCACGCGCTCGCGTCGTCGACATGGATGTAGCAGGCGGCGAGGTTGTGCTCCGCGTCCAGGCCGGGTCGCAGGTCGAGATGCGCGATCTCGGAGCCGCCGAACATCACGAAGGCATAGCCGGAGTCGTACAGCTCCACCTCGACACCGGTCCTCGCCCAGAACTCACGCGCCTCGGTCATGTCCCGCACCGGGAAGATCGGCGTCACACCGGGACGGGAATGCACCTTGGCCGACATCCGGTCGACGCAACCACCACAGACGGCCACATCGGGGTGGCACCCCAGGCGAACCACCTCAGACCCGGCGTGTGGCTCCCCGCAACACGAACACACCACCGACGTCTCCACGGTCTCCTCCATCACGCGACCCCTTACGGCCGTCCCAGGCTAGCCGTGATCACAACGACGATCACGTGCGAGGTCCGACCTCGTCCCTGTCGCCGGGTCGCGTCCGATCCCGTCCGAGCGGTCAGGTACGGCTCGCCGGTCCGCGGGATACCGTCCGCGGAGGGTAGTCGACGAGAAGGATCATGATCATGCGTGTGTCCGAGCTGTGGCGGTACCCGGTGAAGTCCATGCAGGGCGAGCAGGTCGACGCGGCCGAGGTCGCGGAGCAGGGGCTCGCGGGGGATCGGCAGTGGGCGATCTTCGATACGCAGGCGGGCTTCGGGATGACGGCGCGCCGATCCCCGGAGCTGCTGCTGGCCTCCGCGCGGTTGCTCCCGGACGGCGACGTCGAGATCACGCTGCCCGATGGCACCGTCGCCGAGGACGACGACGCCCTCTCGACGTGGCTCGGCAAGCCCGTCCAGCTCAAGGCGACCCCTGACGTCGGAATCCGCCGCTACGAGAATCCCGAGGACATCGAGACCGAGGCCGAGGACTCCTGGCAGCCGTTCGAGGGCTCCGCGCAGGCGTTCCATGACGGGTTCACCGTCACGCTGTTGTCCGCGGCCACCATCGGCGCGCGCCCGATGCGGCGGTTCCGGCCGAACATCGTGCTCGACGTCGGCGGCGAGGACGAGCTGGTCGGTGCCGCGGTCCGGATAGGGGACGCGACGGTACGGCTGACCGAGCAGGTGCCCCGTTGCGTCATGGTCACCCGAGCCCAACCGGGCGGCATCGAGAAGGACCGTGAGGTGCTCAGGTGGATCCACCGCGAGCGTGACGGGCTGCTCGCCGTCGGAGGTCCCGTCGTTGCGCCGGGCCGGGTCCGCATCGGGGACGAGGTGGTGGCCGCCCCCGCGGGATGACGGCCCGAGGCTACGGGTGGCCGACGGCGACGGGTGGTCCGGCGGATCAGCCTGCGTCGCCGTAGTGCCGGGACCCGTCGGTCGGGTCCACCCGGACGCGCATGACCCGTCCGCTGCTCGGATCTCGGAAGACCTCGGCGGTGGCGACCCGGTGCGGGGCGATCCGGTGCGTCTCGCCGTGCCTCCTACCCGTCGTACGTGCGGTCGGACCCGACGGATCGGCGTTCAGCAGCGGTAGTCCGTCCAGCGCCTCGCGGGCCTCCCGGCGGGTCGACGCCCGGTACAGCTGCGCAACCCGCACGTCGAACTGTTCCAGGTCCAGCCGCCCGTCGGCCAGATGCCGCCGCAGTGCGACCGCCAACCGCTCCCGCTCCTGCTCCGTGGGAGCGGCCGCGTCGTGCCGGCGGCTGTCCTCCAGAAGCTCGGTGTACTGCGGCACCTCCCCGCTGAACTCGACTGCCACCCCGCTGTGATCCCTTGACCACGGCCATCGCCCCGACTCTGTCGGTGCTGCTCGCTAGGGTGCGACACAGCAGGTAGGAGCACAGCGGAGGAGACGTGTGATGACGGATCTGGCGGGAACCGCAACCGTGCCGGGCACCGGTGAGCTGGAGCCGAAGCTGGCCCTGCACCGGCCCGAGCTGACCGGCTACTGCTATCGGATGTTGGGCTCCTCGTTCGACGCCGAGGACGCCGTGCAGGAGACGCTGGTGCGCGCGTGGCGCAACTTCGGGAAGTTCGAGGGCCGCTCCAGCGTGCGGTCCTGGCTCTACAAGATCGCCACCAACGTCTGCCTCACCATGCTGGACGGCCGCGGTCGGCGTGCCCGCCCCATGGATTTCGGACCCATGGGTACGGTCGAGACCGCGGCGCTCACCGAGCACGGCGAGGCCACGTGGCTCCAGCCGATCCCCGACGGCCGCGTCCTGCCGACCGAGGGTGATCCGGCCGAGGTCGCCGTGGCCCGCGAGACCATCCGGCTGGCGTTCATGACCGCGCTGCAGCACCTGCCGGCCCGGCAGCGGGCCGTACTGATCCTGCGGGAAGTGCTGCAATGGAGCGCCGCGGAGACCGCGGAGCTGCTCGACGGCACGGTCGCGTCGGTCAACAGCGCGCTGCAGCGCGCACGGGCCACCCTGGCCTCGCACGACCTCTCCGCCGGTGGGCCTGCCCCCGTGGTCGAGGCCGACCAGCAGTCGCTGCTGGACCGCTACTCGGCCGCCTTCGAGGCCTACGACATGACCTCGCTGGTCGCGCTGCTGCACGAGGACGTCGTGCTGTCCATGCCGCCCTACGACCTGTGGATCAAGGGCCCCTCGGAGGTACGGGCGTGGCTCAGCGGGCCGGGTGCGGAGTGTGCGGGCTCGCGCCTGCTCCCGACCATGGCCAACGGGCTGCCGGCGTTCGGGCAGTACCGGGCCGGCGCGGACGGCGGCCACGAGGCGTGGGCGTTGCAGCTCCTGGAGTTCTCCGGCGAGAAGATCGTCGGATTCAACTCCTTTCTCGACACCGCGCACCTGTTCCCGATGTTCGGGCTCCCGCTCCGCCTGGAGAAGGAGGCTCCCGTCACGGCAGGGTGAAGAAGATCATCGGGTTCGCCCCCGTACCGCGAGCGCCGGTGAGGCCGAGTTCGTCGCGCACCCGGTTCAGAGCTCGGAACGTCGCCGGTGAGTGGCTGCGTGACGCACTGAACGGCCGAACGTCCCGTTCCCGGAGCCAGGCGACGACTTCGGCGCCTTCGGACCAGACGCGCACTCGTCGGCCGTGGAACACGTCGTGCACGCTGACCGGAATGCCCGCCGGCATCAGCGGGAACAGGTGCTCCAGGTACCACCGGGCGAACCGGCGGCCGTGGTCGGCGTCGACGAACAGATGGCCGACCTCGGTCGGCACCTGCGAGAGGCCGGTTCTCATGTCGCCCCGGACGAGCGACCAGCGGCCCGCCGACAGCTCCGCCGGGACGTTGCGTTCCACGTTGTCGATCTTGTCGAAAGAGTGGAGACGGCCGGTTCCGTTGTCCCGCAGGGCGCTGAGCAGCCAGGTCGTCGACCAGCCGTGGAAGGTGCCGAGCTCCATCACCGTGGCGGGCCGGTACTCGCGCAGCAGCAGGTAGGTGATCTCGGCTTCGATGTCGTCGAGCTGGGGGGTCACCTGGCGGTGGTCGGCCAGGAACGCGCGCTGCTGCTCGATCACCGCGGCGAGATCGGTGGCGTACTTGCGGTAGAGGCCGGCCACCGTTGCCTCGTCCACCTGTTCCACCACATGCTCCTCGTGATCGGTTGACCCGTGCCGCAGACTGGATGGCGAGAGACCGAGACCATCAGCGTAGGCGGTGTGAGGAGCGGGCCATGCGGACGATGCGGGTGTTGCGGCTGGTCGTGCACGTGCGGACCCGGGAGCCGGTGCTGCTGCTCGGGGAGGTCGACGGCGACCGGTGCCTGCCGGTGTTCCTGCGCCGACCCCAGGCCGAGGTGATCTCCGCCGGGGCGCGCAAGGAGGGCGACACCCCGCTGACGCAGGACGTGCTCCGGTCGGTCGTCACGCAGCTCGGCCGCAGCCTCGACCGGGTGGAGATCACCGCGCTGACCGACGGGATCTTCTCGGCCGAGCTGGTCTTCGACGCCGACGCGCGGCTGGGCGTCCTCCCCAGCGACGCGCTGGCGATCGCCGTGCGCGAGGGACTGCCGATCGGGGTGGCGGCGACGATCCTCGACGACGTCGGCCAGCCGATCACCGATCTGTTCCCGGACGGCACCGACGCCCCACCCGAGCAGCAGCTCCAGGACTTCCGGGAGTTCCTCGACGGAGTCTCACCGGATGACTTCGGCGGCGGGTCCGGCCGACCACCCCGATAGGTCCGCACCGCACCAACCGGTCAGGATGGGCGCCATGAGCGTCCGCTGGGGAGTGGTGGGTCCGGGCCGGATCGCGTCGAAGGTCGTGCGGGACTTCCCGCACGTGCCCGGCGCCGAGGTCGTCGCGGTGGCGTCACGGTCGGCCGAGCGGGCGGCGGCGTTCGCCGCCGAGCACGGCATCGCGCGGTCCCACGGCTCCTACCGCGCGATCGTCGACGACGACGGTGTGGACGTCCTCTACATCGCCACCCCGCATCCCCAACACCGGGCGGTGGCGCTGGCCGCGCTGCGATCCGGGAAGGCGGTGCTGGTGGAGAAGGCGTTCACCGTCACGCCGGCCGCCACCCGGGAGATCGTCGCCGTCGCCGCCGAGACCGGCCTGTTCGCGATGGAGGCGATGTGGACACGTTTCCAGCCTCTGATCGTGCGGGTTCAGCAGCTGATCGCCGACGGCGCGCTCGGTGAGGTGGAGGCCGTGCAGGCCGATCTCGGGGTGCGCCACCCCACCGATCCCACCGACCGCTTCTACAACCCGGCCGTCGGCGGCGGCGCCCTGTTCGACCTGGGTGTCTACCCGATCTCGTTCGCGCAGATGGTGCTCGGCATCCCCGACAGCGTCACCGCGCACGGGGTGCTGGACCAGTCGGGTGTCGACGTCGAGGAGGCCGTTCAGCTGGGCTTCCCCGACGGTCGCAGCGCCTCGCTGTTCTCCTCGCTGCGCTGCGCCACGCCCGGGCAGGCGCGGATCTTCGGGACGGCGGGATGGATCGACGTGCTCCCGCGTTTCCACCATCCCGACACCGTCGTCCTGCACCGGACCGGCCACGATCCGATGGAGATCACCTTGCCCCGCACCGGGGCCGGTTACACCCACGAGCTGGTCGAGGTCACCGAGTGCGTGGCAGCGGGGCGGTCGGAGAGCGCGATCATGCCGCTGGTGGACACCGTCGCGGTTCAGGACGTGATGGGAGCGGTCGCCGACCAGCTCGGCATGATCGTTCAGGAGGGCCCGGCCGACCTGTAGATGCCGCCCGTGCCGGAGGCGCTGGTCGACGGCGCGGGCGGGTGCTGGTCGCCGAGCCGAGCCGAGCCGGAAGGTCCCCGGCGGCCCGACGCCGCCCGGTGGGACCCGCCGGGTCAGAAGCGCCCGCCCCCACCGCGCCTGCCGCGGCTCGCGGAGCCGCCGAAGCTGCCGGGCGAGCGCCCGCCGCCGCCACCTCCGAAGCCCCCGCCACCTCCGAAGCCGCCGCCGAAGCCCCCGCCTGAGCGGCCCCCGCCCCGGTAGCCACCGCCGCCGCCGATCGCGCCGGAGAGGATGCCGCCGAGCACGAGACTGCCGAGGTCGACGCCCCGGCCGCCTCCACCCGACGGACCCGACCACTGCGAGACGTCCGACTGCGCCAGCCCCAGCGCCTCCTGCGCGAGCGCGTCGGCCCGCTGCGCCTCTCCCAGCGCGGCGACCGGGTCGTTCCCGCTGCCGGCCAGTTGCAGGTGCCGCTGCGCCTCGGTCAGCCGGGTGCGTGCCGGTGCGCCGACCGCGCCGCGGCGGGTGGCGATGAAGTCGCCCGCGGCCGCGCCCGCCGAGCGG
>JAJAZD010000219.1 GCA_026785945.1 Pseudonocardia sp. | reverse complement strand
GGGTCGGGGTCGCGTGCACCGCGACCCGCGTGGCGCCGCCCAGCCGGGCGGCCAGCGCGCCCGCGGCGCCGGCCAGCGCGGGGTAACCGAGCTCCGCGCAGGTGACCCGGTCCGGACCGAACCGCAGGGCGAGGCGGTCGGGCGGGTCGAGCAGTGCGGGCAGCAGCGGCGTCACCCGGGTCAACCCAGCACCTTGCCGGGGTTGAGGATGCCCTGCGGGTCGAGCGCGGCCTTGATCGCGCGCTGCATCGCGACGACGTCTCGGCCCAGCTCCCGTGCCATCCCGGCCCGCTTGAGCAGCCCGACGCCGTGCTCGCCGGTCACCGTGCCGCCCAGCGCCAGTGCGGCGTCCACGATGTCGTCGAACGCCGCCTGCGCGCGCACCCTCGCGGCGTCGTCACCGTGCGGGGTGAGGATCAGGGGGTGCAGGTTGCCGTCCCCGGCGTGGGCGACGGTGGCGATCAGCGTGTCGTGCCGGGCCGCGATCGCCTCCACGCGGGCGAGCATCTCGGCCAGTCGGCCCCGGGGCAGGCAGACGTCCTCGGTGAGCATCGCCTCGCCGCGCTGCTCCAGCGCCGGGTAGGCGAGCCGGCGCGCGTCGAACAGCGCCTCGGCCTCGACGGGGTCCGTGGACAGCAGCGCGTCGCGCGCCCCGGCCGCGACGAACTCGGCGTGGATCGCCTCGGCCTCGTGGCGGGCCGCCGGTTCGGGGAGGTCGGTCTGGGCGAGCAGCAGCGCGGCGGCGTCCTGCCCGTCGGCCCCGGCACCCAGGTCGGTGTGCTTCCAGGCGTTGACGGCGCGCAGGCAGACCCGGTCGATGAGCTCGAACGCCGACGGCTCCAGCCCGCGCGCGGTGACCCGGGCGACGGCCTCCCCGGCGTCGGCGAGGGTGTCGAAGAACCCGACGACGGTGCGCGGCGACGTCGTCCGAAGTGGACGGAGCCGCACCGTGACCTCGGTGATCACGCCGAGCGTGCCCTCCGAGCCGACCATCAGCCCGGCGAGGTCGTAGCCGGCGACGCCCTTCGCGGTGCGCCGCCCGACCCGCACGACCTGCCCCGCCGCGGTGACCAGCTCCAGCGCGAGCACGTAGTCCCGCGTCACCCCGTACTTGACGCAGCACAGGCCGCCCGCGTTGGTGGCGACGTTCCCGCCGATCGTCGACCAGGGTGAGCTCGCGGGGTCCGGCGGATACCACAGGCCGCGCTCGGCGGCGGCCGCGCGGAGGTGGTCGTTGACCACCCCGGGCTGCACCACGGCGAGGCGCTCGGCGACGTCGATCTCGACGATGTCGCGCATCCGCTCGGTGGAGATCACGACGCAGCCGTCGACGGCGTTGGCGCCACCGGACAGGCCCGTGCCCGCGCCGCGCGGGACCACCGGGATCCCGTGCCGGGCGCAGGCCGTGACGACCGCCGCCACCTCCGCCGTGGTCCCCGGCCGGACGACGGCGAGCGGCCGGCCGTGATCGGCCCACTCCGCCTCGTCGTGGGAGTACGGGAGGACCGTGTCGAGGTCGGTGAGCAGGTACCGGCGCGGTACCGCCGCGACGAGGTCGGGCGGGAGGTGCACGGCATCGGGCACGGTCATGCCGCGACGCTAGCCCGCACGGCGCCGCCCGACCACCGCCTGGGCGCGGTGCGCACCCGCCTGGAACCGAACCGCGTCAACCCGCTCCGAGCGCAGCGGCGACCGCCCGTCCGAGCAGGGTGCCCGAGCGCCACGCCGTCTCGACGCGCGCCGCGCCCCAGCCGTCGCCTGCGAGCGCGATCCCGTCGTCGCCGAGATGGAACGGTGCGTCGCGGTCCCGGGCCGGGGCCGAGTAGCGCCAGCGGTGGGCGTGGGTCCACAGCGCCGGGGTGCGCAGCGGGAGCAGCTCACGGAGCGCGTCGAGCACCGGTGGGATCGCGCTGTCGGGGTCGTCGAGGTGGTCGCGGGCGAGCGCCGCAGTGGTGTGGGCGACGAGCACGGGGGCGCCGTCGCCGCGACGGGCCCCGTCGTCGGCGACCAGCGACAGCACCGGATGCTCGTTGACGAACGCCGCCGGCAGCTCGGGCCACTGACGGTCGGCCCAGCCCGCGGCGACGGTGATCACCGGGTTCCACTCCCGGCCGGCGAGCTCCGCCGCGGCGGGTGAGGAGGGATCGAGCAGTCGCAGCGCCTGCGGATCGGGCATCGCGAGGACGACGACGTCGGCGGGCTCACCGTCCACCACCGGTCCGGGGCCGACGCCGCGCACCTCGTGTTCCAGTTCGACACCGGTGCCCGCGGCCAGATCCTCGACGAGGCTGCGCAGCCCGCCCGGGGCCGCCCAGCGCACCGGACCCTCCGAACGGCCCCGCTCCCCGTCACCGAGCACGGCGAGCTCCGAGGTCCACGGCCGCGCCAGCCCCGCCGCCCGCCACGTCTCGACGACGCGGGCGAACTCGGCGTCCCGGACGGTGAAGTACGCGGCGCCCAGGTCCACCGGCCGCCCCTCGATGCGCCGGGTCGCCATGCGCCCGCCGACAGTGCGGCCCCGCTCCACCATCCGCACGGCGACACCGGCCGCGGCGACCTCCACCGCGCACGCCACCCCGCAGATCCCGGCACCGACCACCACCACAGCCATGATCAGGACGCTAAGGGCAACAACCTCCAGCCGCGACCCGGCACACCGCCGCGCCCCCCAACCGGCCTGACGCCCCCCATCTGGCCCCGCGCCCCCCAACCGGCGCCACGCCCCCCAACCGGCCCCGCGCCCCCGCTCGCCGGGGCGCACGAACCCAACACCGGGAGCACGACCGCGCCGCCCCACCCGGCGCCCCCCACTCGGCCTCACGCCGTGGCTGCCACCCGCGCCAACCGTGCGTCCCACCAGTGCGTGCGTTCGGCGTCGGCCGCCACCTCGGCGCGGCGGGTCGGGTCGGGCGCGCGTCGGGGAACCTCGAGCCGGCCGCCCACCGGACGCAGCGGCATGTCGACCACGTCGGCCGTGAGCAGGGCGACGGTGCCGAGGCCGCACGCCAGGTCGAGCTGCGGCAGCGCTCCGGCGAGCGCGATCTCCGCCGCCAGCCCCACGCTCGTCTGCAGTGCAGAGGACACCACGCACGGCAACCCGCACGCCTGCGCCACGGCCAGGGCGCGGCGCACCCCACCCAGCGGGGCGCACTTGAGCACGGCGATGTCGGCAGCGCCGGCAACCGCGACTTGCAGCGGGTCCTCAGCGCGGCGGATCGACTCGTCCGCGGCGATCCGCACGTCCACCCGGCGGCGCACGGCGGCCAGCTCGTCGAGCGTCGCGCACGGTTGCTCGACGTACTGCAGGCCGCCCGCCGCACGGTCCAGCGCGCGGATCGCGGCGACGGCATCGTCGACGCCCCAACGCCCGTTCGCGTCCACCCGGACCGCGCCGCCGGGGCCGAGCGCGTCGCGCACCGCAGCGACACGTTCCAGGTCGGCGGGCAGGGAGCCCGCAGCGTCGGCCACCTTGACCTTGGCGGTGGCGCAGCCCGACGCCGTGACGATCGCATGTGCGCGCACCGCGGACACGGCCGGGACGATGCAGTTCACCGGGACGCTGTGACGCACGGGTTCCGGCCAGCCCACCTCGGCGGCCTCCAGTGCCGCGGCCAGCCACGGCACCGACTCCCCGTCGTCGTACTCCGGGAAGGGGCAGAACTCACCCCACCCGGCCGGCCCGGAGATCAGCATCCCCTCGCGGACGGTGATGCCCCGGAACCGCGTCGTCATCGGGATCGCGTACACATCGGGCACACCGCACGGTATCCCCGTGGACCCGATCCGCCCGGGTGACGGAGTGCGGGCGTAGACACCCTCTCGACGTGAGGCGGTCGCATTCGGCGGCACGCACGTGCGCATTCGCCCACCGTCCGGATGGGACGGGACCGCCCTGATCCGCGAAGGTCCGTCCCATCCGGATGGTGGGCGCGCTCCGCGCTAGTTTCCCTCCGGCTCGGAGTCCAACTCGACCCGAGTTCGACATGAATTCACACGGAGGCAGCACATGCGGACCGGCGCGATACTCGTGGTTGTCTGGCTACTGATCGGCTCGTTCGCCGCGTATCAGCGGAGCTACTTCTCCGGCGACACCCAGGTGAACTGCGCCGAGCTCGGGACGATCCTCGTCACCATCGTGGCGGGGCCCCTGAACTACGTCGGGGTCAACCCGAAGATCGAGTGCGGGGTGCCCCAGCCCTCACAGTGACCACCCCTCAGTGACCACCCCTCAGTGACCACCGGCGCCCACCCCACCAGCTCGTGGTCGGCCGGACGCACCTTCCTCGTCCGACGGCGGAAGGCGAAGGTGTAGTCCGGCCACAGGGTGCGGTTGCGTCCGTCGTCGTCCAGGTACCAGGACGAGCAGCCACCCTGCGTCCACACCGAGCGCTCCAGGCGCGCCTGGATCCGTGCGTTGAAGGCGTCCTGCCGGTCGCGGCGGGTGTCGATGGCCCGCGCACCGTGCTGATCGAGGACGCGCAGGGCTCCGAGCACGTAGTTGAGCTGCGACTCGATCATGTAGATCATCGAGCTGTGGCCCAGGCCGGTGTTCGGGCCGGTGAGCACGAAGAAGTTCGGGAAGCCCGCGACCATCGTGCCCAGGAACGCCTCCCGGCCGCCGCGCCACACGTCGTTGAGCTCGACGCCGTCACGCCCGGTGACCGTCACCTGCGACAGGTTGTCGGCGACCTTGAAACCCGTGCCGAAGATGATCGTGTCGACCTCGTGCTCGACACCGTCGGCCGTGACCACCGCGGTGGGCGTGACACGCACGATCTTCTCGGTGACCACCTCGACGCCCGGTTTCGCGAGCGCGTCGTAGTAGTCGTTGGACAGCAGGATGCGCTTGCAGCCGATCATGAAGTCGGGAGTCAGCTTGGCCAGCAGGTCGGGACGGTCGGCGAAGGTGCGGGCGAGGTAGGACCGGGCGAACCGCTCCACCACCGTCAACCGGCCGGGCTTGAGAAACCCGCCCACGAGGCTCTCGTTGCGGGCGTACACGAGGGCGCGCTGCAGTTTCTGCACGGCCGGGAACCGCGCATAGAGGCGCCGCAGCCGGGGCGGGATCTCGCCGTCGGGCTTGGGCAGCACCCAGGGGGGTGTGCGCTGGAACACCGTGAGCGAGGCCGCGGCGGCCCGGATCCGCGGCACGAACTGGATCGTGCTCGCCCCCGTCCCGACCACCGCGATGCGTCTGCCACGCAGATCCAGGTCGTGGTCCCACTGCGCGGAGTGGAATGCGGCACCGGTGAACCCGTCGAGTCCGGGGATGTCGGGGATCGACGGCTGGTGCAGGGCACCTGTCCCCCAGACCACGGCACGCGCGTTCACGGTCGCCCCGTCGGCGGTGCGGACGGTCCAGCGCGCACCGTCCCACTCCGCGCCCGTGACGTGCGCGCCGAACCGGATGCGGGCGCGCAGCCCGTAGCGGTCGGCGAGGTCCTCGAGGTAGGCGCGGATCTCGGGCTGCGGCGCGAATCGGCGAGTCCAGTGGGGGTTGGGGGCGAAGGAGAACGAGTACAGGTGCGACTGCACGTCGCACGCGCAGCCCGGATAGGTGTTGTCACGCCACGTGCCGCCGAGCGTCTCGCCCTTCTCCAGCACGACGACGTCACGCCCGGCCTGCGTCAGCCGGATGGCGGCACCGAGCCCGGCGAACCCGCTGCCGACGACGGCGACGTCCACGATGGTCGTGGTCACTGGTCCTCCCGATGGCCGTACGGAACCTGGCCGGAACTCTACCGGCGGTAAGTTACCACAGGTAAGTTCCTGCGGTAGGGTCCGACGGTGGAGATCAGGACGCCGCGCCGCCGCATCGGCCGCCTCGAGCGCGAGCAGCAAATCCTGGACGCCGCGGTCGCCGTCCTCGCCGAGCGTGGCCTCCAGAACGCGTCGATGGACGCCGTTGCCGAGCGCGTGGGCGTCACCAAACCCGTGCTCTACACCCACTTCGGCTCCAAGGACGGCCTGCTGCTGGCCTGCATCGCGCGGGAGAGAGCGGAGCTGCTGCAGGTGACGACCGCCGCCGCGGCCGCCGCAGACGGGCCGGAGGACATGCTGCGCCGTGGTACGACGGCCTTCTTCGACCACCTGGAGCGTCACGAGCCCGCCTGGGCCCTGCTCTACTCCGAGTCGACGGTCGCGGGTGAGGCCTTGGAGGGCATCCGCGCGCAGCAGACGGACTTCATCGCCACCCTGCTCGCCGCCCAGTCGCCCGGGGCGGACCCGCAGCAGCTCGCCGGCTGGGCCCAGGTGATCGTCGGCGCGTGCGAGCGGCTGGCCATCTGGCGAGCTCAGGTGCGCGACGTGAGCAGCGAGCAGGCCACGGAATACCTGATGGACCTGGTGTGGCACGGGCTGGCGACCTCGCCACCCGTGCGTGCCTGACGCCGATCCGGCGACGGTTCCGGCGACGATTTCGACGTACGACCCTGCGGGCGGCACAATCGTCTGAATGAGTACGACGGCGCCACGGCTGCTCCAGGTTCGACGCAGCGCCCGGGTCACCCCGCGGATGGTCCGCGTCACGCTCGGGGGCGACGAGCTCGTGGGCTTCGGGGGTGACGGCCCCGACCGGCGGATCAAGATGTTCTTCCCCGTGCCCGGGCAGGAGCGGCCCGCCGTCCCACGCGCGACGTCGGGCGGGCCGCTGTGGCCGACCGGCGAGGCGCGCCCGGCGATCCGCACGTACACCGTCCGGCGGTTCGACGCCGGAACAGGCGAGCTGGACGTCGACTTCGTGCTGCACGCGGGCCACGGACCCGGCGCCGCGTGGGCTCGCGACGCGCGGCCCGGCTCGTGGGTGGGCGTCTCCGAACCGGGTGGACGCTACGTCCCCGACCCGGACGCCGCCTTCCACGTCGTCATCGGTGACGAGACGGCACTCCCGGCCGTCGCGACCGTCCTCGACGCCCTGCCCGGCGGGGTGCCCGCACTCGCGTTCCTGGAGGTCGCCGACGCGGCGGAGGAGCAGCCGCTGCCCGGGTCGGTCAGGTGGGTGCACCGCGGCGGGGGGGGGGGCCCCGCGCGGCCCCCCCCGCGCGCCGGGCGTGTTAAAAAAAACAACCCCCCCCCC